>JABFVM010000118.1 GCA_013362785.1 Streptomyces sp. | reverse complement strand
CTACCTGGAGGTCCTGGACGCGTCGTTCTCCTTCGACGGCGTGATCGGCGCCTTCGCCATCACCAACCACATCTTCTGGATGGCGCTGGGCCTCGGCATCGGCGCGATGTACGTCCGCTCGCTCACCGTGTACCTGGTCCGCCAGGGCACCCTCGACGACTACGTCTACCTGGAGCACGGCGCCCACTACGCCATCGGTGCCCTCGCCGCGATCCTGCTGATCACCATCCAGCACGAGATCAGCGAGATCATCACCGGCATGATCGGCGTCGTCCTGATCGCCGCGTCCTTCCTCGCCTCCGTCCGCCGCAACAGGGCACTGGAGGCGACCGGGGAGGGCGAGTCGACGCCGGAGGAGGAGGACGAGGACGCGGAGGTGACGTCGAAGGCGTGACGGGCCGGGCGGGGGCGGACGGCATCCCCGGACGGGACATGAGGTGCTCCCAGGCGGGACACAGCGCGTTCCGGGCGGGACACAGGGCGTGATCTGAGACAAACGTGGTCTGCGACATAGTCCTTTTCGCCCGATTATGGCTAGCTGGATGTGCTTGCCTCGCGCACAGCGTCGCGTCATCCGACGCGTCGTCCCTGTCGATCGTCCGCCCGGGAGACCCATGCGCCTGCGCGCCCCCGCCTTTCCGCGAAAAGCCTCACCTTCCCGCGTAGCCTCCGTACCGCCCCTCGCCCTGGCCGGCGGCGCCCTCGCCGTCGGCGTGGGCGGCCTGTATGTCGCCGGGCTGCTGCTCGCGGGCGGCGACATAGATGCCGACACGACCGTGCGCGGCGTCGACATCGGGGGCCTGAGCCGAGCGGAGGCCGTCCGGAAGCTGGAGGACCGGCTGGACCCGGCCGCCTCCCGTGAGCTGGCCGTGACGGTCGGCGACCGCAAGGGCACAGTCGATCCCCGGCAGGTCGGCATCACCTTCGACTACGAGAAGACCGTCGACCGGGCGTCCCGCGCCGAGAGCGCCAACCCGTTCACCGTGATCGGCGGCCTCTTCCGCTCCGGCGGCGCCGTCGAGCCGGCCGTACGCGTCGACGAGGACAAGGCCCACTCCGGCATGGAGAAGCTGGCGAAGTCGCTCGACACCAAGGTCCGCGACGGCGCCGTCACCTTCGAGGACGGCCAGGTCCGCAGGACCGAACCGCTGGGCGGCCACGCCCTGGACACGGACGCCGCCGTCGACCCCCTGCGCGCCGCCTTCCTGCGCGGCGAGGCCGGCTCGGTCACGGCGCTGCCCGCCCGCGAGACCAAGCCGAAGGTCACGGCTGCGGAGGTGGACCGGGCGGTGCGCCGGTTCGCGCAGCCCGCGATGTCGGCGCCGGTCATGCTGAGCGCGGCCGGCGAGCGGTTCAGCATCGGTCCGGCGGTCCTCGGCGAGTACCTGACGATGCGGCCCGACGGCGCCGGCAGGCTCGCCCCGAAGCTGGACGCCAAGGGCCTGCGTGCCGCTCCCGCGGTGGCCGAGCCCCTCGCCGAGCTGCCCGCCAGGCCGCAGGACGCCACGCTGAACCTGGACGGCGACCAGGTCGTCGCGGCCGACGACGCCAGGTCCGGCGTACAGGTCACCGACCGGGCGCTGGGCCAGGCCGTACTGCCGCTGCTCACCAAGTCGGGCCCCGCCCGCACCGGCGAGGTGGCCGCGCGCGTGGCCCGGCCGCAGGTGACCGCCGAGAACGCCGAGCGGCTGGGCCTGACGGAGAAGCTGTCGTCGTTCACCGTCAACTTCGAGCCGGCGCCGTACCGCACGAAGAACATCGGCCGGGCCGTGGAACTGATCAACGGCTCCCTCGTCCTGCCGGACAAGACCTGGAGCTTCAACCGCAGGGTCGGCGAGCGCACCGAGGCCAACGGCTTCACCGAGGGCATCATGATCCAGGGCAACGAGTTCAGGAAGGCACCCGGCGGCGGTGTGTCGGCGGTCGCCACGACGGTCTTCAACGCGATGTTCTTCGCCGGGGTGAAACCGGTCGAGTACGGCGCCCACTCGTTCTACATCGAGCGCTACCCGGAGGGCCGCGAGGCCACGGTCGCCTGGGGCAGCCTGGACCTGAAATTCAGGAATGACTCCGGCCGGGCCATCTACATCCAGGCCGAGTCCACCGACACCTCGGTCACCATCACCTTCCTCGGCACCAAGAAGTACGACGACATCGAGTCGGTCACGGGGCCGCGCACCAACGTCAAGGAGCCGAAGCGGAAGGTGAGCACCGACAAGAAGTGCGTGCCGCAGACTCCGCTGGAGGGCTTCGACGTCACCGTGCAGCGGGTCTTCTACGCCGACGGCGAAGAGGTGCGGCGGGAGCCGTTCCGCACCCACTACACCCCGCGGAACGAGATCGTCTGCGAGTGACCCCCGGCGACGGGTGGGGCGCTTGCGTGCGGAGTCCTGCCACGTGGTCAGCGGTACAGGACGACAAGGGACGCGAGCAGGAGCGCGGCCGCGGCCGAGAGCCCCAGGATCCGGTAGCGGCCCCACGCGGCCAGCGCGAAGCAGGATGCCCACGCCCCGCCCGCGATGGTCGCGGCCCAGAAACCCGCGGTCGCCTGCGCGGCGGTGAGAGGCATCGGCGCCAGCAGGAGCGTCGGCGGGATGACCGCGAGCCGCGGCCCGATGCCCAACTGCTTGTAGACGACGATCAGGACGACGAGTGCCGTCGCGAACGTGAGGGGGAGGGCGGCCAGATCCCACCAGGTGAAGCAGAGGCCGTCCGTCGTCTCGCACGCCTGGGCGTTGTGATCGCCGACCCAGGCGAAGAAGAGGCCGGCACCACCGGCCAGCACCGCGCCGGTGGCAGCTGCTCCGGATACGCGTGCCGCTATGGGCCGGGGTTCTGCGTGGGGCGTGTTCATGCCTACAGACTTCCTTGAACGGGGGCCGGGGGCCTGAGTAGGAGTACTCAGGCCCCCGGCCAGTTGTTTCTGTCTGTTACCTCCCCTGAAGCGTCTGCTCCAGGGCGTTCGCGTAGAGGCGGGCTCCCGCCGGCTTCGGGTGGAACGACTGCATGGAGGGCTTCGGAGCGTCGTTGTCCGCCTGCTCCCGCCCGGTCTCCACGATGCCGTGGATGCCTTCGGGACTTCCGCAGACGCCCTTACCGTCGAACTCGTCGCGCGGGTCGGAGAAGGCCGCCCATGTTCCGGCGTCCGTGGCGGCCCCCTTCATCTCGGTCGCGAGGTTGTCGGCCAGATCGCGGATCCAGGTGTTCTCGACGTCCTCGTAGGCACCGGGAAGGCAGCTGTGGTCCTTCTCCACCAGGCGCGGGTAGCCCATGAGGACGACCTTCGCGTGCGGTGCCTTGTCATGGATGGCGTTGAGGGTCTTCACGATCTGCGGCCGGACCCCGTCGTGCAGCCACTTGGGCGCCCAGTCCTTCAGGTCGCCCGTCGTACCGCCCGTCTTGTCGCCGGTGGCGGGATCGATGTTGTCCAGCTCGGCGTACGGGCACGTCTTCAGGGCCGGGATCGGGATGTCGATGCACTTCGTCATGATGTCGGTGAAGCGTGCGTCGTTGCCTCCGATCGACAGCGTCACCAGGGTGGTGTTGTCGTCCAGGTAGCCCGCCTGGATCTGCGGTACCTCGCTGGAGTCCTGCGACTTGTTCAGGATGTTGTAGGTACGGGCGCCGGAGCAGGCCGTGAAGTGGTAGTCCATGTTCGGATCGAGGTTGTCGGCCATGGATCCGATCGACTTGCTGTAGCCGGGCAGGGTCGCCTGCCGGGACCAGGCCAGCTTGGAGCGGTGGCACTTGTTGGTCTGGCTGCTGGCGTTCTTGTCGTAGTGGTCCGTCTCCGCGAACAGATCGGCGCCGCCGGGCGCGGTGGCTCCTTCGCCCGACGAGTACGAGTCACCCATGGCCACGACGAAGTTGGCCGGCTTGACCGAAAGGGGCTGGAAGGCGACGGAGCCCCAGGCGATGTCCTCGTCGGCCGTTCCGTCCGCCGTGTTGTTGGACAGCTCGACCCTGGGCGTGCCGGTGAAGTGGAACACTCCCAGGCTGACCCAGCCGCCGGCACGCTGCTGCACGACCCGCTTGGCGCTCTTGCTGTCGGAGCCTTGCACCACGTAGGCGGCCTGCCGGGTGTGCGCACCGGTGTCGGGCAGATGCACCAGCACCCGCGCCCAGCCCAGTTGGCGCCCGAGGGTCCACTGGCCCTTCATCGTCATCCGGTTGCCCTCGCCGCCGAGGTTGTCCGCGTTCCGGGTGTGGGAGTACCAGAAGTGACCGCCGTCGCCGCCGCCGATCGAATACAGATCGGCCTTCGCCTCGTAGTGCTTGTCCCAGTCGGGATGGAAGGTGAACTGGAACGAGCCCGCCGACTTCGCCTTCCCGCACCTCGACCAGGTCTCGGTGTCGTTGGGAATGGAGGTGACGACGTGGGCGCCCTTGGGTGCGCTGTCGCACACGGGCTCGCCGCGCTTGAGCCGGGTGCCGGGCCCGGGCTCGGCCCTCAGGGTCTCGTACTTGATCTTCTCGTGCCCGCAGGTCTGGTCGCAGGCGGGCTTCCAGGTCGCGTTCTGCTGGTTCCACCAGAACTGGCGGTAGCAGGCCTCGTCCGGGCAGTCGACCGGGTTGGTCGGGTTGCAGTTGTTCTTCTGGTTGCAGAAGGTGTCCAGCGGCGGGCTGACGCTGGAACGGTTGACGTCGCTCGTCCACCAGGCGGGCTGGAAGCCCGCCGAGGAGAACCCGTCCTCGCCCGGCCAGTCCTGGCGGCCGTCGGTGGAGTAGGAGAAGCCGGTGTCGATGGACCAGGCCGCCCAGCCCATCACCTTCTCCTCGTAGGGCCAGTCCTGCGGGTGCGCCGCGTCACGGATGTTGTCCTTGTCGAGGCTCACGTCCATGAACGGGTGGTCCCAGGCACCCTTCTTGTACATGGGGTTCGCGGGGTTGTTGTACCAGCCCAGGCCCCACTTGCCGCCGTTCTGCCCGGCGGCCGACTTGGGGTTGAAGCCGAGGTTGTAGTTCCAGGCGGCGGTGAACCAGTTCTCCACGCGGGACGGGTCGTCGTTGTTGACCGTGATCTTCTGCCCGTCGGTGTGCACCTCGTTCCACTTGTCGGCGAGGATCTTCATGGAGGCCGCGATGTTGGCCGCGTAGTCGATCGCGACGATCTTCTGGAGCTTCGGATCCAGGCTCGTCTCGTTGTCCTTCTCGTGCCCCTTCAGGCGCATGCCGTCGGTGACCTGTCCGACGCCGTAACCGCAGTCGGACTTCTCCCAGTTGATGCGCCAGTAGCCGAGGAGGGTGTCGGTCGCCTTGTGGCCGTAGTAGCCGTCGACGGCGGCCAGCGGGTTGCCCATCTGGCCGGGGATGGAGCCGGATTCGGCCTGCCACAGGTTGGATTCCTGCGCCAGGATGCCGAGCAGGACGTTGGCCGGGATCCGGCCGCCGCCCTTCAGCTTCGGGAGCGGGAAGAGTCCCTGCGGGTCGATCGAGCCGAGCCCCGCCTGGCTGCGGTAGCCGCCCTGGCGGAGCCAGTTGCCGTGCAGCTCGCCGCGTACGGCCATGTCCACCGCCCACTCGACCTGGTTCGGCGTCGGCTGCAGCGCCTGGGCACTCATGTCGTTGCGGGAGACGGAACACCAGCGGTCGGTGTCACGGGGATCGTGAGAGTCGGGCGCGCCCGCCCTGCCTGCCCGCCCGCGTGGCTTCGTGTCGCCGGTCAGAGCGGGGGACAGTCCGTTGCCGGAGTCCCGCTGCGTGGCCGAGGCGACGCGCTGCTCGACCTCCTCGCCCGTCGTCGTGGCGGTCGAGGTGACGGTGATCGCGGTGTCGTCGTCCGACGTCCCCGGGGCCGTCCCGGAGCGGGAACGCACCCCCGCCTGCGGCTCGTTGGCCTTGTCGAAGCCCTTTCCGGCCCCCTTGATGCGGGTCAGTCCGGCGCGGACGCCGGGGGTGAGGACCGTGTCGACGGCGAGTCGGCCGTGGGAGGAGACGTCGGTGTCGGCCGGCGCGTCGACCTGGGTGACGCCGCTCCCCCGCACGTCCACCTTCTTGGGACGGCCGGTGAGGAAGACGCGGCCCTGCGCGCCGGATTCGAGGGCGAGGTCGCCGAGGGGGCCGGTGGCGACCGTACTCGGCTTGGCCTGGCCGCCGTACACCTTGGCCTGCGCCGTCTTCGTGCCCTTGCGGTCCATGAAGCCGATCCGGTCATCCGCCATGGGGCGGATGTCGAAGGGGATGCTGTCGCCCTTGGCGAGCCGGCGGATCTTCCCCTTGCCGTCGATGTGGACGAGATCGCTGCCGAGGCCGGCGACGACACCGTCCGCCACCGGGGCCGCCGACGAGACCTGCCCACGCAGCTCGCCCGTGTTCGCGACCGTCCGGCCGCCGGTGTCCACCGTGATCACCCGCGTCTTCACCTGCGCCATGTCGTTCATGTCGCGGTACTGGGTGAAGGCGGCCGTGTGCGTGGTGGTGTTGCAGGTCGGGTCGAAGTAGGCGAGCGTGGCGGTGAACGGCAGCTTCGTCACCTCGCCCGTCCTGGTGTTCACGATCGCCGTGAACGCCCCGCCCTGCATCAGGTCGGGCTTGTTCGTGAACGTGCGGGGTGCGTACACGGCGGCGACGTGGGAGTCGTCCATGACGCACTGATTGCCGACCCATGAGTCGGCGGGCATGCCCGGCTCCGCCAGAGTCGCGGCGGTCTTCCACTCGTACGCCTTGCTGCTGTCGGCGACGAGGATCCTGAAACCGTCACTGTCGGCCGCGCCGGTCACAGCGCGGTCCTTCGACGTGTCCCAGCCCTCGCCCAGCTCCTTGCCGGGATCCTTCACCTTTGCGGGAAGCTCCGACGGCTTGTCATGGCCGGGTTCGGGCTGAGGTGCGGCGGCTGCCGGGATGGCCTGAAGGAGCCCTCCGGTCAAGGCCGCGCACACGGCTATGGCAGCCAAGGACGCGCGAGTTCGTCTGCTCTGTCTCCCCAACAGAGTTTCCCCGTTTCATATGTGACGCACCCGCCCCATCCATCAGAACGACGGACGACGGGACGGACGCGAAGGTGGTCGTGCACGGGGAACCCCGACCAGGCGTGGCCCCCCGCTGGTCGCAGCGGAACTTATCAGTAACTTGTGTCGCCAAGTCGCCGCCCGACCACGCCGCCTGAGGGCGCGTCAGTCCGCCCGGGACTCACTTTCAGTCAACTGTGACGCCCATGACCGGCCAATCCCGCAACGGATTCACCGGCAACTCACAAGCCATGCACACCATTTACACATCGGAGGGTTGCCGAAGAGGGACTATTTCGCGCCAGCCGGAGAGGGTGGGGGAAAAGTTATCTGTTGTCACCTGATTCTCACCTGTGTCTAGGGTGACTGCTGCACGCGACGGGCCTGACCACTCGTCACCGTGCACGTCAGTCCACAGGCGACCGGGGGAACAGTGTCGCCACGGGGGAGGAGTACATCGTCATGCCGCGATGCCGTCTGTCCATGCCCGGAAGTGAGGCCCGAGGGGCCACCACCGGACAGCCGTCGGCTCTGCTTCCCACCCATGGCTGAGCAGTCACCGCCCTGAGTACGGCCCTGACCGGACCACAGCGCACCACTACTACGACACCACCATGGAGAACACCTCTTGATACGCAGACCTCTGGCTTCCGCCCTCCTGGCCGCAACCACCGCGGGAACCCTCCTGATGGGTTCAGGCTCACTGGCGCACGCGGCGGAACCCACCGCGGAGCCGACGGCCCCGACCGCCCAGGAACCGACCGCGGAGCCGACCCCGGACCCGGTGAACCCGGTGATCGCCAACTACGACGGGCGGAAGATCAACCTCGCCGAGTCCTGGGAAGGCGCCAACATCTGCAGCGAACTTCCCGACGGGGAGGTCCACTGCTACGACACGAACGAGGAATCCCTCGCCGACCCCGCCCTCCCTGCCAAGGTCCGCGAGGAAACCCTCAAGGCCGCCAAGCTCCGGGCTGCCGACCCGCGCGACAACTGCGCCGCCGACTACTGGTGCCTGTATCAGGACGCCAACTACAAGGGCCGACGTCTGCAGTTCTCCAGCGACGGCAAGAAGAACCTCGGCGACTACGGATTCCGCGACAAGCTCAGCTCGGTCTACTACTGGGTCGGCCGCTGGTCGCTCAACTACGGAACCGCGACGATCTGGGACTCCCGTTCGTGGCCGCTGCACGACCGGGAGCGTGAACTCGTTCCCCCGCACGGCTGGGCGAACTTCAAGAACATGGACTACCCCGGTGGCGGCAACTGGGACAACAAGGTCGACGTCTTCGAGGTCAAGCGCAACTGACAAGCACGACGGCCGTCGGACACCCCGGAGACCGGGAGTGTCCTGACCGAAAGGCGCCGTGGGCCCTGTCCGCCCACGGCGCCGTCGCCGACTCCGACGCCGTGCACTCGGCCGTCGTGGAGGTGCGGGGCGGCGACCGCCGTCCGGTAGCCGTGCCCGGGGGCGGCCAAGCCACCCGGATGAGTTCGGTGTTCTCCGAGCCCGTGAGTGTCCGGCCCGAGCTCGGACTCACCGAGCGTCGCCATGAAGAGCTCACTCCTACCTCCAGAGGCACGAAGTCACCTCTGGGACCTGCCAGTTGAGCCTCCCGGTTTCGTTCTGCCCGCGTGCCCTGCCCACGGTGATGATGCGGCAGTACCTTGATTCTGTGCCCGGCATTCAGCCCACCGCAGTGATCCTGACCGCGCTCGCGGTGGAGTACGACGCCGTGCTCGCCCACCTGACGGATGCCGAAGAGCGTGTCCTCGACGACGGGACCCGGGTGGAGCAAGGCCGGCTCGGGGATACGCCCTGGAACGTGGCGGTCGCCGAGCTGGGCATGGGAGCCGTCAACACCGCCGCGCTCACCACACGGATCGTCGGCTCGCTCCGCCCGCAGGTGCTTCTGTTCGTCGGGGTCGCGGGCAGCCTCAAGGACGACATCGCGATCGGTGACGTCGTGGTCGGGACGAAGGTCTATGCCGTCCAGGGCGGCAAGCACACCCCGCAGGGATTCCACACCCGGCCCGAGGTGTGGACAGGCACGTACCGGCTGGTGCAGACGGCCCGAACGGTGCTGCGGGAGATGAGGGACGGCGTACGCGGCCACTGCGCACCGATCGCGTGCGCCGATGTCGTCCTGGCCGACGGCAGGTCCGCGTTCGCCGAGTTCATCCGGCGCACCTACGACGACGCCTGCGCCATCGAGACGGAAGGCTCCGGCGCGGCCCATGCCGCCCATCTCAGCGGCCTGGACGCCCTCGTGATCCGGGGCATCAGCAATCGTGCCGACAGCGACAAACACGTGGCCGACGCCTCAGGATCACAGCAGCGGGCCGCCGAACGGGCGGCCTCGGTGGCGGTGGCCATCCTCCGCAGAGAGCAGTCGTACAACGGCGTCATCGGGCACCTGCGGACCGGGGAGAACGAGCCCGGAGCGATCTGCACGCTGCCGGACCAGCCATGGGCGTTCACCGGGCGGGACGCCGAGGTCGACGGCCTCCGAAGCTTTCTCAGGCCGGGACCCGCGACCGCGGAGCCAGAGGTCGTCTGCGCGATCGCCGGCCTGGCGGGTGCGGGCAAGACCGCTCTCGCGCTGCACGTGGCCCATGAGGCGCTCGCCGAGGGCTGGTTCCCGGGCGGCGCCCTCTTCACCGATCTCCAGGGGTACGACGACGAACCTCTCACCCCTGATCAGGCCGTGGTGTCACTACTGGGAGACCTCGGGATACACGGAGCGCAGCTGCCGCCGACGCCGGACGACCGATACCGCCGATGCCGCGACGTTCTGAGCCGACGTGAACGGATGCTGATCCTGCTGGACAACGCCTCCGACCGCACGCAGATCGCCCCCTTGCTGCCAGGCAGAGGCCGACATCAGGTGCTGCTCACCTCCCGGCAGGTCTTCGACTCCTTTCCCGTCCGGCAGTTCCGCATCGAAGAGCTCTCCCCGGGGGAAAGCCGTCGTCTCCTCGCGAGCTCACTCCCTCCGGCCGACGACCGCGTGTCCGAGGAGGAGCAGGCCACCGACCGGCTCGCCCGACTCTGCGGTCACCTTCCACTCGCCCTGGTCATCGCCGGCGCGATCCTGCGGCGCAGACGGTCGAGCACGATCTCGGCGATCGCGGAGGAGATCAGCGCCATGGGGCATCGCATGCGCGCGCGAGGCGGAGATCAGTACGGGCGGCAGCACGCCCTCGAACCCGTCCTCGACACGCTGTACGCCCACCTCGCACCAGAACTGACGCACGCCATGCGGATGCTGGCACTCCATCCGGGCCCGGCCCTGGGACCGTACTCCGCGGCGCTCCTGATCGCGAAACCTGTCATGGACGTCATGCCGGTGCTCGACGACCTGACGGCGGAATGCCTCCTGACCGCCAGCCCGAACCCCAGGCGCTGGCACATGCACGATCTGGTGCGCAGCCACGCCAGGGCCTCCGCGAAGAAGGACGGCGTGGCATCCGAGACCACCGCGGAAGCCCGCCACCGCCTGGCACTCGGCTACCTCACGCTCGGGTCGTCGGCGATGGTGTACCTCGGGGAGGAACTCGGCTCGGAGCAGCAGGACTTCTTCCACGGCAGCCGCGACCTGGCGCTCACATGGCTGGCGTCCGAGCACAACGGCCTTGTTGAAGCCGCCCTCTGGGCGGCGGACCGCCGAGCCCCGGCGAAGACCCGTCAGGCAGCGATCCTGCTGATGCACGTCCTGCGGCGACACCTGATACGCAGCATGGCCTTCGAGGACCTGTTGCGCGTCGCGCGAGCCGCCTGGGACGGCGCCCGGGATCTCGACGACCCTGACGGGCAGGCCATGTCTCTCGACGCCCAGGGGCAGGCACTGCACGGCTTGCGGCGATTCGAGGAGGCCGTCCAGGCATACCGCCGTGCCCTGGTGGCTTGGGAGCTTGCGACGCAGGACCCCCCGGTCGGCATCCTCAACAATCTCGGTCTGTCCCTGCGGCAGTGCGGGCGGCGCGATGAGGCGTTGGAGGCTTATCTCGTCGCACTGGACGTACATCGCAACGAGGGGGACCGGCGCGAAGAGGCCAACGTGCGCACCAACATCGGGGCCATACTCCGGGACCTCGGCCACACCGAGCTTGCCGTCCCGCATCTGTCCGAGGCCGCGGACCTGTTCGCCGCCGTCGAGGACCCCTATGGAGAGGCCGGCGCCCTCAACAGTCTCGGTGTCGTTCTGGCCCAGCTCGGCCGGATGCCGGATGCCTACAAGACTCTGGAACGGGCCCACCATCTCTTCCTGAGCATCGACGACGCACGCGGTGTGGGGTCGGTCAGCAACCACGTGGGGACGTTGCTCGCACGGGAGGGACGCTTCGACAGCGCCCTGGCGTCGTTCAATCAGGCGCGAGACCTCTTGCGAGCGGCCCACGACTGGTACAGCGCCGGGGCCGCCGGCTGCGGCGCCGCGAGCCTTCTTCGGGCACGGGGCCTGGATACGGCGGCCAGGAAGTACTGGGCCGAGGCGGCCGCCGACTTCGAACAGGCCGGCGCCTCGGCCGAGGCCGAAGACGTCCGGCGGCAGAGTCAGCTCTAGGAGCATTCGGGTCAGACGTGGTCGCGGTCCGGCGGGGTGACGTGGAGGACGAGGGAGAGTGCGTCCAGCTTCGCGCGGGCCGCGGTCACCGCCTCCTCGGCCGTGGGCGCCGACGCCCTCGCCCGCACCGCGCGGGTGAACGAACCGGCGAGGCCGGTCAACCGGGTGCCGGGCGCGAGGAGCACCGTCACGCCCGGATCCTGGGGCTCGCCGCCGACCAGGCCCATGAACGTTCCCGTCACCTCGGGCGCCTTGTACCAGATCGCCTCGCAGCGCGGCTCCCGCTCGGCCTCCAAGGTGGCGCGGATCCCGGGCAACACCTTCTCGCCGCTGGCCTGGCGGGCCTGGCAGTCGATCATGTCGACGCCGGTGGCGTCCTCGGTGAGGCAGAAGATCTCGTCGCCGCCCACCCGCAGATGGGTCTCGATGACGCGCGGGCCGTCGGCGGTGAGCACGACCTCGGTGTGCGTGGGGCCGAACTCGACCCCCAGCGCGTCCAGGACGCGGGCCACGTGGTCGGCGATCGCCGCTCGGTCCGCCGGGTCCAGCGGGGCGGGCAGCACGTGGCCGAGTTCCACCATGTTGCGCGGGTCCGAGTACTTGCGGGTGACGGCCACGACCACGTGCTCGCCGGCCTCCGAGAAGCCCTCGACGCTGTACTGGTCGCCGCTGTGGAACTGCTCGGCCAGAACGCCCAGGCGCGTGATGCCGGGGAAGTCGCCGGCGGCCGTGCGGAACGCCTCCGCCGCCTCCTCGGGGGTGTGGACGAGAGTGACGCCGAAGCTCGCCGTCCCCGCCGTCGGCTTGACGATGAACGGGTATCCGGCCCGTTCCCCGAAGGCCAGCAGGTCGTCCTCGCCGTAGGCGCGGGCGGCCGTCGTGTCCTCCACGCCCGCCTCGCGCAGCCGCTCCCGCATCAGGCCCTTGTCCTGGACGAGCCGCACCGTCTCCGGACGGTGCGTGGCCACGCCGAGCTCCTCGCCGACGGCCGCTGCCCGGTCCTGGTCCTGCTCCCAGAAGGCGGTGATCCGGGTCACCGGATCCAGGGCGTGGACCGTACGGGCCAGGGCGACGACCTCCTCCAGGGACGTGCCCTGGCGTACCGCGAGCACCCGCTGGAGGCCTTCGTCGGCGGCGAGGGCGGCGAGGTGCTGGGGACGGCAGATCACCGAGAAGCGGGCCTTCGGGTCGATCTCCCGGAGTCGGGCGGCGTAGTCGAGACGGGGGCTCGCGGCGAACATCAGGTAGTGCTCGGACGGCTCGGAAACGGAGACCTGGTCGTGTGCGTACATCAGGCGGTGACCCTCTCTGCGGGTGCGGCGGTCTTGGATGGTGCGGCGGCCGCCGCGAACACGGTGGTCGCGACGGTGAAGAGACCGGCCGGGGCCGGCCGGCCGAGGGCGCCCGACGGCAGGGCGGCGCTAATCCGCACCGGACGCTTCCGGCGTCACCAGGCCGAACGGAGGTCGGGCGTCGAGATAGAAGTGGTCGCCGGGGATGGTGTGGTGACGGAACGGCCCTGTGGTGACGGCCGCCCAGGCCGCCGCGTGCCCGGCGCCGACCTGCGGGTCCGCGTCCCCGGCGATGGCCGTGACGGGGCAGGTCAGGAGCGGCTCGGCCACGTGGTCGTACCGGTCGAACATCCGGAAGTCGCCGCAGACGTACGGCAGAACGAGCTCCCGGAAGTCCGGGTCGGCGAGGAGTTCGGCGTCGGTGCCGCCCAGGGCGAGCAGGGCGTCGGCGATGGCGTCGTCGTCCATCGTCGAGGTGTCCTCGCCCTCGGGGCGGGCCAGGTGCGGGGCGCGTGCGCCGGAGGCGTACAGATGCCGTACGGCGGCCCCCGTCCCCCGGCTCTGCAGCAGCCGGGCCGTCTCGTACGCGACGACGGCGCCCATGCTGTGCCCGAAGAGGACCAGCGGCCGGTCGAGCAGCGGCGTCAACGCCTCGGCGATGTCGGCGGCGAGCGCGGGCAGATCGGTCGGCAGCGGCTCGGCCAGGCGGGCGGCGCGGCCCGGGTAGCAGACGGCGTGCACCTCGTACGAGGGCAGGCCCTCGGCCCAGCCGCCGAAGAAGGAGGCGGAGCCGCCCGCGTGCGGGAAGCAGACCAGGCGTGCGGCGGCCTCGGGGCGCGGTGCGGCGCACCGCAGCCAGCGGGTGGGTGCGGCGGTCCGGTTCATCGGTGGTCCCCCGCGAGCAGCAGGGACTCGGCGAGCGCGATGTGCTGGGCCAGGGTGGGGCCGGTCAGCAGCTCGCGGACAGGGACGCGGACCCCGAGGTCCTGGCCCAGCCGTTGGGCGAGCCGTACGACGAGGAGGGAGTCGCCGCCCAGGTCGAAGAAGTCGGCGTCGGGGTCGAGGCCGGTGCGGCCGAGCAGTTCGGCCCAGCGGGCGGAGACCCGTTCACCGGGCGTCGGTTCGCCGGAGGTGCCTTCGCCGGGCGTCCCTTCTCCGGATGTAGGGGCCGGGCCGCCCGGGACCGCCGGTTCCGGCACCGGTGGCGCCTCGCCCGCGTCCGCGTCCCCGTGCGGGGCCCGGACGGCGGCGGCCGGGGCGAGCAGGCGCGGGCCCGCGAACGGGTAGCCGGGCAGGTGGACCGGGTGGCCCGGGCGGGTCAGCGCCGCCGGGTCCAGCGGGAGTCCGGCCGCCCACAAGCCGCCGAGGGCCTCCAGGGTGCTCTGCCGGCCGCCGAGCGGCACGGCGGTGAGGCCGGCGGCGACCGCCATGCCGCTCAGCGCCTGCCCGGGGCCGACCTCGACGCAGACCGCACCGGGATACGCGCGGGCGATGGCGGCGAGACCGTCGGCGAACCGGACGGTGCTGCGGGCCTGTTCGGCGAAGGCGCGGGCCTCGACGCGGGACCCGGCGGGGAGCAGGGCGCCCGTGGCGTTGGACAGGTAGGGCACGGTGACCGGGCCGAGCGGCAGCGGGCGGGCCGCGTCCTCGATGCGCGGGACGGCCGGGTCGAGCAGGCTGGTGTGGAAGGCGTGGCTGGTGCGCAGCACCCGCACCTTCTCCCGGCCTTCGAGCCCGGCGCCCAGGGCCTTTACGGCGCTCGCCGGCCCGGCGAGCACACAGCTCTCGGGCGTGTTGACGGCGGCGACCTCCAGACCGTACGCGGCGGCGAGTTCACGGGCCCGGTCCTCGCGCACGGCGACGGCGGCCATCGCCCCGGTCGGGCAGTCACCCATGGCCCGGCCGCGCGCGGTCACCAGGGCGAGGGCGTCCGCGAGGCCGAGGACGCCGGAGAGTGCGGCGGCCGTGAACTCGCCGAGGCTGTGCCCGGCGAGGGCGGCGGGGGCCAGGCCGAGGCGGCCGAGCGCGGTGGCCGCCGCGTACTCGACGCAGAAGAGGGCGACCTGGGCGAGTTCGGTCCGCTCCAGCTCGGCGGCCGGGAAGTCCGGGTCGAACAGGGCGGTGCGCAGCCGGGCGGCCATCCCGGGCACCAGCCGCGCCAGGTGTGCCAGGCAGTCGTCGAGCAGGTCCGTGAAGCCCGGCAGGGCGTCGGCGAACGGGCGGGCCATGCCCGGGTACTGGCTGCCCTGGCCGGGCAGCAGGAACACCACGTGTGGCGCCGGGCCGTCGGCCCGTGAGGGGGTGGCATCGCGCAGCCGCTCGGCCAGTTCCGTCCGGCTGCGGCCGGTGACGGCGGTCCGGTACGGCAGCGTGGCGCGGCCCGTGGCGAGGGTGCGGGCGGTGTCGCCGAGTGCCGTGGACTGCGCGCACGGCAGCCAGGCGGCGATCCGCAGGGCCGAGTCGCGCAGCGCGTCCGGGGTCGCGGCGGACACCACGAGCAGGTGCTCGTCGTCCGGGGCGCCGGCCTCGAAGTCCCGTACCGGGGCGGTCTCCTGCACGAGTGCGGGGGCCTGCTCGACGACGACGTGCGCGTTGGTGCCGCCGATGCCGAAGGAGCTGACGCCGGCCCGGCGCGGCGCGTCCCCGGCGTCCCAGTCGAAGCCGGCGGCCGGCACGCGCAGCGGCGAACCGGCCGTTTCGAGGAGCGGGTTGAGGGTCCGGAAGCCGGCCACGGGCGGCACCTGGCCGTGCCGGACGACGAGCAGTGTCTTGATCAGCGAGACGAGGCCGGAGGCGGCGTCGAGGTGGCCGATGTTGGCCTTGACGGCTCCGACGGCGATCTGGCCCGGGGCGGCGCCGAGTTCGCGCAGCACCGAGGAGGCCGCCGACCACTCGATCGGGTCGCCGACCCGGGTGCCGGTGGCGTGCGCCTCCAGGTAGCCGAGGGCGTCGGCGCCGATGCCGGCCGCGGCGAGCGCGGACCGGACGACCGCCTCCTGGCCGGTCGCGGAGGGTGCCTGGTAACCGGCCTTGGCCCGGCCGTCGTTGTTGACGGCGGTGCCGATGATCAGCCCGTACGGGTCGCAGCCGGCCTCGGCCGCGTCCTCGTACCGGCGCAGGACCACGGCCGCGACACCGGAGCCCGCGAGCGCGCCGTCGGCGTCGGCGTCGAACGGCCGGCACGAGCCGGAGGCGGACAGGATGCCGCCGGGCAGATGGACGTGGCCCAGCTGCGGGAAGTCGACGGCGGCGGCCACCACGACGGCCTGCTCGCACTCGCCGTTGAGCAGCGCCTGTACGGCCAGGTGGACGGCGACGAGGGAGGAGGAGCAGGCGGTGAGGGCGGTGAGCGCGGGCCCGGTCAGACCGAGCCGGTAGGCGATGCGGGTGGCCATGTAGTCGGGCTCGTTGGCGCGCAGGGCCTCCTCGACGCCCGCCGCGTCCAGGGTGTTCGAGGTGAGCATGGCCCGCAGATAGGCGCTGCTGCTGGCCGACGCGTACACGCCGGTGACCAGCTGCTCCTGGGTGGGGTCGCAGCCCGCGTCCTCAAGGGCCTGCCAGGCGGTCTCCAGCATCAGCCGCTGCTGCGGGTCCATGAGGGCGGCCTCGCGCGGGCTGATGCCGAACAGCTCGTGGTCGAAGCGGTCGGCGTCGTCGAGCAGGCCGCGTACCGGAACGTAGTCCGGGGAGTCGACGACCCGCGGGCTCTCGCCCGCGGCGAGCAGTTCGTCCCGGCCCATCCGGGTGGTGAGGATCTCGCCGCGGAGCAGCGCCTGCCACCAGGGTTCGATCCCGGCGGCGCCGGGGAACCGGCCCGCCATGCCGGTGACGGCGATGTCGAGGGAGCGGTCGCGCTCTTCGTCTTCGTATGCGTATGCGTCGGTCATCGGGTGCTCCCCTGCTGGACACGCTGGCGGCGGGCGCGGGCGGCGCGTTCGCGGCGGGCGCGCTCGGCCCGGCCGCCGCTGTCGCCGCCGGTGCCGGTGCCGCCGGCGCGGATCAGTTCGCTCTGGGCGCGGACCGTGGAGCCGCGGAAGAGGTCGACCACCGACAGCCGGACGCCGGTGTGGCGCTCCAGGGCGTCCTGGAGCCGGATGACGAGCAGCGAATGGCCGCCCAGGTCGAAGAAGTTGACGTCGGCCGGGACGGTGTCCACCGTCAGGACCTCGGCCCAGGCCGCGGCGACCTGGGCGAGGGTGTCGCCCGCGGGGACGCTCGCCGTCGGCGCGGGCGCGGGGGCCGGCTCGGTGTCGAGCAGCGCGGCGAGCGCGGACCGGTCGGCCTTGCCGTTGACGGTGACGGGGAACACCTCCAGGGCCCGCAGTACCGACGGCACGGCGGCCTCGGGCAGCTTCGCGGCCAGTCGCGCGCGTACGGCCGGCAGGCCGGCGGGCTCGTCGGTGAGCACGAAACCGGCGAGCCGGGTGCCCGCCGCGTCCGGCACCACCACGGCCTCGCGGACGCCGGGGCAGCCGCGCAGCGCCGTCTCGACGGCGCCGAGCTCGATCCGGTGGCCCCGGATCTTCACCTGGTTGTCGCGGCGGCCCAGGAACTCCAGGGTGCCCTCCACGGTCCAGCGGACCAGGTCCCCGGTGCGGTACATGCGCGCGGCGCCGCCCTCGAACGGGTCGGGCACGAAGGCCCGTGCGGTGTCCTCGGGGCGGCCGAGGTAGCCGCGCGTCACGCCGGCACCGCCGATGTGCAGCTCGCCGGTGACGCCCGGCGGTACGAGGCGGCCCGCGCCGTCCAGGACGTAGAGCAGGGCGCCGGGCACCGGGCCGCCGATGTCGACGGGGCCCTCCGGGCGGCAGCGGCGGTAGCTGGCCCAGACCGTGCACTCGGTCGGGCCGTACTCGTTGACGAGGGCCGCGGACGGGCCGAGGACGGCGGTGTGGCGGCGCAGCAGCGCCTCGGGCAGCGCCTCACCCGCGGTGATCACCGTGGTGAGGGAGGCCAGGCGCGCCGGGCCGGTGCGTTCGGCGCTCGCGAGCAGCGTGTCGTACAGGGACGGCACGCACAGGAGATGGCTGACCGAGTGCCGCTCGATCAGGCCGACCAGCGCCTCCGGATCGCGGTACTCGTCGGCTCCCGCGACGACGAGACGGCCGCCCGCGGTCAGGGTGCCCCACAGGCCGGCGACGGAGGAGTCGAAGGCGAGCGGGGAGAGCAGCAGGAAGACGGGTTCGCCCGGGTAGACCTCGCGGCGCGCGGCGGTCGAGGCGGCGAGCTGTGCGTGCTCGACCACCACGCCCTTGGGCGCGCCGGTGCTGCCCGAGGTGTAGATGAGGTACGCCGCGTCGTCGAGACCGGTGGCGGCGTCGGGCCGGGCGTCGGCGGCGTCGCCCGGGGCGGCGGTGCGCAGCTCCGGGTCGTCGGCGACGACGACGGCCGTGCCGGCAAACGGGGCGAGGCGGGTGCCGTGGGCGCCGGTGACGATGACCGCGGCGGCCTGGGCGTCGGACAGGAGGGTGGCGATCCGCTCGTCGGGGTTGGCCGGGTCCACCGGTACGTACGCCGCACCCGCGTGCATGGCGCCGAGTACGGCGGCCACCATCGCGGTGGAACGGTCGGCGAGCACGCCCACCCGGTCCCCGGGGCGGACTCCGGCGGCGGTGAGACGGGCCGCGATCCGCCGGGCCCACGTGTCGAGGGTGCCCCGGTCCACGGTGTCGTCGCCGCAGACGACGGCGGTGCGGCCGGGGTCGGCCGACGCGAGGTCGGCGACGGTCAGGTGTACCGGCCGGCCCCCCGCGCCGGCCTGCAGTGCGGCGCCCCGGCCGAGCGCGAGCAGTCGCTGCCGCTCGGCCGGGTCGAGGAGCGGCAGTTCGCCGACGGTCGTGGCCCGGCCTGCGGTCAGCGCGTCGAGGACGGTGCGCAGCTGGCCGAGCAGGGTGGCGATCTCGGCGGCGGTGTGCCGCTCGGAGTCGTACACCGCGGTGAGTTCGGCCGTACCGCCCTCGCCGTCGGTGAGCGTCACCACCGCCTCCCCGGGCAGCGTGGCCGGCGGCTTGCCGTGCCGGAACTCCAGGCGGCTGCCCGGCGGTTGCTCGCCTGCCGTCGCGTTCACGCACAGGGAGAGGGAGCGCTCAAGGGCCAGGTCCGTGCCGGCGAGCAGTTCGGCGGTGCTGAGGTCGTCGCGTACGGCGACGACCACCGGCACCCGCAGCGCCTCTGCCACCACACGCTCCGCGCCGGTGCGCCGTGCCAGCGTCACCGCGAGTGCGGCAAGGCCCACGGTGAGCGGAGTGGTGGCGTGCTCGCGGGCGGTGCGTCCGACGGCCGTCCGCAGCGGCGTGCCCAGGGGCAGCCGCTCCGTCGCGGTCCGGCCGCCCGGGGCGGACGGGCGGACGGGCCCGGTGCCCAGGGGACGGTCGGTGGCGGCGGCGCGGACCTCTTCGGCCCACTGCCGGAACTCGGCGCGGGTGGCCTCGGTCGGGCGCGGGGCGAGGGGGGCGGCGGACGGCGATGACATCGTGGCTCCTTCGGTGGCGGTGGGGACGCGGGCGGCGGCGGTCAGTCGGCCAGCGTCATCGTGAGGTGGATGCGGTCGGTGCCACCGGCGTTGTAGGCGGAGTGGTGACGCAGGGTGTTGAGGATGTGGATCCGGCCGTCGGTCGGAACGTGGTAGGTGTCGCCGCTGCGGAAGAGCAGCCGGCTGTCCTCGTTCGTCTGGATGGCGATGTGCGCGACCCGGGAGTGGTCGGTGTGCATGTGGTAGATCTCGCCCGGGTGCAGGGTGACCAGGCGCATGCGGCCGGCGCGGAACGGCAGGCTGCGGTGGATCTCGTGGAAGTACGTGTCCTTGAGCGCCTCGTTGAAGAAGGCGAAGTCGCGCTCCTCGAAGTTCTTCTCGCCGGTCTCCTGGTTGAACTGGCCGTTGCCGGCGTCGCGCCAGACGTCCTCGGCGCCGGCGCGGTGGGTCAGGCCCAGGCGGCGCAGCTTGTCCTCGGGGCGGCCGGAGGGGGCGTCCGGGAGGCGCTCCAGGAACTGCTGGTAGGCGCGGGCGATCTCGGCGTGGTCGAGCTGGAGGCCCTCGACGAGCTCGACGAGCTCGTGGTCGACGGTGGTGAGGGTGGGCGTGGCCATGGTGGTCTCCGTGGTCGGGTGAATGGGTGGTGGGTGATGCGTGGTGGGTGATGCGTGATGCGTGGGGGGGGATGCGTGGCGCGTGGGGGGGGATGCGTGGTGCGTGGGGGGGGAAGGTCAGGACGTCTCGTACGCCGCCGCCACTCGGCTGGGCCGCGTGGTCCGGGAGGCCCAGGCGACCAGGGGGCGGCCGGCGAGGCCGACGGTGAGGAACAGCGCGCCGAGCAGGAACCAGCCAGGGGTGCCGAGGCCGAGCGCGAGGGCGCCGAGGACGGACGGGGCCAGTGCTTCGGCGAGGCCGCCGCCGAGGCCGAACACCCCGGCGTACTGGCCCTGCGCGTGAGCGGGGGCGAGCCCGAAGGAGTACTCCATCGCGGCCGCCGCGTGCCACAGTTCGCCGAGCGTGTAGACGGCGGTGGCGGCCACCAGGAGGGCGACGGCCGCCCAGGCGGGCACGCCGCCGGCCGCGGCCATCAGGCCCAGGCCTGCGCAGATCGCGAGGCCGGCCCAGCGCATCCGTACGCCGGCCGCCCGCGGGTCGGCGACGTTCCTGCTCACCGCGACCTGGAGGGTGATCACCAGGACGGTGTTGAGGACGAGGACCCCGGAGACCATCCAGCGCGGTGCCTGGGTGTGCTCCACGATCCACAGCGGCAGCAGGAACGTCGGCACCGCGAAGTGCAGCGACATCAGGCAGTTGAGCAGGGTGGCCGCGAGGTAGGGCCGGTCCCGCAGCGCGTCCCAGCGGCCGCTGAACGGCGGCGCGGGGATCGGGGCGAGCCGCGGCAGCCACAGCAGGGCGAGGGCGCATCCGGCGAAGGACAGGGCGCGGCCCGCGACCAGGGCCAGGTAGGCGGGTGCGGTGTCGAGCTGGATGGCGACGCCCGCGGCGAGGGCGCCCAGCGAGATGCCGAGGTTGGTGCCGGCCCGCAGGTAGGCGCGGAAGCCGGCCGGGTCGTCGCCGCCGAAGCCGCGGATCAGCGGTGCCCGGCTGGACTTGTCGGCGGCGAAGACGATGCCGGTGAGCGTCGAGATGAGGACGAACGACCAGAGCGCGTCGACGAGCAGGAAGCCCCCCATGGACGCGGCGCCCGCCAGCATCACGGCGATCTGGGTCTCCCGGGCGCCCCAGCGGTCGGCGATCCGGCCGCCGTAGATCCCGGCGACGAGGCCGACCATCGCGCCGACGAACATGCCGAACGCGACCTGGTGCATGGGGAGGTGGACGACCCGGGTGAAGTACAGGGCGCTGGACGACATGAACATGCCGCTGCCGAAGGCGTTCACGAAGGTCGCGGCCGCCAGGGTCCGCCGGGGCCCGGGCCCCGGCAGGAGCCGCTCACGCAGCCCCGGCCGTACGGGCTCGTCGGTCGCCGCGCGCGGCGGCGTGTTCACGGCCACAGCGGGTCCGAGAAGTCGGCGTCGGGCCGCAGCTCGCGTCCCCAGGCGCGCAGTTCGCGTCCCGTGACGTCGACGGGGGCGACTACGAGCCGCTCGTCGAACCAGGCGCGGACCTCGTCGAACCGGGTCTGGAGCTCCTCCTCGGTGGCCGCGGACACGAGGATCTGGCCCATGCGGTGGTTGGTGTTGTCGATGTCGCCGAGGAAGGTGGCGCCGGCCGGGAACTCGACCCGGGCGAACTCCACGCCCGGCAGGGCGCGCAGCTCGGCCGGCGAGGGGCAGGAGAAGTGGATGCCGGGCCGGCCCTTGAGGTAGCTGGTACCGATGTACTCGCTCCGCAGTTCCACATCGGCGGACGGCCTGCGGCCGAGGGCGAGCAACAGGGCCGCCTCGCCCAGGTGGATGCCGAACTTGGCCTGCACCTGCTCGTGGAGCAGCGCGCCGCCACGGCGGGCCGCGCACTCGCTGAACGTGAGGCCGCCGGTGTCCGGGTCGTGGAAGAGCTCCATGTGGAAGACGCCGTCGCGCAGCCCCAGGGCGTCCAGGCAGCGGCGTACGACCGGTTCGGCGCGCTCGTAGGCCCAGGACTCGTCCTTGGGGTCGAAGTGCCGCAGCCACAGCGGGTCGTTGCGGTCGATGGTGGTCAGGCAGGGGTCGCCGTAGCGGCCGACGGCCAGGAAGAGCAGTTCGCCGTCGTGCACGAAGCCGTCGGCGATCCATTCCTCGCCGCCGATGAACTCCTCCAGGACGAAGGTGCGCTGGGCGGTGTGCCGGGCGCGGTAGCGGCGGCTGAGCGCGGCCAGTTCGCCGGCCGAGCCGACGACCGCGGTATGGGCGGTGGCGGCGCCGGCGACCGGCTTGAGGACGGCCTTGTCGAAGGTCCAGGGCACGTCGGAGACATCGTGGACGTCGTCGACGACGGTGACCCGGGCGGCGGGCACTCCGGCGGCGGCGACCCGGCGCTTCTGGAGGGACTTGTCGCGGAAGTGGACGGCGGTCGCCGGGTCGAGGGCGCGGCAGTCGAGGTGCGCGGCGAGGACGCCCGCGGTCACCAGGGCCCACTCGTCGGAGGTGTGCACGGCGTCGAAGCGGTGCTCACCGAGCCCGGCCCGGTGCAGGGCGGACAGGACGGCCTCGGGGCTCTTGTGGTCGTCGACGAGGAGGACCCGGATGCCCTCGGGCACCTCGGCGAGGCCGTGGTCGTACCCGGCGGCGCCCCACACGAGGACGGCGTCGACGCCATGGCGCAGACAGGCCTGGAGGACGTACTTGTCGGGGCCGAGCAGCAGCACGCTGCCGGGCTCGGCCTCGGCCTCGTCTTCGGCGCAGGCGGTCTGCCGTACCCGGTAGACGGCGTCCTTGAGGTCCTGGATGGCGGCCCGGTCGGCGCGGACGGTGTCCATGTCGGGGGCGGTGAGGAAGATCCGCAGCGGGCTGGTGAGCAGGTCGGCGGTGGGGCGGATCCGCTTGCCGGGGCCGAGCTTGACGCCGACGAGGTGCACGCCGGGCAGGGCGGCGATGCGGTCCACGGCCTCGGTGTCGACGGACTCGACGGTCCCGTCCACGTCGGTACGGGTGCTGTGCACGGCGGCGGCGGCCCGACGGCGGTAGACGCGGCCCGCGTAGCGGTCGAGGAACTCCTGGGGCCGGGCGTAGGCCAGGGCGGTGAGGTCTGCCTGGTTGGCGCCGAGGCACCGGTCGTGGAAGTCCGGGTTCATGTTGCCGTTGAGACGGGCGCCGATCTCCACCAGGGCCGGTCCCTCGGGGGTCATGATGACCTCGGCGTGCGTGGGGCCGTGGACGATGCCCAGGGCCTGGAGCACCGTGTCGACGTAGGCGATCAGAGCGGGTACGGGTTCGGCGTCCGGGTCGAGCAGGACGTCGAGGTCGTAGATGTTCCGCCCGTTCGGCAGGATCGTCTTCTCGTACTCCCACACCCCGCAGACGTACCGCTCGCCCGCCACGCTGACCGTGTCGACGATGTACTCGGTGCCCTCCAGGAAGGACTGGACCAGCGCTTCGCCGTTGGGGCGGTCGAAGATGTCGGTCGAGCCGAGCACCCGGCGCGCGGCGGTGCGGACCTCGGCGGCGTCGTGACAGCGGTAGACATGGTCGGTCGAGGCGGAGGAGAGCGGCTTGACCACGACCGGGTAGCCGCCGTGCCGCTCGGCCCAGTCGGCGAGGGCCTGCGGGTCGGCGCTCTTGTACTGGTCGGCGCAGCGCACCCCGGCCCGGCGCAGGGCCTCGATCATCTCGTACTTGTCACGGCGGGCGGCCGACAGAGCGGTGCCGTTGGTGGCGAGGCCGAGGCGTTCGCTGAGGGTGTCCGCCAGCGGGACGCCGGGCTCCTGGCCGGCCAGGACGGCGACCGGGTCGAGCTCGGCCAGGGTCGCGGCGATCCGCTCGACGGCGGCCTCGTCGGGACAGCGGAGCATCTCCCGGTAGGCGCCGGGATCCGGCTGAAGCATGCTCGTCATGGGCTCGGCGGTGCTGTGGACGTGTACGACGTCGATGCCGAGGCGGGCGAAGGCCGGCGGCAGGAAGGCGCCGGTGGAGTACCCGTCGACGATGACGGCGGTCCGGGACGGTACGGGCGGCCCTGGATGAGCCATGGTGTCCCTCACTCTCTGTGCGGTGTGGGGTCGGACCTTGGGGGGTGCCGGGTCGGGCTACTGCAGCGGCGCCGGCCAGCCGATGTCGTCGGAGGCGCCGGCGAGCAGGGGCTGGGAGGGGGCCGGGGCGGGCCAGCCGATGTCACGGGCACGCACCACGTCGGAGCCGGAGGCCGGGGAGGGCCAGCCGATGTCACCGAGCGCGCCGGCGGCGACAGCGAAGAGGGCGAGGAAGGCCAGGGCGCCGGAGACGGCGCGACGGCGGGTGGCACGCAGGGTGGAGCGCATTCCTACTCCTTGCGGAACGGGGGCCATGGGTGGGCTCCCCGGAAGGGCGGATCGTGATCGCGCGGCGGTTGGTCGGTCACCGGCCACCGCGTTGCCATGGAAGCTAGCCCAGCAATCCGAGTCTTGGCAAGAGATTGCCAACAGACTGGCAAATCAATGCGCGCGGGTCCGTCGACACCTCGCGATTGGCCTGTTCATCATTCGGGCAATGATTTGCCCAGCCCTCGTTCGGCGGGCTACCTTCTACCCGGGGGCGATTGCGTGGTGCGCTCCAGGGAAAGAGCCGAGCCCGCGGGAGCCTCGACCATCTGCCCGCTTCGACACCCTGGGGTTGATCACGTGCTGGAGCAGCCTTTCTTCGGTCGCCGGCTCAAGCAGCTGCGGACCGAACGAGGTCTGTCACAGGCCACGCTCGCCGGTGACGGCATGTCCACCGGCTACCTCTCGCGCCTGGAGTCCGGGGCACGCAAGCCCACCCCTCGGGCCGTGGAGCACCTCGCCGCCCAACTCGGCGTCGACGTCTCGGCGTTCGACGAGGAGGGCACCGGCGACTCGCTGAGCCAGGCGCTCGCCATCGCCACGTCCCTTGAGTCCGACGAGACCCTTCAGGCCCTGGAGCACGCCCTCGCCGCGGACGCCGGACCGGAGCAGGACCAGCCGCTGCGCTGGCAGGCCCTGTGGCGGGTGGCGGCATGGCACCGCCGCCACCACCACCAGGAGCGGGAACGCGAGCTCCTGGAGGAACTGGTCGCGATCGGCGACCAGCTGGGCCAGCCGGCCCTGCGCGTCCGGGGCCTCGCCCAGCTCGCCCGCTGCCTGCGCGCCTGCGGGGAGATCGGCCGCGCCGCCGACACGGCGGCCGCGGCCCACCGCCTGGCCCGGGAGCACGCGCTCGCCGTGCCGGGCGT
>JABFVM010000004.1 GCA_013362785.1 Streptomyces sp. | reverse complement strand
CCGACGGATACCCCATCCCCGCCAGACCCCCCACCCCCGCCCCGAAAACCGCCCGATACCCCGCCTCCCCCCACAACTCACGATGCGTCCCCACCCCCCGCACCCGCCCCCCGTCGAGCCACACGACGACATCCGCGCGGGCTGCCGTGGAGGTGCGGTGGGTGGTGATGAGGCGGGTGCGGTGGGACAGGGGGCCGGTGGTGGTCAGGGACTGGCTGATGTGGTGTTCGGTGACGGTGTCGAGGCTGGCTGTCGCGTCGTCCAGGATCAGGAGGCGACCGTGCGGGGCGGACTGGAGGAAGGCGCGGGCCAGGCCGATGCGTTGGGTCTCGCCGCCGGAGAGGGGGGCGGCGGCGAGCGGGGTGGCGTAGCCGTCGGGCATGGTGCGGATGAAGGCGTCGGCGTGGGCCGCGGTGGCCGCCGTGCGGACCTCGACGGCGTCGGGTGTGCGGGGCCCGAAGCCGATCGCGTCGGTGTAGGTGTCGCCCAGCAGCACCGGGCGTTCGAAGCCGTAGGCGACGGCGCGGCGCAGCTCCGGGCGGGGGACCTCGCACAGTGGCTGCCCGTCGAGCCGTACCTCGCCCTCGTCGGGGTCGGCCAGCCGTCCGGCCAGCGCGGCCAGCAGGGACTTGCCGGACCCGGAGCGGCCTACGACGGCGGTCAGCGCGCCGGGCGGCAGGGCCAGGTCGATGCAGTCCAGGGCGGTGTCGCCGTCGGCGGTGCGTACCGTGACCCCGCGGAACTCCAGCCGCCCGCCGCCCCCGGAGGGCAGGTGCGCGGCGCCATACGCGACCGTCGGTTCGCCCAGTATCTCGGCGATCCGGCCCGCGGTGGCGCGTGCGAAGGCCAGCCGGTTGACCGAGGCCACCAGGGAGCTGACGCCCGTGGCCAGGAGGACGTAGCCGCTCGCGGCGAGCATCTGACCCGGTGTGATGCGGCCCTGGGCGAGCCCCAGTCCGGCCACGGCCAGCACGGCGATCTCCAGCAGGGGCACGATCGCCGCGTCCCGTGCGGAGACCCGGGCGAACGCCTGCCACATGCCCAGGCCGTGGCGGTGCAGTTCGGGCAGCGGTTCCAGTACCCGCTCGGCCTCGCGGGACGTGGTGCCGGCGGCGGCGATGGTGCGGATGCCGGTGAGGGCGTCGACGAGCCGGGTGGCGATGCGGCCCTGCGTGGCGAAGTAACGGTCGTTGAGGTCGGAGACGTCGCGGACGAAGGCGCGGACGACGAGGACGACCAGCGGCAGGCCGGCCACGAAGGTGAGGCAGAGCCACGGGTCGATGAGTGCCAGGGCCACGATGGCCCCGATCGGCGGGACCAGTTCGGTCACCGCCCACACCAGGCCCGAGGGGGCTCTGCCGGCCCGGGCCGTGTTGCCCACCAGCCGGGCCACCAGGTCGCCCGGGGTGTGCCGGCGGGCGGCGGGGGCGCCCAGGTCGAGGACATGGCCGAGCAGGGTGTGCCGCAGCCAGGCCGTGCAGCGGGCGTTGGCGACGGCGCCCGCGTAGTCGTCCACGGTGTCGCACACCACCAGCAGCGCGACCGTGACGGCGGTGAGCGTCAGCCACAGTGCGGAGTCACCCCGCCCGAGCACCGCGTCGACCGTGCGGCCCATGACGGCGGGCAGAAGCACGTAGACGCACGCCAACAGGAGGGAAGCGGCAGCCTGGATCCCGCCCCACATACCGCCTCGCCGAACCGCCTCCAGGAGCAGACGGTCGGCCGCGCGTCGGTCCACCGACTGCTCCTGTCGTCGGCACGGTTCGGGGAGAGGGCCGGCAAGGCCCCAAGGAGGGGCGGGGGCGCGCGGTGAGCCCCCGCCGTGTCTGTCTGGACTAGCAGATCAGCAGGCTCAGCCGGCTGCCACCACATCCCTTGCTGGCCCGGCTGCCCGGCGGCGGCGCGTAACCGGTCTCCGTCTCGGTCGTGAGACCCTGCAGGTCGAGGAGCGACATATGTCCTCACCTCCTCTCTCGAACTCGCGTGGGGACGGGAAGGTCATGGGCGGGCTGCGGGCCCGGGGTCAGGAACGGCAGCCCGGTGGGACGCGAGTGGAAGGCGGCGCCCAGCGCCAGCAGGACCCCCGCGGTGCCGGTGGCCAGGTCCATGGACAGCCGCAGCAACTGCTCGCCGGGGAAGGCGAGTCGGCCGTCCAGTACGCAGGCGTGCCGCTCCAGATGACGTACGTGGTCCGCGATCACCCGGTCGTGCACGGCGGCCGTACCGGGCGCGTGGGCGCGGCTGAGGTGGAGGATCATCCCGGCCACACCGTCGAAGAGCCCGGGTTCGATGTAGAACGACGCCCTCGCGGCCCGGCGGATCGCGTCGGCGGCGGTCGAGAACCGCTCGTCCGCGCGGTGGGTCAGGTACTCGTCGAGGACCATGCCGATGCCCACGCTGCCGTCGGCGAGATACGGCATGGTGCGCCAGCCCTCGTTCACCTCCATCGACCCGTCCGGGCGCACGAGGCAGCGCCGCAGGTCCTGGCGGAGGGCCGTGGCGGCCAGGTCGAGCAGGGCCGGGTCGCGGCTGACCTCGTACAGACGCAGGAACAGCAGCGCGGGTCCGGACGAGCCGTACATCAGCCCCGCTCGCGGGTGGGCGCCGCCGCTGGTCTCGGGCACGCCGTCGGCCGGGCCGAGACGGTCGGCCACGGTCTGCGCCACCTGCTGGACGGCGTCACGGCAGGCGGTGTCGCCGCGGGTGGTCGCGAAGTGCAGCAGGTTGAGCCCGATGCCGGACAGCCCGCCCTTGAGGTCCGAGGCCAGGGCTTCCCAGTGTTCGCCCAGGCACATGTCGAGGATCTTCGCGGCCTCCTCCCGGTGCCCGAGGTGGTCGAGGACGTGGGCGACGCCGTGCAGACCGTCGTAGAAGCCGAGCCGGGTGCCCGGTTCCGGGTTCAGCGCGTGCCGGATCAGCCAGTCCTCGTGGGCCGGGTGGCGTCCGGCGCCGGTCGCGTCCAGCGCGTACAGCACGCCGGCCGCGCCGTGGGCCAGGTCGAGACCGCCGCCCTGGACGGTGAACTGTTCGATGTCGCCGGGGAAGAGCCGGTCGTGGCGCTCGGGTGTGGCGGCGGCCAGGATGGCGTCGGCCATCGAGTCACGGGCGCGCAGCCAGCCGGCCCGGTCGGGCTCCAGGTGGGGCCCGTCGTCCGTGTCCGTCGCCATGCCGCCGTCGCCGGTGAGCGTGCGGACGGCCTCGTCGAGGAACCGCCGGGGGACCGGGAACAGCCGGGCGGCCTCCCTGGCGAGCTGCCCGGCCTTGCCGCCGTCCAGGTCGATGAGGCCGGTCAGCGGCAGGAAGAGGAAGATCCGCATACAGGCCAGCGCGTACCGGTCGATGTCGAAGCCGGTGACCCCGCTCGGGGCGATGAACCCCGGGGCCGCGAGGACCTGGTGCCCCGCCCGCGTCACGTCCGAGGCGCCCTCGAAGTCGATCAGCACCACCCTGCCGTCGGGGCGGATCAGCACGTTGTACGTGTGCACGTCGCCGATCACGATGCCCCGCCGGTGCACCTCGGCGACCGCCTCCTCCACCTGCCGGTGCACATCGAGCGCCCAGGCGGTGTAGTCGGCGAAGGCCGTCGCGTCGGCGTCCAGATCGGTCGGCGGATACTTCTCGACGAACACCTCGTGCAGCGCCCTGCCCTCGATGAACTCCTCGACGAGGAAGTGGTGACCGCCCAGCTCGAAGTGGTCGTGGAGCGCGGGTACGCAGGTCAGCCCGCCCAGCCGCTCCAGGGCCGCCCGCTCGCGCTCCAGCCGGATGACCGCGTCGGCGCCGTCGGGAGTGAGCCCCGCGTGCGGCCGGGCCTCCTTCAGTACGACACGTTCTCCGGTGCGGGTGTCGACCCCGGCGTACAGCCCACCGCCGTTGGAGAAGTGCAGCGCCCGCTCGAACCGGTAGGGCAGGTCGACGACGGTGGTCCGGCGGCTCTCGGCGAGCTGCGGTTCCAGGAACCCGGGCATCCGCACCCACTCCGGCACCTGGAAGGTGGGGCCCCGCACATCGGGCACCAGTCGGCCGGAGGGGTCGGCCACCGCCTGCTCCAGGATCCCGTCGGCCGAGACGCAGTACCGGTCGGCGAAGGCGCCGTACCGGACGTAGAGCGGCCCCGCGCCCCAGCGCAGATCGCTGAGAATGTACGGCCCCTGCCAGCCGTCCAGCGCGGGGCCGAGCTCGGCGAGGACGCGCTCGCAGTGGGCCTCGTCCACGGGGTAGATGGTCACGAACTTCCCGCTGGAACCCCGGTGCGCATACTTCGCGTTGGCCAGGAACAGGGTTTCCAGGTCGGGCAGGAACTTGAAGGCGATACGGCGCGGGACGCAGTAGTCCCACACGGCGTCCAGGATCTGCTGTGCGTCGTCCGGGCAGGCCGAGGCGTGGATCTTCCAGCCCTGCGGGGGAAGTTCCGCGTCGACCGGGCGGCAGACCATCCAGTCGCCGAGCTCCTCGCGCGACCACGAGGCGGGCAGCGGACGCAGGGTCTGACGGAAGCGGCCACGCGCCCGGCCCTGGGACGGCGTGTCGTAGAAATGTGAGTGGGTGAGGCAGTAGACCTCGTACCGCTTGTCCACGGAAAGCCTCCCGCGGGGACGGTCCTGACGGTGGGTCGGGCCGCCTGGCCCGCGCCTCTCACGTCCCACGATGGCAGAACTGCAGGCCAGGGACATCGATCGACTGTCATCGGCCGACCGTGAGATGTGCACGGCACATCTGGACGAATCGCACGGTCGGGTGTCCGTGGATTCGCAGAAGGGCTGGTCAGACGGTCGTCCGGCGGGCGGGCGGTGGTCGGGCAGGCGTCCGTCCGGCGGCCGGTCGGTCGCTGGTCAGGCGGTCAGCGGGCTGCCGGTCAGATGGTCGGTGGGGCTGCCGGTCAGGCCGCCGCGCTCGGCGCGCCGGTGCGCAGGGCCGCCACGACGCCGCCGTCGACGAGCAGGTCCGTGCCGCTGACGAAGGCGGAGTCGGGACCCAGCAGGAACGCGGTCGCGGCGGCGATGTCGGCCGGTGTGCCCAGCCGCCCGGCGGCCGAGGTGTCGATCATCGAGCGCATCAACTCGCCTCCGTCGCCCGCCAGTTCCTGTCGGCCCATGGGCGTGGAGACGACACCGGGACTGATCGAGTTGATCCGGGCACCGCGCCGCCCCCACGCCCCGGAGGCCGCCTGGACGCGCAGGTGGTTGGCCCGCTTGGCGAGGGAGTAGCCGACGGCACCGGAGGTCACCTGGGCGAGGAACGGCAGATCGAGCAGCTCGTCGGCCGGGGTGTGGGCGAGCGCCCGCTCCTGCTCGGCGTCGAGCGGCGCCGCCAGATACCCGGCCATGCTGGAGATCACGACTCCCGCACCGCCCGGGGCGACGACGCGCCCGAACTCCTCCAACACCAGGGCCACGCCGAGCAGATCGACCGCGAGGATCGCGGCGGCGGACGCCTGCACGGGGGAGAGGCCCGCGGTGTGCACGACCTCGGTGACACCGCCGAGCTGTGCCGCCCGGTCGGCGAGCGCGGCCACCGAAGCGCGGGCGGAGACGTCGACGGGGGAGGCGACGACGTCGTATCCCTCGCCGCGCAGCGACTCTGCCGTGGCGCCGAGCACCTGCTCGTCGAAGTCGGCGAGCAGCACCCGCTTTCCCGCCCCCTGACGCCGGGCGATGCTCTGCCCCATGCCACCGACACCGATGACGACCAGCACGTTCATGCTCATACGGCGCTCTCCCTGTCTGCATTCGCCTGGCTATTACATTACGGACCGTTCCGTAACGTAAGCCTACCTCGACCTCTACGATGGATGCCATGGAAGAGGTACGTCGGCGAGGCCGGCCCCGCAGCGCGACCGCCGACCGGGCCATCCTCGAAGCGACCCGGGAGCTGCTCATCGAGAACGGGTACGCCGCGCTGTCCATGGAGGGCGTAGCCGCGCGGACCGGGGTGGGCAAGCCGACCGTGTACCGGCGTTGGCCCTCCAAGGGCGCCCTCGTCGCCGACGCGGTCAACCACGGGTTCCTCGACGCCGCCCCCGGACATGCCGTCGACCCGCCCGACACCGGCGACATCGAGAACGACCTGCGCCAATGGCTGTGCGGATACGCCGCGTTGGCCGCCGACCCCCGCCACAGCCCACTGGTCCTGGCCCTGACCGCCGCGGCCGCGGAGAACCCGCAGGACGCCGAGGTCCTCTACCGGCAGCTCACCGGCCCCCGGCATACGGCTCTCGTGGAGCGGCTGCGCCGCGCCGTGGACGCCGGCCAAGTGCGCGCCGACGTCGACCTGGACGCGGTCGCCGACGCCGTCACCGGCGCGCTGCTCTATCAGCTCCTGACGGGGAATGCCGCCGAGTCGGAGCGGAGGTCCGCAGGCCTGGTCGACATCCTGCTCGGCGGGCTGCGCGCCGCAACCGGCGCGGACTGACCTGGTCTGTCCCCTCAGGCCCCGCCGGGCCTCCCCAGTCCCCGCTAGCCGGCCGCTAGCCCCCGCTAGTCCCGTCAGTCGCGGTCGGCCGTCGCCGCGCTGAGTGCGGACGGGGCGACCGGGCCCGCGTCGTCGGCCGTCTCAGCCGCGC
>JABFVM010000132.1 GCA_013362785.1 Streptomyces sp. | reverse complement strand
ACCATGACCATGACCGTGATCCCGACCCTGACCCTGACCGTGTCCCCGCCCTGGCCCCTGCCCGCGACCTTGACCCTGCCCCTGGCCCTGGCCCTGGCCACGAGCCTGCCCTTGGCCCTGCCCCTGACCCTGGCCATGCACCTGCCCCCGCCCCCGACCCCCGTCATCCCCCCGGAGAACCGACCACCGCGCCCGGCGCAGCAGTTCACCCGGCGCCACCTCCAGCTCGTCGGCGAGTCGCCCGGCCGTGCGGTCGAACACGGCCAGTGCCTCCGCCTGGCGCCCGGCGCGGTGCAGCGCATGCATCAGCAGCGCGGCGACCGGCTCGTTCAGCGGCTGGTCCAGGGCCAGCGCGGAGAGGCCGGCGATCGCGTCGGCGACCCGTCCGAGCCTCAGCTGCCACTCCGCCTTCCGCTGCGCCAACGCCACCCGGCGCTCCACCAGCCGCAGCCGCTCCAACTCGGCCAGGGGACCGGGCAGTCCGCCCAGCGGCTCACCCCGGAACAGCTCCAGCGCCCGGGAACACAGCCGCACCGCCTCCGCCAGATCACCGGCCCGCTCGGCGGCCCCGGCCGCGGTGACCAGGTCCTCCATGCAGGTCACGTCCACCTCGACCACGCCGGGCACCAGCCGGTAGCCGTACCGGTCGCGCCGGATCACCGAGTCCGGGCACTCCCCGAGCCGCAGGCCCTTGCGGAGCCGGTACACATAGACCGGTACGACGTTTCCGCCGGGCGACTCCATCCCCCATACGCCGTCCAGGAGTTCCTGTCGGCTGACCGACCGCTCCGGGCTGAGCGCCAGCGCCGCGAGCACGGCCTGCTGCCGTACCGGACCGACGTCCACCGGCTGCCCGGCGAGCCACGTCCGCAGCGGGCCGAGCAGACAGACCCGGAGGCTCACGGTGGGGGAGGGGCCGGTCCGCGCGCAGGTCGCGGTGCCCGGTGGGGCCGCCTGCCCGCGCGGTCCCTGTCCCGGTACGACCAGACCGCAGTCGAAGGCGTGCACGATGGCGGCGGCCCGGTCGCGCAGCCCCAGCTTCAGCAGGATGCGTCCCAGTCGTCCGGCCACCACATGCTCGGGCAGCGCGAGCGCCGCGGCGATCTCGGCGTCCTCCAGGCCGCAGCCGAGCGCGTAGAGCACCTCGCGTTCCTGTGGGGTGAGGGCGGCGGCGCCCGGGCGGGCCTGACATCCCTGGGATGCGGTCGCGGTCGTCGTCGGCATGGTCGTTCCCCGTTCTCCGGACCGGTCGACGCAGCCGTCGTCCCGGTCGATCACCTCGATGTCATCGAAGGTGGCCGACGTGGAGGAAACGTGGACAGGGCATTGAACCGGTCATATGTGACCGGTGCCCGGGCTACTGTCCTCACCTGCGGAAAGACGACAACTGCGGGCACAACTGAACGGGAGGGGCCGTGACCTGTGGCCAGTGAGTTCGGCACGGTCCTGCGTCGGCTGCGCGTCCGGGAGGGCATGACCCAGGACGAGTTGGAGCGGCGTTCCGGTGTGAGCGTGAGTACCATCCGCGGCCTGGAGACCGGCAAGCGTTCCAACCCGCGCATGGCCACGGTGCAGCAACTGGCCGACGCGCTCGCCCTGGATCCCGCGGACCGCGAGGAGTTAATACGCGCCGCCTTTCCCGGCACCCCGGGTGGCGGCGGCCCCCAGAAGGCCCTCGGCACGGACGCGCCGGGTCCGGACGTCCCGGGTCCGGAAGGGCCGGCTGAGGAAGGGCCGGCTGAGGAAGGACCAGCCGCGGAAGAACCGGCTCCGGCGAAGCCGCAGCCGACCTCGCAGCCGCAGCCGCAGCCGAAGTCCAAGCCGAAGCCCCTGACCCCCGACCCCCTGTCCGACGCCACCGGTCAACTCGCGAAGGCGGTCGCCGCCCGCTGGCAGCGCGAGGAGGAGCAGCGGCAGATCCAGGACCCGTACCCGCTCCCCGTCCGCTGGCAGAACGCGGTCCCGCAACTCATCGACCACTGGGCCAACATCCGCCGCCTCCCCCCGGGAGCCGCGAACCAACCCCTGGACCTGAGCGGGCGGCTGGAGCACATCGCCGGCACCTACCGGGACATCCGCTCCGGACGGCTCGTCGTACTCGGCAGATCCGGTTCCGGGAAGACGATCCTGACCCTGCGCTTCGTCCTCGACCACCTGAAGACCCGCACCCCCGACGAACCCGTCCCGGTGATCTTCAGCATCGGCGCCTGGAACCCCACCACCATCACCCTCCGCGACTGGCTGACCGAACAGCTGATGCGCGACCACCCCGGTACGGCGGCCCGCAGCCCCGGCAGGGCGAGCCTGGCCGCCGCGCTGGTCGACTCCGGCCGGGTGCTGCCGGTCCTGGACGGCTTCGACGAGATCGCCGAACGGCTGCGCCGCCCCGCGCTGGAGGCGCTCAACGCCACCACCCTGCCCCTCCTGCTCACCAGCCGCCCCGACCAATACGCCGCCGCGGTCGCCGAGACCGACGTACTGACCGCCGCCGCAGCGATCGAACTCACCGACCTCACCCTCGACGACCTGGACGCCTACCTGCCCCGCACCACCCGCAAGACCAACCGCGCGAACCCGGACGAGGGCGCGTGGGACCCCGTACTGAGGGAGCTGCGGAAGCAACCGGCGTCCCCTCTCGCCACGGTCCTGACGACCCCCCTGATGGTGTCGCTGGCCCGCACCATCTACAGCGACACCCCCGACCACGACCCCACCGACCTCCTCAAGCCCGAACTCTTCGGTACCCCGCAGGAGTTGGAGGACCACCTACTCGACAACTTCATCCCCACCGTCTACCACCACCGCCACCGCCCCCAGGACGCCCCGCGCGACTGCGACCCGGACCGCGCCCGCCGCTGGCTCGGCTATCTCGCCCACCACCTGACCCGGCAGAAGACCCCCGACCTCGCCTGGTGGCGCTTCGGCAACGGACTGCGCGTCTCCACCCGGACGTTCGTCACCGCCCTGGTGACCGGGCTCGCCATCGGCCTCGTAGACGGCGCCGTCGCGGCCGCCGTCCGCGGCGAGCTCATCGGCCCCCTCCTGGACGCGGCCATCGTGGGGCCCCTCGCCGGGCTCATGTTCGGGCTCGTGCACTGGCTGACGTACACGTTCAAGGGCAAACACATCCCCCCGTCCGCCGTACGTCTACAGATCCGCGGCAGGCCCGAGAACACCTCGTGGACGGCCGGCCCCCGGCTGGTGATCGGCACGCTCGGCGGGGCGATGTTCGGATTCGCCTACGGGTTCGTGGTCGGCATGATGAAGGCCTACGCCTGGCCGGCCGACACCTCGACCGTGCTGCGCATCGGGTTGGTCGAGGGGATCGTCTTCGGCCTGGTCTTCGGCGTCGGCACCGGACTGACCTTCTGCCTCATCGGCATCCTCGAAACCCCCCTCGACCTCGAATCGGCCGTCAGCCCACGCACCCTGCTGACCACCAACCGCCGCACCGTGACCACCCAACTGCTGGTATGGGCGCCCACTTTCGGTGCCGTGGTCGGCTTCGGCGGCAGAGCGGCCGTCGACCTTCTGCAGGGCCCCCTCGGCCCCCTCGTCTGGACCTTCCAGGGCGGCCTCCTGCTGGGCCTCATCAGCGGCCTCGGCGCCGCCATCGGCTTCGCCTTCACCCTGACCGCCTGGGGCCAGTGGCTCGTCCTCGCCCGCATCTGGCTGCCGCTGACCGGCCGTCTGCCCTGGGCCCTGGTCACGTTCCTGGACGACGCCTACCAGCGCGGCGTGCTGCGCCAGGCCGGCGCGGTCTACCAGTTCCGCCACGCCCGGCTGCAACACCATCTCGCCCAGCACCACCTGGCCCAACAGCCGCTCGCCCGGCCCCACTTGGCCAAGCGCCGTCGCCGCTCCGCCCTTCACGACGATTTCATCGCCCCTCCCTAGCGTCTCGCACCACAGCACCAGCCGACACGTGGACCGAAAGCACCAGCCGACACGTGGACCGAAAGCACCCGTCGGCACGTGCACCGAGACATGGACACCAGGACACATGGACCCCGGGGGAACACCCATGCCGAAGACCAACCGACTCGCCCGCCGCGCCAGGACCGTCGCCCTCGCGGCGGCGATGACGGCCGCCGCCGCCCTCACACCCACCGTCGCCCAGGCCGACGAGGCCCCTCGCCACATCTACGTCGAGATCGGCGGTACCGGCATCGCACAGCCCGCACCGCAGTGCACCGGGACCTTCTACTACGCCAACCAGCACCTGCCGCAGGGCGCCGAGGTCGTCCCCGTCTGCTACCCGGCCAGCGCCGGCCCCTGGCTCAACGGCCAGAACCAGCCGGACCTCACCGCGCCGAGCTACGACAGCAGCGTCGCGCAGGGCTACGACAACCTCCTGGCCGCCACCGAGAAGACGCACCGCGAGAACCCGGACGCCCGCATCACGATCGTCGGCTACTCCCAGGGCGCCCAGGCCGCCGACGCCGTACTGGAACTCATCGCGGGCGGCGGCACCGACATCCCGCGCGAACTGGTCGACGGCAAGCTGTACGCCGACCCGAAGCAGCCCGACACCGGCATGTGGGCCAAGGTCCCCAAGGGCCTGGGCGCCTTCGGCTTCACCTCGGCGGGACCCGGCCCCCGCGAGTTCCCGGGCGTCCCGGTCGCCCGCTTCTGCATCCGCGGCGACCTGGCCTGCGACGCCACGAAGCCGGTCGCCGCGATCGACTTCTTCCTGACGGACGTGCACGGGCGTTACGTCCAGGACGGCAACGTCATGACCAGGACGATCGCCCAGGAAGGCCTCAACGGGATCTACTGGTCGGAGTCCTGACCCCGGCTCTGACTCCGGCTCTGACTCCGGCTCCGGCTCCGGCTCCGGCTCCGCCCCGCGCGTGCCCGCTCCAGCACGACCGTCCGCATGCCGCCCGCCCCGCTCTCCTCGTGCCGCACCCACAGCCCCGCCGTACGGAGTTGCTCCAGCACCCAGGCGTGGGAAAGCCGCAGCTTGCGGTAACTGTGGGTGGTGAGCGTCCAGTCGGCGTCGGGGTCGGGGTCGGCGTCGGGGTCGGCGGTGGCTCCGGTGTCGGCTCCGGCGCCGTCGGTGTCCCGGGTGTGGATCAGGTCGTGCACGACGACCGTGTAGTCGTTGTAGTCGTCCGGGTACTCCAGGAAGCAGGTCATGATCCGGTCCTCGGTGGCCCGCACCGGCAGGAAGCGGTCGGTGCCGGTGAGCGGGACGGTGAGGTCGCGGTAGCCGAACACGGCCGTCCCTCCGGGCGTGAGCGCGGCGGCGACGTCGGCGAAGAGGGCGGCCACATCCCCGCGCGTCGGCAGATGCGTCAGCGTGTCCCCCAGACATACGACGGCCTCCGCCGACCCCGGCCGCACCAGCTCCCGCAACGCGGTGCGCACATCCGCCCGCACCGGCCGTACGGCAGGCAAGTGGATGGCGTGCGCGGCGAGTTCGCCCAGCAACGGGCGGCTCAGATCGACCGCGAGCACGGAGTCGAAGCCCAGCCCGGCCAGCGCGAGGCTCGTATGCCCAGGCCCGCATCCCAGATCCACGGCGAGCGCCCCGGCCACCGGCCCGGCCGCCGACTCGGGAGTCACCCCCCATGCCGCGAGGGAGTCACGCTGCACCGCGGCGAGCGCGTCGAGATCGCCGCCGAGCATCCAGGTGTAGTGCTCGGCGAGGAAACGGTCGTAGTGACGGACGGCTTGGTCGACGGGCTCGGTGGCGGTCGTCGTGGCGGTCGTCGTGATGGTCGTCATCGGGGGACGGCTCCCTTCGGTCCGGCTAAGTCCGGCTCGGTCCGGCTCGGACTGCCCGGGTCGCCGGCGTGGTCCGGCCCGGTCCGGAGCGGACGAGGGAAATGTAGGGCGCGGTACGGGAGTTGAGCGGCTCGGCCGAAGGAAATTCGGCGCGCTGGGAAGAATGACCGCCATGGACGACACTGATTCGGCGATCCTCACCCATCTCCAGCGCGATGCACGGCTCACCAACCGCGAACTCGCCCGCAGGGTCGGCATCGCGCCCTCCACCTGCCTGGAACGGGTCCGCGCCCTGCGCGCCCGCGGAGTGATCACCGGCTACCACGCGGCCGTACAGCCACGCCTGCTCGGCCGCACACTCCAGGCCCTGGTCTTCGCCCGGCTGCGTCCCCTCAGCCGCGAGGTGATCCACGACTTCGAGAGCTATCTGACCCGACTCCCCGAGGTCGTCTCGGTCTTCGTGGTCTCCGGCGACGACGACTTCCTCGTCCACGTGGCCGTCCCGGACATCGAGCACCTGCACGCCTTCCTCATGGACCGCTTCAGCGCCCGCCGCGAGGTCGTGAGCTTTCGCAGCTCGGTGATCTACCGGCAGTCGGGCACACGCGTACTGACGCCCATCACCACCGACTGAGCCTCAGACCCCGTCGAGGAGCGAGATGAGCCCGTGGTCCAGTTCCGGCCCCAGATCCTCTCGCCCCGGCGCGACGACGGCGTACGAGCGCTGGAGGAACCGCCGCAGGGCCGCCGTACCGAATCTGACGGCCGCCATGCCGTGCGGCGCGTGGAACTCGATGACCGTGCGGGACCGCCCGCGCGGTCCTATCCGT
>JABFVM010000262.1 GCA_013362785.1 Streptomyces sp. | reverse complement strand
GAAGCAGGAGTACTCAATGGCTCGTATGACCGCTGCCCGAGCGGCAGTCGAGATCCTCAAGCGCGAGGGCGTCAGCAACGCGTTCGGTGTGCCGGGCGCGGCTATCAACCCCTTCTACGCGGCTCTCAAGGCGTCCGGAGGCATCCAGCACACCCTCGCCCGCCATGTGGAGGGCGCCTCGCACATGGCCGAGGGCTACACCCGTACCCACCCCGGCAACATCGGTGTCTGCATCGGCACATCCGGCCCGGCCGGCACCGACATGATCACCGGCCTGTACTCCGCCATCGGTGACTCGATCCCGATCCTGTGCATCACGGGCCAGGCGCCGACCGCCGTGATCCACAAAGAGGACTTCCAGGCCGTCGACATCGCCTCGATCGCCAAGCCGGTGACGAAAATGGCGGTGACCGTCCTGGAGGCCGCCCAGGTCCCCGGCGTCTTCCAGCAGGCCTTCCACCTGATGCGCTCCGGCCGTCCCGGCCCGGTCCTGATCGACCTGCCGATCGACGTCCAGCTGACGGAGATCGAGTTCGACCCGGACACGTACGAGCCGCTCCCCGTCTACAAGCCGGCCGCGACCCGCGCCCAGATCGAGAAGGCGATCGGGATGCTCAACGCGTCCGAGCGGCCGCTGATCGTGGCGGGCGGCGGTGTCATCAATGCCGACGCCGCCGAACTCCTGGTGGAATTCGCGGAGTTGACGGGCACACCGGTCGTCCCGACGCTGATGGGCTGGGGTCTCCTCCCCGACGACCATGAGCTGAACGCCGGCATGGTCGGCCTGCAGACCTCGCACCGCTACGGCAACGCGACCTTCCTGGAGTCCGACTTCGTCCTCGGCATCGGCAACCGCTGGGCCAACCGCCACACCGGCAAGCTGGACGTCTACACGGCCGGCCGGAAGTTCGTCCACGTCGACGTCGAGCCCACCCAGATCGGCAAGATCTTCGCGCCGGACTACGGCATCGCGTCGGACGCGAAGGCGGCGCTGGAGCTGTTCGTCGAGGTGGCGAGGGAGTTGAAGGCGGCCGGCAAGCTGCCCGACCGCTCGGCCTGGGCCGCGTCCGCGCAGGAGAGGAAGGCGACTCTCCAGCGCCGTACGCACTTCGACGACATCCCGATCAAGCCGCAGCGTGTCTACGAGGAGATGAACAAGGCGTTCGGACCCGAGACCCGGTACGTCTCGACGATCGGCCTGTCCCAGATCGCCGGCGCCCAGATGCTGCACGTCTTCAAGCCGCGGCACTGGATCAACTGCGGCCAGGCGGGCCCGCTGGGCTGGACCATCCCGGCGGCGCTGGGCGTGGCGAAGGCCGACCCGGAGGCGCAGGTGGTCGCCCTGTCCGGCGACTACGACTTCCAGTTCATGATCGAGGAGCTGGCGGTCGGGGCGCAGCACAGGATCCCGTACGTCCATGTCCTGGTGAACAACTCCTACCTGGGCCTGATCCGTCAGGCGCAGCGGGCGTTCGAGATCGACTTCCAGGTCAACCTGGAGTTCGAGAACATCAACTCGCCCGAGCTGGGCGTCTACGGCGTCGACCACGTCAAGGTCGCCGAGGGCCTCGGCTGCAAGGCGATCCGGGTGACCGACCCGGCCGACCTGGGCGCGGCCCTGGAGCAGGCCAAGAAGCTCGCCCAGGAGTACCGGGTCCCGGTGGTGGTCGAGGCGATCCTGGAGCGCGTCACCAACATCTCCATGTCCACGACCAACGACATCAGCAACATCGTCGAGTTCGAGGAGCTCGCAACGGAGCCCGGCCACGCGCCGACGTCGATCAGGACCCTGAAGGCCTGACGCGGTCGATCCGACCCGCCCGAACGTGAGGGGCGGTCCAACCGAGAGGTTGGACCGCCCCTTTTCCGTGCTCCCCCGTGAACCGTGCCCCCCGTGAACCGTGCTCCCCCGTGGATGGTGCTTCCCCCGTCGCCGGGGCCCGCCGCCCCCGTGCCGGCGGGCCCCGTGTGACGACAATCTGCCCGCACACGGCGGTGGTTGAAGCCTCTTGAACGACATTCAGAGCTTGATTTGAGGATTACGTAGACGCCCTACGCCACCAGAAGTGCGCGCACCCCACCAGTGGAAGGCCGGCAAGGGGAGCTGCTCGCCGCTGACGAACTCCTCGACAACGCGCTCCGCGCTCTTGTCGGCCCGGCCTGCCGATGCCAATGCCAAGAAGCGCCGGGTACGGGACCGTCCGTACCCGGCGCTTCTCGGCCGGTGAGGTATTCGGTTGTGGCCGTCCGGCGGTGCGAGGCTGGGCGCGACAGGACATTCGCGCCGCCGGACGGGGCTTGGGGGAGGGCTACGGACCGCGGCGGCGGCGACGGAGCCGGGGCTCCTTCCCTCTGGTCGAAGAAGGAGGCCGGACCTTTACCACCGCACTGGCTCGCACGCCGCCGCGGTCCTCGCGTTGCCCGTGCCCTTGCCGAGCGACCACCCCTCATCCGGGTCGGTCGGCCGTGGGGCCCGGGCGGTGCGTCCTGAATCCGACCTCCCGTCGGGATCAGGACGCAGCCTGGGGGGTCAGTCCTCGCGCAGGGCGCGGACCGCCTCCTCCACGCGCTTGCCGTACTCGGGGTCGGCGGCGTGGAAGTGGGCCAGGTTCTTCTCGATCACGTCGTCGCGGGAGACCTGGGACAGGCCGCCGGCGATGTTCGCGATCAGACGGGACTTCTCCTCGGCGGACATCAGCCGGTACAGCTCGCCGGCCTGGAAGAAGTGGTCGTCCTTGGTGTGGAGCGGGGCCTCGTGGGTGCCGGTGTGGCCGGTCACCGCCAGCGGCGCCGACAGGGGGCGGCCGGTCTCCGCCGGGCCGTCGTAGGAGTTCGGCTCGTAGTTCTTCGCGCCGCGGCCCTGGGAGTTGGTCGCCATGAGGCCGTCGCGGCCGTAGTTCTGCGCGGTCGTCGCCTTCGGGGCGTTCACCGCGAGCTGGGTGTGGTTCACGCCCAGGCGGTAACGGTGTGCGTCCGCGTACGCGAACAGGCGGCCCTGGAGCATCTTGTCGGGGGAGGGGCCGATGCCCGGCACGAAGTTGTTCGGGGAGAACGCGGCCTGCTCGACCTCGGCGAAGACGTTGTCCGGGTTGCGGTCCAGGACGAGGCGGCCCACGCGCTGCAGCGGGTAGTCCTTGTGCGGCCAGACCTTGGTGAGGTCGAACGGGTTGAAGCGGTAGTCCGCCGCCTCGGCCGCCGGCATGAGCTGGACGTAGAGGGTCCAGGACGGGTGCACGCCCCGCTCGATGGCCTGGAGCAGGTCCGTCTGGTGCGAGTTGGGGTCCTTGCCCGCGAGCTCGGCGCCCTGCTCGGCGCTCAGGCAGCGGATGCCCTGGTTGGTCTTGAAGTGGTACTTGACGAAGAAGGCCTCGCCGTCGGCGTTCGTCCACTGGTAGGTGTGCGAGCCGTAGCCGTTCATGTGGCGGTACGACGCCGGGATGCCGCGGTCGCCCATCAGCCAGGTCACCTGGTGCGTGGCCTCGGGGGCGTGCGCCCAGAAGTCCCAGACGTTGTCCGGCTCCTGCTTGCCGGTGAACGGGTCGCGCTTCTGCGAGTGGATGAAGTCGGGGAACTTGATCGGGTCCTTGATGAAGAACACCGGGGTGTTGTTGCCGACGAGGTCGTAATTGCCCTGAGCCGTATAGAACTTGAGGGCGAAGCCGCGCGGGTCGCGGACCGCGTCCGCGCCGCCGAGGCTGTCGGCGACCGTCGAGAAGCGCAGGAACACCTCGGTCCGCTTGCCCACCTCGCTCAGGAAGTCGGCGTGGGTGAAGCCGGTGACGTCGTCGGTCACCTCGAAGTGGCCGTACGCACCGGAGCCCCGGGCGTGCACCACGCGCTCCGGAATGCGCTCGCGGTTGAAGCGCGCCAGCTTCTCCAGCAGATGCTGGTCCTGGAGGAGGAGCGGGCCGCCGACGCCGGCGGACGCTGAGTTCTGGTTGTCGGCGACCGGGGCGCCGGCCTCGGTCGTGAGCACGCGCTTCGACATCGGGGACCTTCCGTGCGGTGGCACTTCCGTGCTGGTGGCAGCGGAAAACTATTTCCGCTTGGTGGAGCCTAGAAGTGAGGGAATCTGTGCGTCAACAGTTTGTTGAAGTTGTTTGCAGCATTGATTCCGGGCGACGCCTCCGCCTGGGCGCGACAGGACAGGTGTCAGCGAAGGCGCCGCCCGGAAGTCTCGGGGGTGTGGGTCCTGGGTCAGACCTGCGCGCCGGACAGGCGCTCCACGGCCCGCAGCAGGGCCGAGTGGTCCAGGCCGCCGTCGCCCTGCGCGCGCAGGGCCGCGACCAGCTGGGCGACCACGGCGCCGACGGGCAGGGCCGCGCCGACGTTGCGGGCGGCGTCCGTGACGATGCCCATGTCCTTGTGGTGCAGGTCGATCCGGAAGCCCGGCTTGAAGTCGCGGTTCAGGAAGTTGTCCTTCTTCCGCGTCAGCACGGTCGAGCCCGCCAGACCGCCGTTGAGCACGTCCAGCGCGGCCTGGAGGTCCACGCCGGACTTCTCCAGGAAGACCACGGCCTCGGCGCACGCCTGGATGTTCACGGCGACGATCAGCTGGTTGGCGGCCTTCACGGTCTGACCCGAGCCGTGCGGACCGCACAGCACGATGGTCTTGCCGAGGGTGTCGAAGATCGGCTTGGCCTGCTCGAAGTCGGCCTGCTCGCCGCCGACCATGATCGACAGTACGGCCTCGACGGCGCCGGCCTCACCGCCGGACACCGGGGCGTCCAGCACCCGGATGCCCTTGTCCTTCGCCGCCTTGGCCAGGTCGACCGAGGTCTGCGGGGTGATCGAGGACATGTCGATCAGCAGCGCGCCGGACTTGGCGTTCTCCAGAATGCCGTCGGGGCCGTAGGAGATGGCCTCGACGTGCGGGGAGGCCGGGACCATCGTGATGACGACGTCGGCGTCGCGCACGGCCTCGGCGATGGAGGCGGCGGCCGTGCCGCCCGCTGCGGTGAGACGGTCCAGCTTGTCCTGCTCCAGCGTGAAGCCGGTGACCTGGTAACCCGCCTTGATCAGGTTCTCGGACATGGGGGAGCCCATGATGCCGAGGCCGATCCAGGCAACCTTGGGAAGCGTGTTGGTCATGGTGTGGTGCCTTTCGGTAAAAGAGGTCAGCGGTTCAGCCAGCCGAAGGCCTCGGCGCTCGGGCGGTCGCCCGGCTTGTACTCAAGGCCGACCCAGCCGTCGTAACCCGCCTTCTTCAGCTGGTCGAGGAGGTCCGCGAGGGGCAGCGAGCCCGTGCCCGGCGTGCCGCGGCCCGGGTTGTCGGCGATCTGGACGTGGCCGGTCTTCGAGGCGTACTCCTCGATCACCGCGGGCAGGTCCTCGCCGTTCATGGACAGGTGGTAGAGGTCCATGAGGAACTTCGCGTTGCCCAGTCCGGTCGCCTCGTTGACCTTGTCGACGATCCCGACCGCGGCCGGCGCGCTCACCAGCGGGTAGAGCGGCGACTCGGGCTTGTTCAGCGCCTCGACGAGAAGGATCGCGCCGATCCGGTGGGCGGCCCGGGCCGCGAGCACCAGGTTCTCCAGCGCCAGCGCGTCCTGCTCGGCCGGGTCCACGCCGTCCACGCGGTTGCCGTACAGGGCGTTGAGCGCCGTGCAGCCGAGCGAGGCCGCGAAGCCGGCGGCCACGTCGATGTTGGCGCGGAACCTCTCCGACTCCTCGCCCGGGATCGACAGGGCGCCGCGGTCGGGGCCGGGCAGCTGACCGGCGTAGAAGTTCAGGCCCGTGAGCTGGACGCCCGCGTCCTCGATCGCCTTCTTCAGGGCGTCGAGCTCGGACTGCTCGGGGGTGGGGGAGTCGACCCAGGGCCACCACAGCTCGACCGCGGTGAAGCCGGCCGCGGCGGCGGCCGCGGGGCGCTCCAGGAGCGGGAGTTCCGTGAAGAGGATCGACAGGTTGACGTTGAAGCGCTGCTCTGCAAATCCCATGAGGGTCGGCGCTCCCTTCCGTGTCGAGATTCCGTATTGCGGAAGTTCGTTTCTGCTTAATGGAAGATTGCCGTCGGGTGGCGTGGCTTGTCAAGAGGAGGGCCCCGCAAAAACGCCGAACTCGGACGGTGGAGTCGGCGTCGTCGCCACCTCTGACCTGCTGTGACTTCCCCCACCCGCCCTTGCCGCGGCCACGAGGGCTTACCTACGTTCGATCGCATGTCCTCCCACGGCTCCACTCCGGTCGAGTTCTCCGTCGACCTGAGCGCACACGAAATGCTCCGGCGGGCGCACGTCCTGGACGCCCTCGGCCCGGACTGGGACCCCGTCGCCGTGCTGCGCGGCGAGGAGGAGGCGTACGAGCTGCTGTACTCCGGGCTCGACGCGGAGCAGCAGCGCATCCACGACGAACTGGTCGCGGCCGGTGTGCTCCCGCCGAGAGGGGGCGGACGTGCTGCCACGTGACCCGCAGGCGGACATCGGGCGCCGCGCCTGGGTGGCCTGCCCGAACTGTGACGACCGGCAGGGCTGCGGCGACTGCGAACAGGACCGCACCTGCTCCGAGCACTGGCGCTATCTGCTCTCCAACACGGGCAGCCTGCTGCATCTGCAGTGCCGTTCGTGCACCCACGTCTGGACCCACGAGACGGGTTTTGGAGCCACCCGCTCCGTCTGGCAGCGGATCACCGGCACGCGGTGACGCCGGTCGGCGGATCGCCGGCCGCTTTCGGATGACCTCACCGTTTGTCACCCCGGCCGGTGGGCAGGCGTGACCGAAGATCACGGTCGGCGGTCACTCCGGCCGCCGTTCGTCCGCCGGAGGCAGCCGTGCAGATCCTGCTCGTGGCCAGCGCGTTCAACAGTCTCACCCAGCGTGTCCACGCGGAGCTGCGCGACCGCGGCCACCGGGTGGCGGTGGAACTCGCCCTGCCGGACGGCCCGACCGCAGGCCCGGGAGACGGCCCGACCGCAGGCCCCCTGCCGGACGCCGTACGGCGGCACCGACCGCAGCTCATCGTGGCGCCGATGCTGAAGACGGCGATCCCCGAAGAGGTGTGGGCGGCGCACACCTGCCTCATCGTCCATCCCGGTCCGCTCGGCGACCGGGGGCCGTCCTCCCTGGACTGGGTGATCCACGAGGGCGCCGAGCGCTGGGGTGTCACGGTCCTCCAGGCCGACGGGGAGATGGACGCGGGCGACGTGTGGGCCTGGGTGCCGTGCCCGGTTCCCCCGGTGGCCAAGAGCGAGCTGTACCGGGGCGAGGTCGCCGACGCCGCGGTGGAGGCCGTGCTCCTCGCCGTGGAGCGGTTCGCGGGCGGCACGTACGTTCCGCGCAGGCAGGACGAGGCCGGCCTGGACGGCGTGCCCGTAAGCGTCCGGCCGTATCTCGATCAGAGTGTCCGGCGGATCGACTGGGCCGCCGACTCCACGGACACCGTCGTCCGCAGGCTGCGGGCGGCGGACTCGCAGCCGGGTGTGCTGGACGTGCTGCTCGGCGGCGAGTGGTATCTGCACGGGGGCCACCCCGAGAGCGCGCTGCGCGGCCGCCCGGGCGAGCTCCTGGCGACCAGGTCCGGGGCGATCTGCCGGGCCACGGCGGACGGCGCCGTGTGGATCCCCGAACTGCGGCCCCGACGGCTGCCCGGGGGCCCGCCCACCTTCAAGCTCCCCGCGGTGAAAGCCCTGGGGGACCGGCTGCCGCCCCTGCCCGAGCATGCGCCGCCCCGGCTGCCCGACGCACGGGAGCGCACCTGGACGGACATCCGCTACCGGGAGGACGGGAACGTCGGCTTCCTGTCGTTCTCCTTCCCGGGCGGTGCCATGAGCACCGAGCAGTGCCGGCGCCTCCTGGACGCCTACCGGGAGGCGTGCATCCGCCCCACGTCGGTGCTGGTACTGGGCGGCCAGCGGGACTTCTTCTCCAACGGGATCCACCTGAACGTCATCGAGGCCGCCGCCGACCCCGCCGCCGAGTCCTGGGCGAACATCAACGCCATCGACGACCTGGTCGAGGCCGTCCTCACCACCACGGACCGGCTCGTGGTCTCGGCCGTCACCGGCAACGCCGCGGCGGGCGGCGTCATGCTCGCCCTCGCGGCCGACGAGGTGTGGTGCCGCTCCGGGGCCGTACTCAACCCGCACTACCGGCTGATGGGGCTGTACGGCTCCGAGTACTGGACATACACACTGCCCCGCAGGGTGGGCCCCGCCGTGGCCGAACGGCTGATGCGCGAGGCGCTGCCCGTCAGCTCGGCGGGCGCCCTGAGCCTCGGACTGGCCGACCGCGTGCTCGACTGCGGCCCCGGCGACTTCGCCCGCGAGGTCGGCGCCCTGGCGGCGCGGCTGGCGGCACTGCCCGCGACGGCCTCCCGGATCGCCGCCAAGAAGAGCGACCTGGACCGGCTGGAGGCCACGACCCCCCTCGCCGCCTTCCGGGAGCGGGAGCTGACCCGCATGCGCCGCACCTTCGACGACCCCGACGCCCCGTACCACGCCCTGCGCCGCGCCTTCGTCCACAAGGAACGGCCCCGGGCCACCCCGGCGCACCTGGCCCCCTAGCCAACCCCGCCCCCGGTTGCGCAAACCGGTCCTCCCACCTCTGCCGCCCAGGTCACCTGAATGGCCCACGGTCTTGTTTCACGCTGGCCGAACGGCTGATACGAAGATTTCGAGGGCCCGATATGCGGGCCTTCATCCCTTACCTCCCCGGGAGGCGGTCCCATGACTGAGGCGACGCCGGACACGGTCGGCGCGGCGGACACCACAGGCGCGCCCGCCGAAGAGACACCCCCGATCCACATTCTCTGGATCAACGCGGGGCTGAGCTGCGACGGCGACTCGGTCGCGCTGACGGCGGCCATGCAGCCGAGCATCGAGGAGATCGTCCTCGGTGCCCTGCCGGGCCTGCCCAAGATCCAGGTGCACTGGCCGCTCATCGACTTCGAGTGCGGTCCGGTCGGCGGCGCGGACACCTTCATCGAGTGGTTCTTCAAGGGAGAGCGCGGCGAGATCGACCCGTTCGTGCTGGTCGTCGAGGGGTCCGTCCCCAACGAGGCGATCAAACCGGAGGGCTACTGGTGCGGCTTCGGCGACAACCCGGAGACCGGGCAGCCGATCACCACCAGCGAGTGGATCGACCGGCTCGCGCCCAAGGCCCTCGCCGTCGTCGCCATCGGCACCTGCGCCACCTACGGCGGCATCCACGCGATGGCCGGCAACCCCACCGGCGCGATGGGCGTCCCGGACTATCTCGGCTGGGACTGGACGTCCAAGGCGGGCATCCCCATCGTCTGCGTCCCCGGCTGCCCGATCCAGCCCGACAACTTCGCCGAGACCCTCACCTATCTGCTCTACCAGGCGACCGGCGCCGCCCCGATGATCCCGCTGGACGACAAGCTGCGCCCGACCTGGCTGTTCGGGGCCACCGTGCACGAGGGCTGCGACCGGGCCGGCTACTACGAGCAGGGCGAGTTCGCGGAGACGTACGACTCCCCGAAGTGCCTGGTGAAGGTGGGCTGTTGGGGCCCGGTCGTGAAGTGCAACGTGCCCAAGCGCGGCTGGATGAACGGCATCGGCGGCTGCCCGAACGTCGGCGGCATCTGCATCGCCTGCACCATGCCCGGCTTCCCCGACAAGTTCATGCCGTTCATGGACGAACCGCCCGGCGCCAGGCTGTCCGTCTCGGGCAGCTCCGTCTACGGCTCCGTCATCCGCAGGCTGCGGCACATCACCGGCAGGACGGTGGACAAGGAGCCCAAGTGGCGCCGTACCGGAGAGAAGATCACCACCGGCTACCGGCCCCCGTGGTGACGCCCCGCCACCCCTGATCCGATCCGCCTCTGCTTCGTGCACCCCCGAAACACCCCCCCCGAACCACCCGCGCAACGAAGGGCACGGCAAACGACGATGGCAGCGAAGACGAAGGCGGCCGGCGACGGCACCGGCCTGGTGGAGATGTCCTGGGATCCGATCACCCGGATCGTGGGCAGCCTGGGCATCCACACGAAGATCGACTTCAAGCAGAAGCGGGTCGCCGAGTGCTACAGCACCTCGTCCGTCTTCCGCGGCTACAGCGTCTTCATGCGCGGCAAGGACCCCCGCGACGCCCACTTCATCACCAGCCGCATCTGCGGGATCTGCGGCGACAACCACGCCACCTGCTCGGTGTACGCGCAGAACATGGCGTACGGCGTGAAGCCCCCGCACCTCGGTGAGTGGATCATCAACCTCGGCGAGTCCGCGGAGTACATGTTCGACCACAACATCTTCCAGGAGAACCTGGTAGGGGTCGACTACTGCGAGAAAATGGTCAAGGAGACCAACCCCGGAGTCCTCGAACTCGCCGAGCGCACCGAGGCCCCGCACGCCGCCGAGCACGGCTACCGCACGATCGCCGACATCATGCGCTCGCTGAACCCGCTGGAGGGCGAGTTCTACCGCGAGGCCCTCCAGGTCAGCCGCTACACCCGGGAGATGTTCTGCCTGATGGAGGGGCGCCATGTGCACCCCTCCACGCTCTACCCGGGCGGCGTCGGCACGGTCGCCTCCGTGCAGCTCTTCACGGACTACATGAGCCGCCTCATGCGGTACGTGGAGTTCATGAAGCGGGTCGTGCCCCTGCACGACGACCTGTTCGACTTCTTCTACGAGGCCCTCCCCGGCTACGAGGAGGTCGGCCGCCGCCGCGTCCTGCTCGGCTGCTGGGGCGCGCTCAACGACCCCGAGTACTGCGACTTCACCTACGCCAACATGACGGACTGGGGCCGGCGCATGTTCGTCACGCCGGGTGTCATCGTCGACGGCAAGCTGGTGACGAACGACCTCACGCAGATCAACCTCGGCATCCGCATCCTGCTCGGCAGCTCCTACTACGAGGACTGGCAGGGCCAGGAGCAGTTCGTCACCCACGACCCGCTCGGCAACCCGGTCGACCCGCGCCACCCCTGGAACCAGCACACCATCCCCGCCCCGCAGAAGCGCGACTTCGACGACAAGTACAGCTGGGTGATGTCCCCGCGCTGGTGGGACGGCAAGGACCACCTCGCCCTGGACACCGGCGGCGGCCCCATCGCCCGCCTGTGGTCCACCGCCCTGTCCGGGCTCGTCGACATCGGGTACGTCAAGGCCACCGGCCACAGCGTGGTCATCAACCTGCCCCGCACCATGACCAAGCCGGAGACCACCTTCGAGTGGAAGATCCCGCAGTGGTCCAACGCGCTGGAACGCAACCGCGCCCGCACCTACTTCCAGGCGTACGCCGCCGCCGTCGCCCTGCACTGCGCCGAGAAGGGCCTGGAGGAGGTCCGCGCCGGACGCACCCAGACCTGGGAGAAGTTCGAGGTCCCGGACGAGAGCATCGGCTGCGGCTTCACCGAGGCCGTCCGCGGCGTCCTCTCCCACCACATGGTGATCCGCGACGGCAAGATCGCCAACTACCACCCGTACCCGCCCACCCCCTGGAACGCCAGCGTCCGCGACAGCTACGGCACCCCGGGCCCGTACGAGGACGCCGTACAGAACACCCCGATCTTCGAGGAGAACTCCCCGGAGAACTTCAAGGGCATCGACATCATGCGCACCGTGCGCAGCTTCGACCCCTGTCTGCCCTGCGGCGTCCACATGTACGTCGGCGGCGGCAAGACCGTGAAGAGCCTGCACGTGCCCACCGGCCTGAGCGGACTGGGCGGATGAGCGCGACGACGACGGCGCGGCCGGTGACCGCGGAGGAGACCGGCCGCCGTATCGAGGAGGTACTCGACCGACTCACCGCGCTCGGCAACCCGGCCGCCGTCACCGCGGCCGAGGAACTCGTGCGGTCCCTCATGGACTTCTACGGCTCCGGACTGGCCCGCACCCTGCACCTGCTGTCGACCACGCCCGGCGAACCACTGCCACGGCTCCTCGGCGACGAACTCGTCGCGAGCCTCCTCGTCCTGCACGACCTGCACCCCGAGGACCGCGACACCCGGATCCGCCGGGCCCTCGACAGCGTGCGCGAACACGACCTGGACGTCGTGGGCTTCGACGAGGACAGCGGCACCCTGACGCTGCGCGCCGCGACGAGCGGCGGCTGTGGCTGTGGCTCCGGGACGGGTGCGCGCGAGGCCGCCCAGGCGGCGCTGCTGTGCTTCGCACCGGAGGTCACGGCCGTCGAGGTCGAGCAGGCGCCGACCCTGTTGCAGATCGGGCCCGCCTCGACGGGGGCCCGGTGACCGGGGCCGCGGTCGGTCTGCGGAGGTTCCTCACCGAGCGTCCTCCGCAGCCCGAGCGGTGCGAGCTGTGCGCGGTCGTGGTGCCGGAGGGCCATCGCCACATGGTCGACGCCGAGAAGCGCGCCCTGGTCTGCGTCTGCGCCGCCTGCGCGGTGCTCATGGAGAAACCGGGCGCCGGTCGCTTCCGCGCGGTGCCGGTCCGTTATCTCACCGACCCCGACCATCGCCTCGATGCGCGGGCGTGGGAGGCGCTGCGGATTCCGGTCGGTGTCGCGTTCTTCTTCCGCAACAGTGCGCTTGGGCGGCTGGTCGCGCTGTATCCGAGTCCGGCGGGGGCGACGGAGAGCGAGCTTGAACCGGCTGCGTTCGAGGAGGTTCTCGGCGGGAGTCGGCTCGCTGCGCTGTTGCAGCCTGACGTGGAGGCGCTGTTGCTGCGGCGGGATGGTGACGCCTTCGAGTGTCATCTTGTGCCGATCGACATCTGCTACGAACTCGTCGGTCGGATGCGGATGTTGTGGCAGGGGTTTGATGGTGGGGCTGAGGCGCGGGATGCGCTGGACATGTTCTTTGCGGAAGTCCGTAGTCGTTCGTCTGCTGCGCCGTGGGGGCTGGTCGCGCAGTTCCCCGCGCCCCTGGGGGGCGTTGATGAACCGTGGGAGGGGATGTGACCGCGTTCTCCTTCTCCTGCGTCGGTGTTCGTGCCGATCGGTACGCCGCTGGGCCCACACTCGTCTTCCGGCTGAGTGTCACCGCGTCCGGTGACACCCCCGTGCACGCTCTCGCGCTGCGCTGTCAGATCCGGATCGAACCCGCTCGTCGTGGCTACGACGCCGCCGAGGCCGACGGTCTGATCGACCTGTTCGGTGAGCGGTCCCGGTGGGGCAGCACGCTTCAGCCGGTGCAGTTCGCCCAGGTCCAGCTGATGGTGCCGAGCTTCACCGGCGAGATCGAGACCGACCTCGTCGTTCCCTGCACCTACGACATGGACATCGCCGCCACCCGTTACCTCGACGCCCTCGGCGACGGCGAGATCCCGCTGCTGATGCTGTTCTCCGGTACGGCCTTCACCGGCGCCGGCGGATTCCGTGTCGAGCCCGTGCCGTGGGACCGGGAGGCGTCGTACCGGATGCCGGTCGCCGCCTGGCGGGAGATGGTCGAGCAGCACTTCCCCGGCTGCGGCTGGATCCGGCTCCCGCGCGACACCATGGACGCCCTGCTCGCCTACCGCTCACGGCACGCGCTGCCCTCCTGGGAGGCGACGGTGAAGGCGCTGCTCGACACGGCCGCCCCGCCCGCACCCGGGGGCAACGACCCGCTGCGCGCGCTCACCGCCACCGTCGGAAGGACCGATCCGTGACCGTGACCGCGTTCGCCCCCGGGACCGAGGAGCGGCTCGCCCTCGCCCGGCAGGTGGCCGACGCCGTGCTCTTCGAGGGCTATGTGCTCTACCCGTACCGCGCGTCGGCCGCCAAGAACCGGCTGCGCTGGCAGTTCGGCGTGCTGGTGCCGCCCGCCTGGGGCGCCGAGCGCGAGGAGTACGACTTCCAGCACACCGAGTGCCTGATGGAGCCGAGGGCGGACGCGACCCTCTCGGTCGAGGTCCGCTTCCTGCACGCCCGGCGCCGTACCGTCCAACGTGCCCTGCCCGACGGCGACTTCGAGACCGTGGACGAACTCGCCCTGGACGACCGGGTGTTGGTGCCCTGGGACGAGGGAGCCGAGGAGCGCGTCGAAGTGGTCGTGCCGGTCGGGCAACTGCTCGGCGACGGCGTCGAGTTCCCCTTCCGCAAGGGCCCCGTCGAGGAGACCGAGCCCGTCCTGGACGCGGCGGGGGCGACCGTCGGCCGACTGGTCCGGCGCGGCGCCGAGGTCAGCGGTGTCGTACGGCTCTCCGCCCGTGAACTCGACGGGCCCTACCGGGTGTCACGGCTCACCGCCGTCATCGAGAACACCACGGACTGGACGCCCCCGGAGGGCCACGCGGCCGAGCGGGACGCGGCGCTGCCGCACTCCCTGGTCGCCACCCATCTCCTCCTGGCCCTCGACGCCGGCTCCTTCCTGTCGATGACCGATCCCCCCGAGTGGGCCAAGGGCGCCGTCGCCGCCTGCCGCAATCTGCACACCTGGCCCGTCCTCGCCGGTGAACCCGGTCGCGCCGACCTCGTGCTGTCCTCGCCGATCATCCTGGAGGACCACCCGGCGATCGCCCCCGAGAGCCTGGGCGCCCTCTACGACGCCACCGAGATCGACGAGATCCTCGCCCTGCGCACCGCGGCCCTCACCGACGAGGAGAAACGGGAGGCCCGTGGCACCGACGCGCGGGCCGCCGCGGTCATCGACCTCGCGGACTCGATGCCGGCCGAGGTGCTGGAGCGTCTGCACGGCGCGGTGCGCGGTCTGCGCGAGGTCACCGGGGAGTCGGGGGAGGCCGCCGCCGGGCAGTTCGACGGATTCCCCGACGAGTTCGGGGTGCAGCGGCCCGACACCCCTTGGTGGGACCCGGCGAGCGACGCCGGCTTCGACCCCGAGCAGGACCGCGTCATGGTCGACGGCCGGTCGGTCGGCAAGGGCAGCCGCGTCGAACTCCGCCCCGGCCTGCGGCACACCGACGCCCAGGATCTGTTCCTCCAGGGCCGCACCGCGACCGTCGAGGCCGTCCTGCACGACGTCGACGGCACGGTGCACCTCGCGGTGACCGTCGACGGCGACCCCGGCGCCGACATCCGCCGCGAACAGGGCCGCTACCTGTACTTCCAGCCGGACGAGGTCGTACCCCTGGAGGATCCCCGATGACCCGCACGCTCGTGGCCGGCATCGGCAACATCTTCCTCGGCGACGACGGCTTCGGCGTGGAGACCGCGCGCCGGCTGGCCGAACGGCGGCAGCCCCCGCACATCGAGGTCGTGGACATCGGCGTACGCGGCGTGCACCTCGCCTACCAGCTGCTCGACGGCTACGACACCCTCGTCCTCGTCGACGCCACGGCACGCGGCGAGGCCCCGGGCACGCTGTACGTCATCGAGTACGACGGCCCCGGAGACGGTGACACCGGCGATGCCGGGCCCGCGATCGACGGCCACCGCATGACCCCCGACACCGTCCTGGCGCTGCTCGACACCCTCTGCGCCGGCACGGGCGGGCAACCGCCTGGGCGTGTCCTGATCGTCGGATGCGAACCGGCCTCGGTCGACGAGGGCATGGGGCTCAGCCCGCCCGTGTCCGACGCCGTTCCCCGGGCCGTGAGGCTGATCGAGGAGTTGTTGCAGGGCGGCGAGCCGGCTGTCGCACAGGCACCGGGCGCCGAGGCTTCGACATGAGGAGAGACGGGATGAAGAAGATCATCGCTGCCGGGGCCGCCGGTGCCGCCATGGCGGCTGCGGCCGCCGTCGCCGCACAGGTGCTGCCCGACCTCAGGCGCTACCTGCGGATCCGCCGGATGTGACCGCACACCTCGGAGCCTGTGCGCACACCCCCGCCCGCGCTGCGGCTCCCGGCGCTCTTGCGTCGAACGGTGTACCCGGCACCCCGGCCACGGCGTGCCGGGCCGTCGCTTCCGGGGCGCGTGTCTCTAATGAAGACCGGCCCCGGGAGGACGAGGACCCATGCACGAGATGTCCATCGCGCTGGCCGTGATCGACCAGGTGGAAACGGCCGCCGCACAGACACCGGACGCCGGCGCCGTGCGATCGGTACGGCTCAGGGTGGGCGAACTGGCCGGTGTCGTACCGGACTCGCTCGCCTTCTGCTTCGAACTCGCCTGCGCCGGAACCCTGCTGGAAGGCGCCGAGCTGGTCACCGAGCCGGTGCCCGGCCGGGCCCGCTGCACGCCCTGCGCGCACGAATGGGCCGTCGGCATGCCGCCCCGGCTGAGCTGCCCCGAGTGCGACGGCGCCGACGTCGAGCTGGTCTCCGGCCGGGAGCTGCAGATCGCCGAGGTGCGGTGGGAGGAGCCGTACGCCGCCACCCGCGAACCGATCTCCGAGGAGTGCTGAACCATGTGCCGTGTCGTCGACCTGCAACAGGCCGTGCTCGCGAAGAACGACGCGAGCGCCCACCTGCTGCGCGCCCACCTCGCGGCCCGGGGCACCACGGTCGTGAACCTGCTGTCCAGCCCCGGCAGCGGCAAGACCGCGCTGCTGGAACGCGAACTCCTGCTGGCCCGGCAGCGGTCCGTGACCGTCGCCGCGCTCACCGCCGACCTCGCCACCGAGAACGACGCGACACGGCTCGCGCGTTCCGGTGTTCCGGTCAAGCAGGTGCTCACCGACGGGCTGTGCCATCTGGAGGCGGCGATGCTCGCCGGGCATCTGGAGGGCTGGCTGCCCGACGACACCCGGCTGCTGTTCGTGGAGAACGTCGGCAACCTGGTCTGCCCCGCCTCCTACGACCTGGGGGAGACCCTGAGGGTCGTCCTCGCCTCCGTCACCGAGGGCGAGGACAAGCCGCTCAAGTACCCCACCGCCTTCGGCCTGGCCCAGCTGGTCGTGGTCACCAAGGCCGACATCGCCGACGCGGTGGAGTTCGACGAGGAGGCCTTCCGCGCGAACGTGGAGCGGGTCAACCCGGGGGTGGAGGTGGTGCTGACCTCGGCACGCCGGGAGCGCGGCGTCGGCACGCTGCTCGACCGGGCCCTCGCCGCGGCGGAGGGCACCCCGCCGCACACGCCGGTCATGGCCCGCACGGCGGACGCCGGTCACACCCACACGCATCCGGGCGCGGCGGACACCGGCCACTCGCACCCACACGCGGGCCACCCCCACGTACACGCCTCGTCCGACGCCGTGGCCCCGGCCGCCCCCCGCCCGTGAGCGCCCCGCCGCGCTCGCCCACCGTCGACGCGGACCCGCCGCACCGCCGACGGGTGGTCGTCCGGGGCGTGGTGCAGGGCGTGGGTTTCCGGCCGTACGTCTACGGGCTCGCCACCGAACTCGCCCTGGTCGGGCATGTCACCAACACGTCCGAGGGCGTCATCGCCGAGGTCGAGGGCAGTGCCTCGGCCGTGGCGCGGTTCTGCGACCGGCTCGCGCTCCAGGCACCGCCGCTGGCCAGGGTGGAGTCCATCGACCACCAGGAACTGCCCGCCGCCGGGGGCGAGGCGTTCACCATCCTCGCCTCCCGCGTCGGCGGCCCGGCCCGCACGCTGGTCTCCCCGGACACCGCCACCTGCGCCGACTGCCTCGCCGAGCTGGCCGACCCGGCCGACCGGCGGCACCGCCACCCCTTCGTCAACTGCACCCACTGCGGGCCGCGCTTCACCATCGTCACCGGTGTCCCGTACGACCGGGCGAACACCACGATGGCCGGCTTCCCGATGTGCCCCGACTGCGCCCGCGAGTACGGCGATCCGGCCGACCGGCGCTTCCACGCCCAGCCGGTCGCCTGCCCGGCCTGCGGGCCCCGGCTGCGGCTGATCGTCCCGGGGTCCGAGAGCGCCGCCGGGGCGGACCCGGTCACCGAGGCCCGTGCCCTGCTCGCCCGTGGCGCGATCCTCGCCGTGAAGGGCCTCGGCGGCTACCACCTCGCCTGCGACGCCACCGACGAGGACGCGGTCGCCCTGCTACGGCACCGGAAGGCGCGCGGGAACAAGCCGTTCGCCGTCATGGCGAGAGGCGTCGCCGACATCGAGCACCTCGTCCGGCTGGGCCCCGAGGAGCGCGCCCTGCTCGAAGGCCCGGTCCGGCCCGTCGTACTCCTGCGGCGACGCCCGGACCCGTCGTACGGCGCACCGCGCCCCGCCGAGGCCGTCGCGCCCGGCAGCCCCGATCTCGGCGTGATACTGCCGTACACCCCCGTGCACCACCTCCTGCTCGGCCTGCCCGGCGACCCGGACGGCCCCCGGATGCTGGTCATGACCAGCGGAAACCTCTCCGGCGAGCCGATCGTCACCGATGACGTCGACGCCCTGGAGCGGCTCGCGCCCCTGGCCGACGCCTGGCTGACGCACGACCGGCCGATCCAGGTGCCCTGCGACGACTCCGTGGTCCGCGTCTGCGACGGGCGGCCGCTGGTGATCCGGCGCTCCCGTGGGTACACCCCGCTGCCGGTCCCGCTCCCGCTGCCCGTCCGGCCCGCCCTCGCCGTCGGCGGCGACCTGAAGAACGCCTTCTGTCTCGGCGAGGGGCGGCAGGCCTGGCTGTCGGCGCACATCGGCGACATGGACGACCTGGAGACGCAGCGCGCCTTCGAGGGCGCCGTGGAGCAGCTGGAGTCCATCACGGGGGTACGGCCGAAGAGCCTGGTCGGCGACCGGCATCCCGGTTACCGCTCCGCCGGATGGGCCGACCGGAACGCGGCCGGCCGGGCCGTCGTACGCGTCCAGCACCATCACGCCCACATCGCCGCCGCGATGGCCGAGCACGCCCTCGACGGCACCCGGCCGGTGATCGGCGTCGCCTTCGACGGCACCGGCCACGGTGACGACGGCGCCGTGTGGGGCGGGGAGATCCTGCTCGCGGACTACGACGGCTTCCGACGGTTCGCGCACCTCGCGTACGTCCCGCTGCCCGGCGGCGACACGGCCGTGCGCAGGCCGTACCGGATGGCGCTCACCCAGCTGCGCGCGTCCTGCCTCACCTGGTCCGGCGACCTCGCCTGCACGGCCGCCTGCCCGCCCGATGAACTGCGCCTGCTGGAACGGCAGTTGGACCGCGACCTGAACTGTGTGCCCACCTCCAGCATGGGCCGGCTCTTCGACGCCGTGTCCTCGCTCGCCGGGGTCTGCCAGCTGGCCGGCTACGAGGCGCAGGCGGCCGTCGAGCTGGAGGCCGCCGCACTGCGGGCGCCCGCCGACGACACCGTCGCGTACCCCTTCGAGCTACGGGGCGACGACCCGGTGCGGGCCGACCCGGCGCCGCTCTTCACGGCGATCGTGGCCGACCTGCGGGCGGGCGCCGGACCGGCCCTGGTGGCCGCCCGCTTCCACCGCGCCGTCACCGCGCTGGTGCACCGGCTGTGCGTCCGGGCGCGGGAGCGGCACGGGCTGGACACGGTGGCCCTGACGGGCGGCGTGTTCGCCAACACGCTGCTCTCCTCCGCCTGTTCGGCCGCCCTGCGCCAGGACGGCTTCACCGTGCTGCGACACCACCTGGTGCCTCCCAACGACGGCGGCCTGGCGCTGGGCCAGCTGATGGTGGCCGCCCGGAAGACGACCCACGACTGAGCAACCCGAGACCCCACAGGAGAGGCCCATGTGCCTGGCGGTACCCGGCAGAGTGCTGGACATCGAGGAACGCGACGGCACCCGGATGGCCACCGTCGACTTCGGCGGCGTGGTCAAGGAGGTGTGCCTGGAGTATGTGCCGGACCTCCAGGTCGGCGAGTACGCCATCGTCCACGTCGGATTCGCCCTGCAGCGGCTGGACGAGGAGTCGGCGAAGCAGACGCTGGAGCTCTTCGCCGAACTCGGCATGCTCCAGGAGGAGTTCGGCGACCCCTGGGAGATGGCGGCGGCGGAGGCGGGCGTCGACCCGCTGGAAGAGGTGCGCGAGCGGTGAAGTACATCGACGAGTTCCAGGACCCGGAGCTGGCCCGCCGGCTCCTCGACGACATCAGGGCCACGGTGACCAGGCCGTGGGCGCTGATGGAGGTGTGCGGCGGACAGACGCACAGCATCATCCGGCACGGTCTCGACCAACTCCTGCCGGAGGAGGTCGAGTTGATCCACGGACCGGGCTGTCCGGTGTGCGTGACCCCGCTGGAGGTCATCGACAAGGCGCTGGAGATCGCCTCCCGCCCCGAGGTGATCTTCTGCTCCTTCGGCGACATGCTGCGGGTGCCGGGGACCGGCCGGGACCTGTTCCAGGTGCGCGGCGAGGGCGGTGACGTACGGGTGGTGTACTCGCCGCTCGACGCCCTGCGGATCGCCCAGCAGAACCCGGACCGCGAGGTGGTGTTCTTCGGCATCGGCTTCGAGACGACCGCACCGCCCAACGCCATGACGGTCCATCAGGCCCGCAAGCTGGGCGTCAAGAACTTCACCATGCTGGTGTCCCATGTCCGCGTCCCGCCCGCCATCGAGGCGATCATGTCCTCGCCGAGCTGCCGGGTGCAGGGCTTCCTCGCCGCCGGGCACGTGTGCAGCGTGATGGGCATGGCGGAGTACCCGGAGCTGGCCGAGCGCTTCCGGGTGCCGATCGTGGTGACCGGCTTCGAGCCGCTGGACATCCTCGAAGGCGTACGCCGGACGGTACGGCAGCTGGAGCGTGGCGAGCACACCGTCGACAACGCCTACGCCCGTGCCGTGCGCGCCGAGGGCAACCCGGCCGCCCGGGCCATGCTGGAGGACGTCTTCGAGGTCACCGACCGCGCCTGGCGGGGCATCGGGGTGATCCCCGGCAGCGGCTGGCGGCTGTCCCCGAAGTACCGCGACCACGACGCCGAGCACCGCTTCTCGGTCGAGGGGATCCGGACCGAGGAGCCCGCCGAGTGCCGTAGCGGAGAGGTCCTCCAGGGCCTGCTCAAGCCGCACGAGTGCGCCGCCTTCGGCACGCTCTGCACCCCGCGTACGCCGCTGGGCGCCACCATGGTCTCCAGCGAGGGCGCCTGCGCGGCGTACTACCTGTACCGGCGGCTGGACGTGCCCGCCGCCACCGCCCGGGAGGCGAGCCCCGTTGTCTGACCTCGATGTGACGTCCTGGACCTGCCCGGCCCCGCTGCGTGACCGGCCCCGCGTGGTCATGGGCCACGGCGGCGGCGGTGCCCTTTCCGCCGAACTGGTCCAGCAGATCTTCGCCCCCGCCTACGGCGGCGAGGCCCTCGCGCAGATGGGCGACGCCGCCGTCCTCTCCCTGGGCGGGGCCCGGCTGGCCTTCTCCACGGACTCCTACGTCGTACGGCCGCTGTTCTTCCCCGGCGGCAGCATCGGCGACCTGGCGGTCAACGGCACGGTCAACGACCTCGCCATGAGCGGGGCCCGGGCCGCCTACCTCTCCTGCGGATTCATCCTGGAGGAGGGCGTCGAACTGGCGACGGTCACCCGGGTCGCCGAGGCGCTGGGCGCCGCCGCGCGCACCGCCGGTGTGGAGGTGGCGACCGGCGACACCAAGGTGGTGGAGGCCGGGCACGGCGACGGGATCTACGTCAACACGGCCGGCATCGGTGTCGTCCCGGCGGGCGTCGACCTGCGCCCGCAGCGGGTCGTCCCCGGTGACGTCGTGATCGTCAGCGGCGCCGTCGGCGTCCACGGGGTGGCGATCATGAGCGTCCGTGAGGGCCTGGAGTTCGGCGTGGAGATCGAGAGCGACTGCGCGGCGCTCGGCGGCCTGGTCGAGGCCATGCTCGCCGTCACCCCCGATCTGCACGTCCTGCGCGATCCCACCCGGGGCGGCCTCGCGGCCTCGCTCAACGAGATCGCGGCGGCCTCCGGCGCGGGGGTCGTCATCCGCGAGCGCGACGTCCCCGTCCCGCCCGCCGTGGCCAATGCCTGCGCGATTCTCGGCCTGGACCCGATGTACATCGCCAACGAGGGCAAGCTGGTGGCCTTCGTCCCGCGCGAGCACGCCGACGCCGTCCTGGCGGCGATGCGGGCCCACCCGCTGGGCGCGGACTCCGCGATCATCGGCGAGGCCGTCGAGGCCCATCCCGGCATGGTCGTGGCCCGGACCGGGCTGGGCGGGACGCGCGTGGTCGACCTGCCGCTGGGGGAGCAGCTGCCGCGGATCTGCTGAGCCGTGACCGGCGCTGGAGGGGCTCCCCGAACAATCGCGCGCGCGTTAGGTTGAGCGCGTGCGATTGAGAGTGGAGTTCACTACCGAGCCCTTCGACCTCGACGAGGCACCCGCGCATGCGCTGGCCGCCCGTGAGGTCATCGAGGCGGCCGAGCTCGACGAGGTGGACGTCGGCCCGTTCGGCAACACGGCGGAGGGCGGTGCCGACGTCGTGCTCACCGCCGTGGACGCCCTGCTGCGCAAGAGCCTGGAGGCCGGCGCCACCCGGATCTCGCTCCAGGTCAACGTGGTCGGGGAGGGCGAGCAGTGACCGGCACCGGCGACGAGCCCTTCATCGCGGCCGTGAAGCCGCTGGTCGACGCCATGGGCGGCGAGATACTCCCGCCCGACGAGGCGAGCCCCGAGGATGTCGTGCTCTCCTGGGAGGGCACGGACGTCGTCGCCGTACGCCTGCCCCAGCTGGCGGACTCCCTGGACCACATCCTGGCCGCCATGGAACGCCGGAAGGGCAAGCCGCTGGCCGACCTGGACCGCAAGGCCAAGCAGGAGGTCGTACGGATCCTGGAGGCGCGCGGCGCCTTCTCCGTACGGCATGGCGTGGAGACCGTGGCGAGCGCGCTCGGGGTGAGCCGTTTCACGGTCTACAACTATCTGAACCGGGAGAAGAACGCCTGACGCGGACCGGCCCGGGTTTCGGCACCGCGAATTTTCAACAAAGTGTTGACGTCTCGTCGTCGTAGGGCGTTAGCTATCGGCACGCCCGTTCAGCACGAAGGCCCTTCGCGGCCACGGAGGCTCCCGTGACGTCGAATTCCCCACCCCCGGGCCTGGCCCGGTTCAACGCCCTGGAGGAGCACGCGGCGCACGCCGCTCTCCACGAGGCGTGCGCCGCCACGGCCTGGGCGAAGCGGCTGCTCGCCGCCCGCCCCTACGCCACCGTCGGCGACCTCTACGCCACCAGCGACGCCGCCATGGCCGAGCTGACCGCCGAGGACCTCGCCGAGGCCATGGCCGGGCACCCGCCGATCGGCCGCCCCAAGCCGGGCGACCCGACCTCGGCCCGGGAGCAGCGCGGCATGGCCGGCGCTTCCGAGGAGCTCAAGGTGGAGATGCTCGAACTGAACCTGGCCTACCAGGACCGGTTCGGCCATGTCTTCCTGATCTGCGCGACCGGCCGGACCGGTGAGCAGATGCGCGACGCGGTCAAGGAACGGATCGGCAACTCGCCGGAGCAGGAGCGGGAGATCGTCCGCACCGAGCTGGGCAAGATCAACCGTATCCGGCTCGCCCGCATCGTCGAAGAGGAAGCCTGACCCCATGAGCACCAGCACCACCGCTTCCGTGTCCACGCACATCCTGGACACCAGCGTCGGACGCCCCGCCGAGGGCGTCGCCATCCAGCTCGCCGCCCGCTCCGGGCGTGCCGCGGACTGGCAGGCACTCGGCGGCTCCGCGACCGACGCGGACGGGCGGTGCAAGGACCTCCCGGCGCTGCCGGAGGGGACCACCCACGTACGGCTCGACTTCGCGGTGGAGCCGTATTTCGAGAAGAAGCAAGCCGATGCGCAGCAGGACGCCCCCGCGAATCGGGACAGCGGTGCCGTGTTCTTCCCCGAGGTGGCGATCACCTTCGCCGTGACGGCCGGGGAGCATTACCACGTACCGCTGCTGCTCAACCCGTTCGGCTACTCCGTTTACCGAGGGAGCTAGCAGACATGCCCACGATCCTGGGACAGAACCAGTACGGCAAGGCCGAGAACCGAGTCGTAAAGATCACGCGGGACGGCGCCACCCACCACATCAAGGACCTGAACGTCTCCGTCGCCCTCTCCGGCGACATGGACGAGGTCCACTACTCCGGCTCCAACGCCAACGTCCTGCCGACCGACACCACCAAGAACACGGTGTTCGCGTTCGCCAAGGAGCACGGCATCGAGTCGGCCGAGCAGTTCGGCATCCATCTGGCCCGGCACTTCGTGACCAGCCAGGAGCCGATCAAGATCGCCCGGATCCGCATCGAGGAGTACGCCTGGGAGCGCATCGACGCCTCCGACGCCAACTCCCAGTTCATCGGCGCCGACGAGGTCAAGCACTCCTTCGTCCGCAAGGGCCAGGAGACGCGGGTCACGCAGATCACCTACGACGGTGAGAAGTGGGAGGTCGTCTCCGGCCTCAAGGACCTCGTCGTGATGAACTCGACCAACTCCGAGTTCTGGGGCTACGTCAAGGACAAGTACACGACGCTCCAGGAGGCGTACGACCGCATCCTGGCCACCCAGGTCTCCGGCCGCTGGCGGTTCAACTGGACCGACGACGAGCAGCGGATGCCCAACTGGGAGAAGTCCTACGAGCAGACGAAGAAGCACATGCTCCAGGCCTTCGCCGAGACCTACTCCCTCTCCCTCCAGCAGACCCTGTACCAGATGGGTTCGCGGATCATCAACAACCGCAGCGAGATCGACGAGGTCCGCTTCTCCCTCCCGAACAAGCACCACTTCCTGGTGGACCTCGAACCGTTCGGGCTGAAGAACGACAACGAGGTGTACTACGCCGCCGACCGGCCGTACGGCCTGATCGAGGCCACCATCCTGCGGGACGGCTGCGAGCCGAAGATCCCGGTGGACCTCACCAACCTGTAGTAACTCCACATATCGGCACCCGCGGCCGGTGCGGTCCTCCCCGAACCGGCCGCGGCACTCAAATCCCCCAGGGTCCTGCCGTGCCCTCTCCACAACAGCGCAAAGGACGAATCATGGCAGCAGCCCAGCGCATCGTCATCGAGAACTGTTCGATCGCGACGGTGGACGCGAACGACACCGAGTACGCCACGGGCCACATCGTCGTCGCGGACAACCGCATCGAGTCGCTCGGCGCGGGCAGGGCCCCCGAGGGCCTGGAGAACGTCGTACGCCGCATCGACGCCACCGGGCACCTGGTCACCCCCGGCCTGGTCAACACCCACCACCACTTCTACCAGTGGATCACCCGGGGCCTGGCCACCGACCACAACCTCTTCAACTGGCTCGTCGCCCTCTACCCGACCTGGGCCCGCATCGACGAGCCGATGGTCCGCTCCGCCGCGCAGGGCTCCCTGGCCATGATGGCCCGCGGCGGTGTCACCACCGCCATGGACCACCACTACGTCTACCCGCAGGGCTCCGGCGACCTCTCCGGCGCCATCATCGGCGCCGCCCGTGACATGGGTGTCCGCTTCACCCTCGCCCGCGGCTCCATGGACCGCAGTGAGAAGGACGGCGGGCTGCCGCCGGACTTCGCCGTCGAGACCCTGGAGGGTGCCCTCGCCGGGACCGAGGAGACGGTGAAGCGGCACCACGACTCCTCCTTCGACGCGATGACCCAGGTCGCCGTCGCCCCCTGCTCCCCGTTCTCCATCTCCACCGAACTCCTCAAGCAGGGCGGCGAGCTCGCCCGCCGCCTCGGGGTGCGCATGCACACCCACGGCTCGGAGACCGTGGAGGAGGAGAAGTTCTGCCACGAGCTGTTCGGCATGGGCCCGACCGACTACTTC
>JABFVM010000508.1 GCA_013362785.1 Streptomyces sp. | reverse complement strand
GGCGAACCTTGGTGCTCAGCCCGCCGCGGGAGCGTCCGAGCGCGTGATCGGCGGGCTCGCCCAGGTGGGGCGCCCCCTTTTGAGTACTCCGGCAGCGTGCTGGTGGGCCCGGACGACTGCGGCGTCCACTGACACCGTCCAGTCGATGTCGGCGTCGGCGTCGGCAGACGCCAGAACGACGGCGAGGATCATTCCCAGGTTCCGTCGATGGCCCATCTGATCAGCCGCTTAGCCGCGAAGGCCCCGCGGCTGGACCGCGCCTTGAAGAACGCACCCGGAACAGCGTCACTGAGCCGGGATCGGCTGGGTGAGGTTCACCGGGTTGCCGTCGGGGTCCTGGATGTGGGCGACGCGCTGTCCCCACGGCATGTCGTTGGGACCGCGGCGGACCGAGCCGCCGAGCGCCGTTACCCGGCCGAGCGTCTCATCGATGTCGTCGACACCGATGCTGAGCAGGATCCGCGGCGCCTCCCGGTCCCCTGGGGTCGCCTTGGCCACCAGCCCGAGGTCGGTGTCGCCGATGCGCAAGCCGAGGTAGAAGACCGGGCCTTTCTCCGGTACCCGGAAGATCTCCTCGGCGCCGAACAGTTTCGTATAGAAGCCGAGTAGGACGTCGTGGTTGGCAGTCAAGATCACTGGCTGGATGGTGGACATGGCACTCCTGTCGAGAACGGTCGTGTCGCTGGGTAGACCGTTCGAGGACGGTGAACTCATCGGCAAAACCGCCCTGCCTCATCACAGAAGTTCGTTCGGTCGTTGCCCGGTCGGCGCAGTCTGCTCCGGGCTGCCGCCGGCCGTACGGCCTGTGATGGCGGCGTTGCACAGGCCCGGACAGGGTCGCGTCCGATTACTGGAGGATGCCGATCACTTCACGGATGTGCCCCAGCATGGAGTAGCGGTACTCCGATCCGCGGCGGACCTGGAGCATGGATCGATCGACGAGATCGGAGACGATGTCGACAAGATGCGGGAAGTCGTCGGCGACAGCCTCCCGATCAGGGCGGCCGAGGAGATCCTTGATCGTGAAGGCTTCGAGGAACGGCGACAGCCAGTGCAGAAGGCGGCGCGGCTCCTCCCCGAGCATCCTGTAGCTCCAGGTGACGCTCTCGACGAGGGTTTGCTGATGAGGAAGGCCGGCCACGCTCGGTTGGGCGACGATCTGGCGAACCGGCGCTTCGAGTAACGTGTCGATCGATAACGAGCGCAGCCGCAGCGCCGCCACCTCCAGCGCGAACGGCAGTCCGTCCAGCTTGCGGCAGATTTCCGTGACAGCGGACCCGCGGCCGGTCAGATCCAGGTCAGAGCACGCGGCCTGAGCGCGGTGGAGGAACAGCTGCTCGGCATCGACCGCGGACAGCGGACGAACCTCCACGGTCTTGACCCCGGCCGCGGCCACGGCATGTCGAGAAGTGATCAAGATCCATACATCAGGAAACTCCGCCAGCAGCCGCTGGCACACCCGGACCGTGGGTGTCTGCAGATGCTCGATGTTGTCGATGACCACCAGCCGCCGCATCGCTGCGGAACGGTCGCCCGGTGATCCCTCGGTCAGCAAAGCCTCGCAGACCGCGTGCCAGATAGCCGTCTCGTCGTGGTCGTCGGACGTCTCTCCGAGATGGACGGCCGAGACGCCTCCTGCGAACTGACTTCGCAAACGGTCCGCGACGGCGAACGCCAACTTCGTCTTGCCGACGCCTCCAGGTCCGACCAAGGTGGTCCACCGGTCTCGCTGCAGACTGTCGCACATTCGGGAGATGTCGTTCTTCCGCCCCACCAACCAGTCGTGATCGTCTCCGACCCGCACGCCGTTCGACGTCGACACCCCTGCTGACCGACCGGACAGCGCTACAGAGCTTTCTATCCCGTTTCTGTCGGTGAAATCCCGAAGCACATACTCTGCCTCGAAGAGCCCCGCCGTCTGGAAAGCCGCCACCATGAGCGACAGCGACGAGTGTCGGGGCGACTGCACCGCACCGGTCTCGATGTTCCTGACAGTTCGTACGCTCACTCCCGAGCGATCAGCGAGTTCCTCCTGGGACCAACCCGCATCCATACGTTGGCGGGCAAGTAACCCCCCGAGGGTATGGCCATGTCTCATCGTTCACGCCCTCGGTCCCAAGTCATGAGATCGAGCAGACGCCAACTCGCGCAGCAATCCATCCGGCATCGAGAATCAGAAGTACTCACAGTCCCCCGGCACTTCACTTCGCAATGAATTGATCACGAACAACCGTGCTGCCAAGGCTTCCCGCCTGCACCCGAGGCGTCAACCCTCGGAGGGACCTTGATCACAGGGCGTTGGCAGAGTTTGGCGCCAACTCGCCTACCCCTCGACACCCTCCTGTCAGGGATGACTTCATTCGGTAATCAACAAGCGGATGACAACGGGGTCTCCGTATGATGTTGATCACATGGGATCGAATGGGAACACATGAGATCACGTGATGGGGCTGTTTAGTGAGCCCACCCCAGTCGTTCCGGCATTCCCGTCAGCCAACTTGGTCGCTCTTCGGCCCGATGCCTTTGATCCTGGTCGGAGTTCCGTCCGGGGCGAACGAGTCGTGGAAGGTGAAGGCGTGTGGCGCGGAGCCCTGGTCGTGGAGGTGAAATTTGGGCGCCCTGTCCTCTCGAACCAGTCGGTCCAGAGTGAGAGGGTCGTGGCCAGGGCGGTGGTTTCCGGCGTATGGCCCTTGCCGTATCAAGTCGGTACGGCGAATTCTCCCCATGTACCCCAGTCTGCATCGAAGAGCTGGCCCCGGTCACCGTCTGCCGCTTCAGCATGCGCGAGGTATCCGGTCTCCCTGGTTGGGGGTGTCTGGCGTGGACCTGGTTCGGTGGTTAATGCGCGGGGGGCGAAGAAACTCCTGTGCGACCGTGGGCGATCGCCGAGGACCAGGTGAAGGTAGCTGCCTCTGCGGGTCATGTCGAAGTTGCGTTTTCCCTGTCCAAGTGGCCTCTTGTACCGGTCATTGCGGGGCCGGGGCGGATGGCCTACGGCCGCAGGACCGTGCACCGGCCGTCGGTGCGTGCACAGGTGGTGCTGCACGCCGCGCATGGACACGAATCAGGCCACTGAGGAAACCTCAGTCATGGAGCCTCATTTGGTGATGACGGCGGAGAATCGGGGAGCTGAGTCTCGCGGTGATTCCCGGTCGTATCGGCGCCGCACATAGTTGAGTGCGGTCATGAGGTCCGTGGAACGCATGGGACGAGCACCGTTTATGTCGGTGATATCGCTGATCGGAAGTGCGCCCAGAGCGGTCCATTGCAATCGACCGTCGGAGTCGATGGCCGCTCGGGTACGTCCGGCGTTGTCAGGATGCAGGCAGAACGGGATGTCCAGATATCCGCAACGGAATGCGGTGAGCAGCGCTCGGCCGACATCGGGCTCAAGCTCCAGCACCGCGTCCACCAACGCCCGTGCCTCTCGCTCGACGGTGCCCTCGGCGGGCACGGCGGGCACGGCGGGCACGGCGGCGTCGTGGCTCGCCGCGTCGCGCCGCAGGTCCTCGGCAAAGGCGGCGGCGATTTCGAGTGCGTCGACGTTCTCGGCGACCGTGGGGATCCGCGATGCTTCCGAGGCTGTCTTGACGATGAGTCGCGCCGATCCGGTCTGCACCGCCAGCCGGACCGCCTCACGCAGCAGCAGGCGCGCACCGGTTGCCGTCTGCGGGTAGACGCCCATGTACGCGTACACCACGATGTGCCAGTCGATGTCGCCCAGGCGCTCCTCGGCGATGCGCACCAGTGCGTTGACGGCTTCGAAGTCCTGATCCGGGCTCGTCTGCTGGGCGTAGCTCAACGAGACATCGGTGATGCCGTGGTGGCGGAAGAAGCACGCCTCCAGGACGCTGAGCGCCACCAGCATGCTCGGCGGACACAGTTGGCCGAGCATGCAGCCGCCGAAGGTCTCCAGATGCGGCCTTCGACCGGTCTCCGCCAGTGCGGCAAGCTCCCGGCAGGCCGCTGACCAGGCCCTGATCGAGGCGTCGAGGGGCGTCCTGCTGTACGGCAGGCAGTAGGAGACCGGGCCGCCCTCGGTCGCGTCGAGCCCGGCGCCGATCAGTGCGGACACGATCGCACGGGGGTCGGGTGCGCCGTGGCGGACCTGGACCGGGAAATCCGGGTCGATGACGCCTTGCAGGACAGACCGCGTCGTCGCCGGTCCGCGCAGCACGATCGGGTATCCGTTGAGCAGGGCACCGTTGTCCAGCGCCTTCCGTGCGCCTTCGTGCTGGCCCAGCCGGGTGTAACTGTCGACGGTGATCGTGCCCGCTGTGGTCGCTGCCGCGGACTTCGTAGCCATCAGCCCGGCCCGCATCTCGACCGGATCGCTGAGTCCCATTCTCGGCTGGACCACGAGCCGACCGGCGGCGTGTGCATCCGCGACGTACGCGCCGAATGAAGGCGGGGCGTACGGCCGGCCGGCGCGGGCCATCACGACGTCCCGACGGCCAGCGCGCAGACGAAGGAAGTGAATTCTCCGATCACACCCGGGTCGTCGGAGTACACCGCGTCGAACCCGGCGGACAGAAGGCGCTCGGCATCCTGTCGTCCTCGGTCGGAGGTGCTGAGTTTGCCGCCGATGACGACAGGCATCCCGACCGGCCCGCCCGGTGCCCGCAGACGCTTGATGGCTGTCAACGCGTCCTCCGTCCCGTGACCGTTGACGGTCCCGAGGACGAGCAAGTCGGGACGGAGCCGTGAGCACTCCTCCGCGAGGACCGTCGCGGGAACGCACGGGCCGAGATTGTGGACCTGATGCCCCAATTCCTCAAGCAGGAGCTGGAGGAAGACCAGGTTCCAGGTGTGCGCATCGGACTCGGTCCCCGAGACGACCACGTTCAGCTGCCTCTGCGCGGTCGGTTCCTGCGCGGGTCCCGAGGGTGCCGACGGTCTGGCGAGCAGTCGCGTCAGCGGCGATTCGTTCCCCATGGAGGCTGATGATGCCCGGTGCCGGATTGCGTGGACCAGGCACGCGCACGGCAATTGACAGGCACGTTGGACGCGGCGCGGGCGGGAATTCGACCTTCCGGTCGGCTTGATTTTGCCGCCCGAGTTTCCTGGTGCCGCCCGGCCGGGACGAGCACGATCGTGAACCACGCGACTCAATCGCGAACCACGCGACCCATGTGTTCGCAGGAGGGCGGGGCAGTGGGATGTACAACAACTGCGGATTAGGGGCGGCTGCTTAGCGTTGCCGGAGTCGGCCGTTGCCGGAGTCGGCCCAGAGCACGGGGGAGTGGTAACGATGACGTCTGATCATGCTTCTGACCTGTCCGGAAACCTCTGGTCTCCGCGTGGAATCAGCACTCTGATCCAGGAGCGGGTGGCTGCCCGCCCGGACGCCTTGGCGGTCTGTGACACCGCGGGCGCGGCGCTCAGCTATGCCGAACTCTGGGAGCGGTCCGGGTGGCTCGCCGCCGATCTGGCGAGCCGGGGGATCGGTGCCGGCGACCGCGTCGCGCTGGCCCTGGGGCGCTCGGTCGATTTCGTGGTCGCGGTGCTGGGCGTGATCCGTGCCGGGGCCGCGTACATCCCGCTGGACCCGATGGCCCCGCCCGAGCGAGTGGAGGGCATCCTCGCCGATGCCGAACCCGCCGTGATCCTGGCCGCGCAGAATCCGCGGCCCACTCTGCCGCCGACACGGACACCGGTCGTCACCGGTCTGCCCGACCGGGACCCGGGCACCCCCGTCCCGGATCCCGCCTCCGACCCGGAATCCGTCTTCTACATCGGCTTCACCTCGGGCTCGACGGGCCGCCCGAAGGGCGTCATGATTCCGCACCGTGCCGTCGAGCGGTTCGCCACCGCACCGAACTACATCCACTTCGAACCGGGCCTGCGGGTCGCGTGCCTGGGGAACCCGGCGTTCGACATCATCCTCTTCGAGGTCTGGACCACCCTGGCCGGCGGCGGGACCGCCGTGGTCCTGCCGGACGCCGTGGACATCCCGATCGCGGACTGGGCCACCGTGCTGGCGGGGGAGCGGATCGACATCCTGTTCCTGACCACGGCGCTGCTGGAGATGATCGTCCTGGAGAATCCCAGGGCCTTCGCCTCGGCGCGGACGGTGATCTTCGGCGGCGACGTCGTGGACCCGGGCGCACTGCGTGCGATCTGCGCGGCGCAGCCGCCGCGCGAACTCGTGCACGTCTACGGCCCGACCGAGACGGCCACCTTCGCCAGTTCGCACGTGTGCCGAGGCGAGGAGTTGCGCGACGCTCGTCGGGTCCCGATCGGCAAGGCGGTCCAGTCGACGACACTGTCGCTGCGTGACGCGGACCTGCGACCGGTGCCCTCCGGCGAGGTCGGCGAGATCTACATCGGCGGGCCCCAGATCGCGCTGGGCTACCTCGGGCTGCCCGAGCTGACGGCGGAGCGCTTCGTCGTCCTGCCGGACGGCGAGCGGATGTACCGGACCGGTGACCTGGGCCGGCTGCTCCCGGACGGCACACTCGACTTCGAGGGCCGTGTAGACCGCCAGGTCAAAGTGCGCGGCTTCCGGGTGGAACTGGGCGAGGTCGAGGCGGCCGCGCTGCGCACCGGTCTGGTGGCAGCCGTGGTGGTGGAGCGGGTGGG
>JABFVM010000141.1 GCA_013362785.1 Streptomyces sp. | reverse complement strand
GTGGCCGCCGCCGCGCACGCCGCCGCCGTGGGAGCGGGCGCCCTGGCCCGGCCCCCGCAGGCCGGACGGCATCTGTACGTCGACCTCGGCCCGCTGCGCGCCGGCCTGTCCGCGCACGACGTGGGCGACGCGCAGGACCTGGAGGAGTTCCTCGCCGCCCGGCTCGGCATGCCCGCGCCGGGCGGGCACCGCTTCGGCGACGACCTCGGGGCACTGCGCGTCCGGCTGTCCACCGGAGCGCTGCTGGAGGGCACCGACGAGGAGCGCGCGGAATGCATCGGTTCGCCCTCGCCGTTGGAACTGCCACAGGTGCAACGCGCGCTGATCCATCTGAAGTCGGTCTTCGACGATCTCCGCGACGACGCTCAGCGATGGGAGCCTCCTCGATGACGCAGCAGTCCGAGTCGACCACCACGCGTACGACCACCACGCGTACGACCACCATGGGCACGGCCACCACCCCCCTCGCACCCCCGTACCCGCCGCTCGCCGCACCCCGCCCGCTGTACGAACGCCGGGTGTGGCCGCGGACCTTCCACGACCGTCTCACCGCCCCGCTGCCCGGTTTCAAGACCCTCGCCCGCTTCGCCCGCGAGGGAGCCGTACGCCCCGGTCACGAGGGCCTCGCCGACATCCCGCGGCTGCCCTTCGAGCCGGGCCCGCTGCCCCGCGTGGACGCGCGCACGATCGCCGTCTCCTGGGCGGGGCACGCCAGTTGGGTCGTGCGGATCGGCGGACTGACCGTCCTCACCGACCCGGTCTGGTCACGCCGCATCCTCGGCACCCCGGCCCGCGTCACCCCCGTCGGCATCGCCTGGAGCGCCCTGCCGCACGTGGACGCGGTCGTCATCAGCCACAACCACTACGACCACCTGGACGCCCCCACCCTGCGCCGACTCCCGCGCGACACCCCCGTGTTCGTCCCGGCGGGCCTCGCCGGCTGGTTCCGGCGCCGCCGGTTCACCCGGGTCACCGAGCTGGACTGGTGGGAAGCGGCCGAACTGTCCGGCGTCCGCTTCGACTTCGTCCCCGCCCACCACTGGTCCAAGCGCACCCTCCTCGACACCTGCCACAGCCTGTGGGGCGGCTGGGTGCTCACCGCACCCGACGGACAGCGCGTCCACTTCGCCGGCGACACCGGCTACGGCCACTGGTTCACCCGCATCGGCGAGCGCTACCCCGGCATCGACCTCGCCCTCCTCCCCATCGGCGCCTACGACCCCCGCTGGTGGCTCAGCGACGTCCACTGCGACCCGGAGGAGGCGGTCCGCGCCGCCCAGGACCTCGGCGCGCGGAGGATGGCCCCGATGCACTGGGCGACGTTCGTACTGTCGGCGGAACCGGTCCTGGAACCGCTCACGCGGGTGAGGGTGGCATGGAGGAAGGCGGGATTGGCGCGGGAGGACTTGTGGGATCTTCCGGTGGGCGGGTCGAGGGTGCTCGACCAACCAGGGGCGAGTGGACCCACCCAGGGGCGCGGGGAACTGCGCGAGCAACCACATACGACCCGCACCCCGCGATGAACCATCACCTGGCAGATCGAACCCGTCGCCACACACTGGGCGCCACGCTGATGACCAGCGTCAACGCAATCGCAGCCACAACTCCCTCCCACGGCTCGTCGAACAGCGACCCCCCGAGAATCCCGATCAGCTGATACGTCACCGTCCAGGCAAGGCACGCCGGAAAGTTCCCCCGGGCAAACCTCCGCATCGGCCACTTCGCCAGCAGACACGCCAGCATCACCGGCAACCGTCCCGCCGGCACCAGCCGGGACAGCACCAGCACGGCAACCCCGTGCGCGGCGAGCCTGTCCTGCGCCTGCGTGAGCCGCTCCTCCGGCGCCCGCGCGCGGATCGCCTCCAGCCAGCGCGAGCCGTTCTTCGAGCCCATGCCGCGCCGCCCCAGCCAGTACAGCGTCACATCGCCGAGGAACGCGGCCGTGGACGCCGTCACGAACACCAGCGCCAGCGAGAACGGCGCCGTCTGGTGAAACGCCACCACCGCCGCGGAACTCACCAGCGCCCCCGTCGGCACGACCGGCACCAGCGCCCCGATCAGCACCAGCAGGAACAGCGACGGATAGCCGATCGCCTGCTGCGTCGACTCCGGCGGAACCGTCGTCGCGGTGGCGGCCAGCAGCGTCACCGGGCCACCTCCAGGCGCACACTCTCGCCGTGCGCGAGCCGGTGCACCGACACGCCGGGCGCGCGCTCGGCCGCGAGCCGCGCGAACTCGTCGCCGGGCGCGTGGAATTCATGAGGGCGTACGGCATCCATGCCGATCGGCCAGTAGGTGCCGAAATGCACCGGCACGGCGCTGCGCGGCGACAGCCGGGCCAGTGCCTCGGCCGCCCGTGCCGCGTTCAGATGGCCGTCCCCGAGATACGGCCCCCAGCCGCCCACGGGCAGCAGCGTCACGTCGACCGGCCCGACCTCCTCGGCCATGGCGTCGAAGAGCCCGGTGTCCCCGGCGAAGTACGTGCGGCCCTCGCCCTCGATGACATAGCCGAGGGCGGGGGAGCGGTGCGGGCCGACGGGCAGCCGGCGTCCGTCGTGCCGGGCGGGCACGGCCCGTACGGTCAGCCCGCCCACCGACGCCACGTCCCCGGGGGACATCTCGGTCACCCGCAGCCGGGTGAGGCGGCGCAGGCCCGGCACCGCGCGGGGCGCACCGGCGGGCACGAGCAGTCGGGTGCCCCGCGCCAGCCTCGCGAGGGACGGCACGTGCAGGTGGTCGGCGTGCAGGTGGGAGACGACGGCGACGTCGGCCCGCCAGGCGTCGGGCGGCGGCAGTGCGCCCCGGCGGCGCCGGAGGTGCGCGAGGCGGCGCGCGAACAAAGGGTCGGTGAGAACACGCACGTTCGAGTCCTCGACCGTGCAGGTGGCGTGACCCCACCAGGTGATCTCCACCGGCACCTTCTTTGCCTCCTTCGCGCGACTCCCCGAAGCGTACGGGCTGGAGTAGGGTCGGCGGCGAAACCCGGAGGTGAGGGGGACGCCATGGGGCCATCCATAGTGCGCGTCACGGCGATCGCCAGTCTGACGCCGCTCGAAGAGCTGGACGCCGACCCCTTCCTGGTGGACTCCCGCAGCCAGCACGCGATGTGCGCGCACTGGGCCGCCGAACACGGGTACGTCATCGCGCGTGAGCTCCTCGTGCGAGGGCTGCGGGCCGACCACAGCGTGCTCTGGGAAGGCGTCCGGCCCGGCCTCGACCTGTTCGTGGCGCCCAGCCGCAGGGTGCTGGAGAGCGCGCTGTCGTCCGTCGAGGAGTTCACCGCGGAGTGCGCCCGGCGCGGGGTGCGGGTGGAGACCGTGGGGCGGGCCGAGCCGTTGTACGACGCGCAGATGAAGGCGCGGGTGCATCGGCGGCTGTCGATGCCTACGGCGGGGTACGACGGGCGTTGAGTGCGCCGCAGGGGGTGCCGCGATTGCCGTCTTGCGGCTGCGGGCTCGTTGTGGCTGGTCGCGCAGTTCCCCGCGCCCCTTTTGGGGCGCTGCCGAACCGGGCGTTATGCAAGGCTGGGGGCGTAGAGGCCGGGACGTGAGGTGGGCTGGGCGTGCGTGGGCGTTGGCGGCGGGTTGCCAGTCAGGTCGGGCGGAGCGTGGCCGTGTGGGCCGTCTCCACCGTGACCATGCTCGTGCTCGCCGGGATCCTGCCGGACTTCCAGTTGCAGTCGGCGGACGGTGACAGTGCCACCCGGATCGCCGTCACCGCGGCCCTCGGCGCCGGCGCCTTCGGACTGCTCTCCGCGCTCGTGTGGCCCCTTCTCGTACGGCTCCTGCTGCTCGTGCCGGCCCTGGTGCTCGGCCTGCTGGTGTTCTTCCTCAACGGCTCGCTGCTCATCGTCGCCCTGCGCCTCGTACCCTCCGGCGACAGCGAGGCCGCCCCCGAGACCGCCGTCATCGTCGCCGCCGTGATGTCCGCCGTCGCCTCCGCCACCGGCGCCGCCCTGGCCGTACGGGACGACGACGCGTACCGGCGGCGGCTGTACCGCCTCGCCGACCGTCGGCGCAGAGCCCTGCCGCCCGGCCCGTCCAGCCCCGGCACCGTGTTCATCCAGCTCGACGGCGTCGGGCACGACGTCCTGCTGGCCGCCGTAGGAAAGGGGCTGATGCCCACCGTCGCCCGCTGGCTGGGCGACCACCCCGACGGCGCCCCGGACGGCGCCGCCCCCACCCACCGCCTCACGCCCTGGCGCACGGACTGGTCCAGCCAGACCGGCGCCAGCCAGCTCGGCATCCTGCACGGCAGCAACCACGACGTCCCCGCCTTCCGCTGGTACGAGAAGACCGGCCGCGAGGTCATGGTCTGCAACCGCCCCACCAGCGCCGCCGAACTCCAGCGCCGCGCCGTCGACCGCACCGGCGACGGCGGACTGCTCAGCGTCGACGGCGCCAGCCGCGGCAACCTCTTCAGCGGCGGCGCCGACGAGCAGGCCCTCGTGCTGTCGATCGCCACTAAACGCCGAGGCCGCCGCAACCGCTCCCGCGCGGGCTACTTCGCCTACTTCTCCGACCCGGCCAACGCCGTCCGCACCGCCCTGTCCTTCATCGCCGAGGTCGGCCGCGAGATCGGCCAGTCCGCCCGGGCCCGTGCCCGCAAGGTCCGGCCGAGGGTCTCCCGTGGCGGCCTCTACCCCTTCGTCCGCGCCTTCGCGACCGTCGTCGAGCGGGACGTCGTCGTCGCCGCGGTCATGGGTGACATGTTCGCCGGCCGCACCGCCGTCTACGCCGACCTCGTGGCGTACGACGAGGTGGCGCACCACTCCGGGCCGTGCGGCCGCGACGCCGAGAAGGTCCTCGAACGCCTCGACCCGGCACTGGCGTTGATCGAGAAGGTCGCCGAGCACGCGCCGCGGCCATACCGGATCGTCGTGCTGTCGGACCACGGGCAGAGCCCCGGCGAGACCTTCCGCGCCCGCTACGGCCTCGGCCTCGGCGACCTCGTGCGGGCCGGCTGCGGGCTGCCCGTGCCGCGCCGGGCCCGGCGCACGCACAGCGGTGCCGAGGCCCGCGCGGCCGTGCGCGCGGCGTTGCGCCGTCCCGTCGAGGAGGGCGGCGAGCAGCACCGGCCCGCGCGCCGCAGCTCCGAGCCGATCGTGCTGGCCTCCGGCAACCTCGGCCTGGTCTCGTTCCCGGACGTCCCGCACCGGATGACCAGGGAGGAGATCGACGCCCGCCACCCGGCGCTGCTCACCACCCTCGCCAACCACCCCGGCGTCGGCTTCCTGCTCGTCCGCAGCGAGCAGTACGGCGGGCTCGTGCTCGGCGCGTACGGCGCGGAGATCCCGCTGGACCGGCTGGACGAGAACCCCGGGCCGTTGGAGGTCTTCGGGCCGGGCGCCGCCGACGCCGTACGCCGCACGCACTCCTTCCCGAACACCGCCGACATCATGGTCAACTCCTGCTACGACCCGGCCGACGGCGAGGTCCTCGCCTTCGAGGAGCAGATCGGCTCGCACGGCGGACTCGGCGGGGCGCAGGGCAGGCCGTTCCTGCTGTCGCCGCTCGCCTTCTCCGCACCGGTCGGCGACGGGGAGGACCTCGTCGGCGCCGAGCACATCCACCGCGTACTGCGCCGCTGGCTGCGTGAATCGAACGGCCCCCAGGTGCCGCTGACACCGAGCCAGGACCAGCGGGCGGCCTGATCGCCCGGCCTGATCGTCGCTGGGGGCGCCGCCCCTTCGTACCCCCATGAACGAAGGAGCGGCTCTCACGGAGGACCGTGCCTCAACGTGTCACCGCCGGGTGGGCTTGCCCAGGGCACATTCCGGTCAACGGAAAATCGGCTGCGAAGGCGGAGTGCGGCGCACAAACTGTCCGTATCGGGCGTCAAACACCTGCACGCCCCTTCCCGAACCTCCCAAGGAGCCGATGCTTTGCAGGCAGCCGTGACCGTCACGCCCGCCCGTATCCCCGACCTGCTGCTCGGCCTCGCCACCGTGCGGCCCGTCTTCATCTGGGGTGCCCCCGGCATCGGAAAGTCCAGCCTCGTCAGGGACTTCGCCGAGTCGTTGGGGCTGGAGTGCGTGAGTCTGCTCGGCACCCAGCTCGCACCCGAGGACCTGATCGGCGTGCCGCAGATCCGTGACGGGCGGTCCGTGTTCTGCCCGCCCGAGGCCATCGCCCGCGACGAGCCGTACTGTCTGTTCCTGGACGAGCTGAACGCGGCCACCCCGGATGTGCAGAAGGCGTTCTACTCGCTGATCCTGGACCGCCGTATCGGCAACTACGAACTCCCGAAGGGCTCGATCGTCATCGGCGCCGGGAACCGGGCCACCGACAACGCCCTCGCCCGGCCCATCGCGTCCGCGCTCGTCAACCGGCTCACCCACGTCCACCTGGAGGCCTCCGCCAAGGACTGGCTGACCTGGGCCGCGAACAACGGCATCCACCCGTGGATCCTGGACCACCTCACCGACCGTCCCGACCACCTGTGGTCCAAGCCGCCGAAGACCGAGGAGCCGTTCTCCACGCCCCGCTCCTGGCACATGCTCTCCGACGCGCTGCACTCCTTCGGCCGTGACCTCGACGAGGCGACGCTGAAGGTGCTGGCGCACGGCACGCTGACGCCGACGCACGCCACCGCGTTCTGCGGCTACGTCAAGATCGTGCGCAGCCGGTTCGGCATCGAGGCGATCATCAAGGGCGACGCCCGCTGGCCGCACCGGATGGAGGACCGCGACCTGCTCTACTACCTCGCGGAGTCCTTCCGCGGCCGGCTGGTCAAGGAACTGCCCGCGAGCAAGGACCACATGTCGGCGAGCGGCCGCCAGACCGCGTACCGCGCCAAGTCGCTGCTGGTGCAGCTCGCGGAGATCTCCGTCGAGGTCGCCCAGAGCGTCATCGCCTCCGACGCCGACGGCAATCCGGTGCTGCCGTCCTGGTTCCTGGTGGAGGCGGCGCGGGACATGCCCCGGCTGGTGGAGGCGCGGCGATGAGCCGCGGTCACGACAAGGCGAAGGCGAAGAAGAAGCGGGACCTCGCGGCGGAGGCCTTCGCCGAGGGGTTGCGGCTGGTGCGGGCCAACCCCGCGCTCGCCGCCGTCGAGTTCACCGTCTGCCGTCTGGAGAAGTGCGAACAGGCACCCCACGACGGCCTGCTCCGCGTCACCTCCGACGGCGACCTGCACGCCCACCCCGACCGCCTTGCCGAACCGGCAACCTGGGCCTGGGCCATCGCACACGCCGTCCTGCACCTCGGCTTCGGCCACGTCCCTTCCAGGAAGGGCACACCCGTGCAGCCCGACCGCGTCGAACTCGCCGCCCGCTGCGCCGTCGTCAACCGCTTCCTGCTCACCTTCCCGGTCGGACAGGCCCCCGACCACCTCCCCCTGACCTACCCCGACGGCGACGAGGAACAGCTCGCCGCGCGCTGGCGGCGGGACGGCATCCCGGCCGCCTACGAGCGCTGCGGCACGGCCGGGCCGGAGCCCGATCTGCTGCTCGTGGAGTGGACGGGCTGGTTCGGGTCGCCCCCGGACCATCAACTCGCCTTCGCCACCGCGCTCACCCGGACCGTGTCCACCGCGATGGACATGGCGGGCGGCCGCCGCGACTCCATGGACGGCGAACCCGTCAAGAAACGGCCCTGGCAGTGGGCCCTGGAGTGGTTCATCACCTCCTACCCGCTGCTCGGCGGCATCGCGGCCGGCATCAAGCTCGTCGCCGACGCCGAACTCGCCCGCGCGCACGGCATCGCCGTCGCCGCCGTCAACGCCGAGGCCGGCGAGATCTACATCAACCCGCTGCGCCAGTTCGAGGACGAGGAGTGGCGGTTCATCCTCGCCCACGAGATGCTGCACGCCGCCCTGCGCCACGGCGACCGCTGCGGCGCCCGCGACCCGTATCTGTTCAACGTCGCCTGCGACTACGTCATCAACGGCTGGCTGCGCGAGATGCAGGTCGGACAGATGCCCCAAGGGCTGCTGTACGACGCGCAGTTCACCGGCCTGTCCGCCGAGGAGGTCTACGACCGGATCGCCGGCGACCTGCGCCGGATGCGCCGGCTGGCCACCCTGCGCGGCAAGGGCGTCGGCGATGTGCTCGGCACCCCGCTCGGCCCGCCCCGCGACTGTGTCGACCTCGACGAGTTCTACCGCCGGGGTCTGGGCCACGGCCTCGATCTGCACCAGCAGCAGGAGCGCGGCTTCCTGCCCGGCGGTCTGGTCCAGGAGATCCGCGCGCTGAGCCATCCGCCGCTGCCCTGGGACGCCCGACTGGCCCGTTGGTTCGACGAGTTCGTGCCACGCCCCGAGCCGGTGCGGACGTACGCCCGTCCCGCGCGCCGCCAGGCGTCGACGCCCGACATCCCGCGCGCGGGCCGCTACTTCCCTCCCGAGGAGATCGCCCGCTGCACCTTCGGCGTCGTCCTGGACACCTCCGCCTCCATGGGCGCCGGCCTGCTCGGCAAGGCGCTGGGCGCCATCGCGTCGTACGCCGAGGCCCGGGACGTACCGGCGGCGCGGGTGGTGTTCTGCGACGCGGGACCGTACGACGCCGGGTATGTGCCGGTGACGGACATCGCGGGACGGGTGCGGGTGCACGGCCGGGGCGGTACGGTCCTGCAGCCCGGGATCGATCTGCTGCAGCGCGCGGACGACTTCCCGACGGGTGCGCCCGTCCTGGTCATCACCGACGGCTGGTGCGATGTGCTGCGGGTGCGGCGCGAGCACGCGTATCTGATTCCGCAGGGTCGTCGACTGCCGTTCACCCCGCGTGGGCCGGTCTTCCGGGTGCAGTGAGCCGGAGTGTGATCGGATGGGGGGCACGGACCCAGGAAACGGGCCCCCACGCGAAAGGAAGAACCGTGGCTACCACGCGCTCCGCACACACCGTCTGGGAAGGCAGCCTGCTTGAGGGCAACGGTGTCGTCAACTTCGACTCTTCCGGTGCCATCGCCGCACAGCCGGTCACGTGGGCCTCGCGCTCCCAGGAGGCGGGCGGCAAGACCAGCCCGGAAGAGCTGATCGCCGCCGCGCACTCCAGCTGCTTCTCGATGGCGCTGTCGCACGCCCTGGCGGGGGCCGGCACACCGCCCACCAAGCTTGTCACCTCGGCCGACGTGAACTTTCAGCCGGGGGAGGGGATCACCGGGATTCATCTGACCGTCGAGGGGACGGTGCCGGGGCTCGACGCGGACGGGTTCGCGGCGGCGGCGGAGGATGCGAAGAAGAACTGTCCGGTCAGTCAGGCGTTGGCGGGGACGACGATCACGCTGTCGGCGAAGTTGTCGTAGCGGTTCGCCTACGGCGGTGCCGCGGAGGGGTGTGTGGCGTCTGCGGCGCCGTTGTGGCTGGTCGCGCCCACGCGGCGGAGCCGCATATCGATACAGCCCCGCGCCCCTGGGGGGTGTGGCCCTTCGGGCCACCCCCCCATCCCTGAGCGGCCCCTAAGCGGCCGCTCAGCCGTCGTTTGATGGCCCTCCCCTCGGTCACCCGTCCCATTGACAAGAACCCACTCAAGTTTTGTGCTGGAGTTCAAGAGGTGCCCTGGCGGAAGGGGACAGCGATGGCACGCGCGGTCGGGATCGATCTCGGGACCACGAACTCGGTGGTCGCCGTTCTGGAGGGCGGCGAACCCACTGTCGTCGCCAATGCGGAGGGGGCCAGGACCACGCCGTCGGTCGTGGCCTTCGCCAAGAACGGCGAGGTGCTCGTGGGGGAGGTGGCCAAACGGCAGGCGGTGACGAACGTCGAGCGCACCGCCCGGTCCGTGAAGCGGTACATGGGCGACGGGAGCTGGCGGTTCCCCGATCAGGGCGACATCGACGGCACCCGGTACCGGGCGCAGGAGCTGTCCGCCCGGGTGCTGCAGAAGCTGAAGCGGGACGCCGAGTCCTATCTCGGCGAGGACGTCACCGACGCGGTGGTCACCGTCCCCGCGTACTTCGACGACGCCCAGCGGCAGGCCACCAAGGAGGCCGGGGAGATCGCGGGCCTGAAGGTCCTCAGGATCATCAACGAGCCCACGGCCGCCGCCCTCGCCTACGGCCTGGACCGCGGCGAGGAGCAGACCGTGCTGGTCTTCGACCTCGGCGGCGGCACCTTCGACGTCTCCCTGCTGGAGATCGGCGACGGCGTCATCGAGGTCAAGGCCACCAACGGCGACACGCACCTCGGCGGCGACGACTGGGACCAGCGGGTCGTCGAATACCTGGTGAAGAAGTTCAAGGGACAGAACGGCATCGACCTCGGCAACGACAAGATGGCGCTGCAACGGCTTCGCGAGGGCGCCGAGAAGGCCAAGATCGAGCTGTCCAGCTCCTCCGAGACGACGATCAACCTGCCCTACATCACCGCCTCCGCCGAGGGCCCCCTCCACCTCGACGAGAAACTGACCCGCGCCCAGTTCCAGGAGCTCACCGCAGACCTCCTCGACCGCTGCAAGACCCCCTTCCACCAGGCCGTCAAGGACGCCGGCATCAAGCTCGCCGCGGTCGACCACGTCATCCTCGTCGGCGGCTCCACCCGGATGCCCGCCGTCACCGACCTGGTGAAGGAACTCACCGGCAAGGATCCGCACAAGGGCGTCAACCCCGACGAGGTCGTCGCCGTCGGCGCGGCTCTCCAGGCAGGTGTCATCCGCGGCGACGTCAAGGACGTCCTCCTGCTCGACGTCACCCCGCTGTCCCTCGGCATCGAGACCAAGGGCGGCATCATGACGAAGCTCATCGAACGCAACACGACGATCCCGACCCGGCGTTCGGAGATCTTCACGACCGCCACCGACAACCAGCCCTCGGTCGGCATCCAGGTCTACCAGGGCGAACGTGAGATCGCCGCGTACAACAAGAAGCTCGGCGTCTTCGACCTCACCGGTCTGCCGCCCGCGCCGCGCGGGGTGCCGCAGATCGAGGTCGCGTTCGACATCGACGCCAACGGCATCATGCACGTCTCCGCCAAGGACCTGGCCACCGGGCGCGAACAGAAGATGACGGTCACCGGCGGCTCGGCGCTGCCGAAGGACGACATCGACCGGATGATGCGGGAGGCCGAGCAGTACGCCGAGGAGGACCGGGGGCGCCGCGAGGCGGCCGAGACCAGGAACCAGGCCGAGCAGCTCGTCTACCAGACCGAGAAGTTCATCCGCGACAACGAGGACAAGGTCCCGGCGGACACCAGGACCGAGGTCGAGTCGGCGGTCACGGACCTGAAGCAGCAACTGGAGCAGAACGCCGAGACGAACGCCCTGCGCAGCGGCATCGAGAAGCTCGCCGCCGTCAGCCAGAAGATGGGCCAGGCGATGTACGCGTCCGCCTCCGGCGGTTCAGCCGATGAGCCGAGGGCGAGCGCACCCGACGACGAAGAGGGCGTGGTGGACGCGGAGATCGTCGACGAGGAGAAGGATCACAAGGACCAGCGGGACCAGACGGGCGGGGCCGCCTGAAACACGCCCACTCGCCCTAAGACCCCGTCCGCTCCCAGCCCCGCTTCTCCGGCCGCGGCCCCAGCTGTCTGGGGTCGCGGCTCCGGTACACCACGTACGGCCGGAACAGATACTGCACCGGTGCGCTGAACATGTGCACCAGTCGGGTGTACGGCACCAGCGCGATCAGCGCCATGCCGATCACGGCGTGGACCTGGTACAGCACCGGCACGCCCGCCATCCGGTCGAGGTCCGGCTGGAGCGTGAAGAGGCTGCGGGCCCAAGGGGCGATGGACTGCCGGTAGTCGTAGCCGTCGCCGGATGAGTGGGCCAGTTTCGCGACCATGCCCATCACGATCGCCGCCAGCAGCACCACGTACATGAGCTTGTCGTTGACCGTCGTCGCCCGGAACACCGGAGTGTTCGTACGGCGGCGGTAGATCAACAGCGCGATCCCGGCGACCGTCAGCAGTCCGGCCGCCGTACCGCCGTAGAGGGAGAACAGGTGGTAGGTGTGCTCGCCGACGCCGAGCGCGGCCGTCCAGGACTCCGGGACGAACAGGCCGACCAGATGGCCGATCAGGACGAACAGGATGCCGTAGTGGAAGGCGGGTGAGGCGATGTTCAGCAGCCTGGACTCGTAGACCTGTGAGGAGCGGGTGGTCCAGCCGAAGCGGTCGTAGCGGTGGCGCCAGATCAGGCCGGCGACGAGGAGGGCGAAGGTGACGTACGGCAGGACGCCCCAGAGGAGTGTGGTCATGAGCGCACTCCCGTGTGTGCGGTCGGCAGTGTGGCGCATACGGCGTCCAGGACGGACGCGTACGGAGTCCCGAAGTCGGTGAGCCGGGAGCGGAGCTGCTCCAGGGCGTCCCGGTGTTCCAGCAGCAGGTCGGTGTTGCCGGTGCGGGCCGCGAACTCCAGGACCGCGGGCAGGAAGTCGGGGAGTTCCTCGCCGGTGAACTCCAGGCCGTGCGCGCGGTACAGCTCCTTGAAGCGGAGCAGCGACATGCCGCGCCGCCGGGTGTCCCCGTCGTGCCACCAGCTCAGGTACAGGCTGTGGCGGTTGTCGAGGTCGAAGACCTCGACGTAGTGCGTGGCCAGGTCCTGCGGGGGTGTGACCGCCGCGTGGTCGGTGAACTCCCGCAGTTGCGGGGCGGCTTCACGCAGCAGTGGCAGGCGGGCGCGGAAGTCGTCGTCCGGGTAGGTCAGGCAGAGCGCGGCCGCCTGGTAGAGCACCTCGAAGGACGGCATCAGGACTCCTCGGCGTCGGCTGTGGGGGCTGGGTCGGCCGCTACGGCCGTGTCGTCCGCGGTCTGCCGTCCGCGCAGGGCGTGGAAGTTCTCCACCGTCACCAGCGGCAGCAGCTTGCGTCCCGAGTCCTGGCCGAAGGGGCCGTTCCCGCCCATCCCGGGCCCGCCCTCGAAGTCGAGGCTGCACCCCTGCGGGAGCGCCGACTCCTCCAGGCGCCGGGCGTCCCCGACGGCCGCCGTCGGAATCACGTACCGGTCCTCGTACTTGGCGATCGCCAGCAGCCGGTACATCTCCTCGATCTCGAACCGCCCCATGCCCACGGCGGACGCCGTCGACGGGTCCGGCTCCTCACCGAGGTTGATCGCCCGCATGTGGGAGCGCATCGCGGCGAGCTTCTCCAGCGAGGACCGGACCGGGCCGACGTCACCGGCCGTGAACAGCTCCGCCAGGTACTCCAGCGGAATGCGCAGCGTGTCGATCGCGCCGAACAGGTTGTCCGCGTCCTCCCCGTCGTGCCCGGTCTCCGTCAGCGCGTCCACCACCGGGGAGAGCGGCGGGATGTACCAGACCATCGGCATCGTCCGGTACTCCGGATGCAGCGGCAGCGCCACCCGGTACTTGCTGATCAGCGCGTGCACGGGGGAGCGGCGCGCCGCCTCCAGCCAGTCGTACGGGATCCCCGCCTCCTCGCACGCCCGCCGCACCCCGGTGTCGTCGGGGTCCAGGAAGACGTCCAGCTGCGCCTCGTACAGGTCCTGTTCGCTGCGCACCGACGCGGCGGCCGTCACCTTGTCGGCGTCGTACAGGATCACCCCGAGGTAGCGCAGCCGGCCCACGCACGTTTCGGAGCAGACCGTCGGCAGGCCGACCTCGACGCGTGGATAGCACAGGGTGCACTTCTCGGCCTTGCCGGTGCGGTGGTTGAAGTACACCTTCTTGTACGGGCAGCCCGTCACGCACATCCGCCAGCCCCGGCACCGGTCCTGGTCGACCAGGACGATGCCGTCCTCCGCCCGCTTGTACATCGCCCCGGACGGGCACGACGCCACGCAGGACGGGTTGAGGCAGTGCTCGCAGATGCGCGGCAGATAGAACATGAAGGTCTGCTCGAACTCGAACCGCACCTTGTCCGAGGCCTGTCTGCGCGCCTGCTCGACCATCGGGTCGAGGTCGCCATGGGCGGGGGCCCCGGCGAGGTTGTCGTCCCAGTTCGACGACCACTCGATCTTCGTCGGTTTGCCGTCGAGCTGCGAGATCGGCTGTGCGACCGGGTAGTCGTCGCCGAGGGGGGCGTCGGTGAGATTCTTGTAGTCGTACGTCCAGGGCTCGTAGTAGTCCTTGATCTCCGGGAGTTCGGGGTTGGAGAAGATCCCGGCGAGCTTGCGGAACCGGCCGCCGGCCTTGAGCTTCAGCGCGCCCCGCCGGTTCAGTTCCCAGCCGCCGCGCCAGCGCTCCTGGTCCTCGTAGCGGCGTGGATAGCCCTGGCCGGGGCGGGTCTCGACGTTGTTGAACCAGACGTACTCCATGCCCTGCCGGTTGGTCCACGCCTGTTTGCAGGTGACCGAGCAGGTGTGGCAGCCGATGCACTTGTCGAGGTTCATGACCATCGCTATCTGGGCCATCGGGCGCATCAGTACTCGACCTCCTGGCTGCGGCGGCGGATCACCGTCACCTCGTCGCGCTGGTTGCCCGTCGGGCCCAGGTAGTTGAACGCCCAGGACAGCTGGGCGTAGCCGCCGACGAGATGGGACGGTTTGAGGATCAGCCGGGTGAGTGAGTTGTGGATGCCGCCGCGCTTTCCGGTGGTCTCGGTCTTCGGGACGGCGATCGTCCGCTCCTGCGCGTGGTGCATGTAGACGGTGCCGGGCGGCATCCGGTGCGAGACGACGGCCCGCGCGACGACCACGCCGTTGCGGTTGACCGCCTCGATCCAGTCGTTGTCCACGACGCCGATCGCGTCCGCGTCCTGCGGGGACATCCAGATGTTCTGGCCGCCGCGGGAGAGGGCCAGCATGAACAGGTTGTCCTGGTACTCGGAGTGGATCGACCACTTGTTGTGCGGGGTGAGGTAACGGACCGTCACCTCGCGCTGCCCGTCCGGGCCGAGCCGTGGTTCGCCGAACAGCTTGTTCATGTCCAGCGGCGGCCGGTAGACGGGCAGGGCCTCGCCGAGCTCGTGGATCCAGTCGTGGTCGAGGAAGAAGTGCTGGCGGCCGGTGAGGGTGTGCCAGGGCTTGAGGTGCTCGGTGTTGAGGGTGAAGGCGGTGTAGCGCCGCCCGCCCGACTCGCTGCCCGACCACTCCGGCGAGGTGATCACCGGCACGGGTGCCGCCTGCGTGTCCGCGTACGTGACCCGCTTGCCCTCGTGTTCGGCCGCCAGGTGCGCCATCTCCTGCCCGGTGCGGGCCTCAAGGGTGCGGAAGCCCTGGGTGGCGAGGCGGCCGTTGGTGGTGCCGGACAGGGCGAGGATGGTGTTCGCGGCCTTCACGGCCGTGTCGAGCAAGGGGCGGCCGTCGGAGGTCGTGCCGTTGAGGTGCCGCAGGTGCTCGACCTCCTCGTCCGGCTTCAGCGTGATGCCCTTGGCGGGCAGGCCGAGCTGCTCCACCAGCGGGCCCAGCGCCGAGAACTTGGCGCCGATCGCGGTGTAGTCCCGCTCCACGACGGTCAGGTTCGGCATGGTCCGGCCCGGCACCGGGGCGCACTCCCCGCGCCGCCAGTCCAGGACGACCCCGCCCGGCTGGGCGAGCTCGCCCGGGGTGTCGTGCTGGAGCGGGGTCGCCACCAGGTCCTTGCGCACGCCGAGATGGTCGACGGCGAGTTCGCTGAGCCGCTCGGCCAGCGCCTTGAACGTGTCGAAGTCGGTGCGCGCCTGCCACGGCGGATCCACGGCCGGGGTGAAGGAGTGGACGAAGGGGTGCATGTCCGTGCTGGACAGGTCGTGCTTCTCGTACCAGGTGGCGGCGGGCAGCACGACGTCCGACAGCAGTGTGGACGACGTCTGTCGGAAGTCCAGCGACAGCAGCAGGTCGAGCTTGCCCTCGGGCGCCTCCTCGTGCCAGGTCACCTCCCGCGGCCGTACGTCCTCGGGGGCCTCCTCCGCCCGGAGCGAGGAGTGGGTGCCCAGCAGATGCCGGGTGAAGTACTCCGCGCCCTTCGCCGACGAGCCCAGCAGATTGGCCCGCCACAGCGTCAGCACCCGCGGCCAGTTCTCCGGCGCGTCCGGGTCCTCGCAGGCGAACTTCAGGGTCCCGGCGCGCAGTTCGGCCACCGTCCTGGCCACCGGATCGCCGAACACCTCGCCCAGCTCCAGCGGATTGCGGTCGAAGGTCGGATACGACGGCATCCACCCCGCACGCGCCGACAGCGCGAGACAGTCCGCGCCCGTCATCCCCCGGAACCGGCCCGCACCGAGCGGTGAGGCGAGCACGTCGGCCGTGAAGCGGTCGTAGCGCCACTGGTCGGTGTTGAGGAACCAGTACGCCGTGCCGATCATCTGGCGCGGCGGTCGCGACCAGTCCGACGCCGCCGCGAGCGTCGCCCAGCCGGTCACCGGGCGGCACTTCTCCTGGCCCACGTAGTGCGCCCAGCCGCCGCCGTTGCGGCCCTGGCAGCCGGTGAGCTGGAGCAGGGCGAGGAAGGAGCGGTAGATCGTCTCGGAGTGGAACCAGTGGTTGGTGCCGGCGCCCATCAGGATCATGCAGCGGCCCTCGGACCGCTCGGCCGTCCGCGCGAACTCCCGGGCGATCCTGGCGCACTTGGCCGCCGGGACGGAGGTGTGCGCCTCCTGCCAGGCGGGGGTGCCGGGCGCGTCGGCGTCGTCGTAGGACTCCGGCCAGCGGCCCGGCAGCCCGGGCCGTGCCACCCCGTACTGCGCGAGCAGCAGGTCGAAGACCGTCGTCACCAGCAGCCCGTGCGCACCGCCCAGCTTCGTCGCCGGGACACCACGCCGTACGACGTCCCCGCGCCCCTGCCCGTGCGCCCCGCCCTCCGTGTCGAACCGGGGCAGCAGCACCTCGACACCGGCGGCGACCTCGGTGTCGTACAGGCTCAACTGCGGGCGTATGTCGCCGAGTTCGAGGTTCCACTTGCCCTTGCCCGACTCGGTCCAGCGGAAGCCGAGGGAGCCGTTCGGGGCGACCGCGCGGCCCGTCGCCTCGTCCAGGACGACCGTCTTCCACTCGGCGCCCTCGCCCTCCTGGCCCAGGTCCGAGGCGCGCAGGAACTTCGCGGGGACATGGGCGCCGTCCCGTTCCTCCAGGGTGACCAGGAAGGGCAGGTCGGTGAACCGGCGGACGTAGTCCGCGAAGAACGGGGTCTCGCGGTCGACGAAGAACTCCTTGAGGACGACGTGGCCCATCGCGAGGGCCAGGGCGCCGTCCGTGCCGGGGTGCGGGTGGAGCCACTCGTCGGCGAACTTGGCGTTGTCGGCGTAGTCGGGGGCGACGACCACGACCTTCTGGCCCCGGTAGCGGGCCTCCGCCATCCAGTGCGCGTCCGGCGTGCGGGTCACCGGGACGTTCGAGCCCCACATCATCAGATACGCCGCGTCCCACCAGTCGCCCGACTCCGGTACGTCGGTCTGGTCGCCGAAGACCTGCGGGGAGGCGACCGGCAGATCGGCGTACCAGTCGTAGAACGACAGCATCGGGGCGCCGATCAGGGAGTGGAAGCGGGCGCCCGCCGCGTGCGACACCATCGACATCGCGGGGATGGGGGAGAAACCGGCGACGCGGTCGGGGCCGTACGTCTTGATCGTGTGGACGTGGGCCGCGGCGACCAGCTCGACCGCCTCGTCCCAACTCGCCCGCACCAGGCCGCCCTTGCCGCGCGCCCGCTGGTAGCGGCGGCGGCGCTCGGGGTCGTTCTGGATGTCCGCCCAGGCCAGGACGGGGTCCCCCAGGTGTTCCTTGGCCTCCCGGTACATCTCCAGGAGCACACCGCGGACGTACGGGTAGCGGACCCGGGTGGGGGAGTAGGTGTACCAGGAGAAGGCGGCGCCGCGCGGGCAGCCGCGGGGTTCGTACTCGGGGCGGTCGGGGCCGACGCTCGGATAGTCGGTCTGCTGGGTCTCCCAGGTGATGATGCCGTCCTTGACGTACACCTTCCAGCGGCAGGAGCCGGTGCAGTTCACGCCGTGCGTGGAGTTCACGACCTTGTCGTGGCTCCAGCGGTCCCGGTAGAAGGCGTCCGCCTCCCGCCCGCCGGTCAGCTCGACGCTGTGCAGATCGGGCGCGGGCGTGCCGGACCGGAAGAACCTGCCGGCCCTCAGCAGCGCCGCGCCCGGCTCGGCGGGCGGCGTGGGCGGCTCGTCGGGCGGCTCGGCGGGCTGGGTGGGCGGTATCTCCGTGTCGGTCACAGGCGCTCCCTTGCTTGCCCTGATCACGAACCTAGGGCGGGGCAGGGGAGCGCACCCGTTCACGGGGCCCGTACGGGTCACCGCCGCACGGCATCCGTCGGGTCAGGGCTTGCGGGCGACCCCCGCGTACACCGGCACGATGCCCTCCGCCTGGGCCGCCACGTCCTCCGGCTCCGGACGCCAGCCGTAGACGGGGATGACGCCGGGGCCGAGCAGCTCCAGACCGTCGAAGAAGCGGGAGAACTCGGCGAGCGACCGGGGGAAGAAGGGCGTGCCGCTGCGCCGGAACTGGCCGGCCGCCTTCTCGATGGCCTCCGGGCTGAGGTCCGGGGTGACCTGGGAGAGGATCAGGTAGCTGCCCGGGGCGAGCGCGGCGACGTACCTCTGGAGCAGGCCGTACACGTCGTCGCCGGCCGGGTCGTCGCCCAGGTAGTGGGTGAGCGCGACCAGCGACAGCGCGACCGGCTCGGTGAGGTCCAGGGACTCGCCCGCCCGGCCCAGCAGGGCGTCGATGTCACGGACGTCGGCGTGCGCGTAGTCGGTGCCGCCCTCGGCGGTGCCGTGCAGCAGGGCCTCCGCGTGCCGCAGCACGATCGGGTCGTTGTCCGCGTACACGACCTTGGACTCGGGCGCGACGCCCTGCGCCACCTGGTGCAGATTGGGCTCGGTGGGGATGCCGGTGCCGATGTCCAGGAACTGGCGGATCCCGGCCTCGGCGGCGGTGCGCACGGCCCGGTGCATGAACCGGCGGTTGGCGCGCGCCCCGCGCAGCACCGTGCCGTCCACGGCGAGGATCCTGCGCGCCAGCTCCTCGTCCACCGGGTAGTTGTCCTTGCCGCCCAGCCACCAGTCGTAGACGCGGGCCGGGTGCGGCCGGCTGGTGTCGAGGCGGGCGGGCACGGACTCGGATCCGGACATGCGGTGTGTTCTCCTCGGGGCTCGAATCGGGCTCGAATCGGGCTCGTGTGCCGTCGTGGACAGGTCGGCGTACTCGGGCGGGCTCAGAGGTCGTCGCGGAGCTCCCGCAGGAGCCTCCTCGTGCGCTCGGCCGACGCGGCGGCCGTCGACATGTGGTCCAGCACCTCCAGATGCGCGGCGACCTCCTTGCGGGAGTCCAGGTACAGGGCGCCGGTGAGGTACTCGGTGTAGACCATGTCGGGCAGCTCGGGCTCGGCGAAGCGGAACAGGGCGAAGGGCGCGTACGTCCCCGGGTGCGGGCCTGCGGAGAACTCGGCGATCTGCAGCGTGACGCGGTCGCGCTCGGCGAACTCCAGCAGCTTGTCCAACTGGCCGCGCATCACCTCGGCGCGGCCGCTCACCGGGCGCCGCAGCACCGTCTCGTCCATGATCACCCACAGATGGGGCGGGTCGGGGCGCTCCAGCAGCCGCTGCCGCTCCATGCGCAGCGACACATGCCGCTCGATCGTCTCCGGCCCCGCCTGCCCGATCGTCCCCGCCTCCATCACGGCACGCGCGTAGTCCTCGGTCTGCAGCAGGCCGGGCACGAAGTGCGGCTCGTAGGAGCGGATGAGGCGGGCGGCGCCCTCCAGGCTGACGTACAGACTGAACCAGTCCGGCAGCACGTCGTGGAACCGCTGCCACCAGCCCGGCTGGTTGGCCTCCTCGGCCAGCGCGACGAACGCCGCCGTGTCTGCCTCGGGTACGCCGTAGGTCTCCAGCAGGACCTGCACGTACGGGATCTTCAGGGCGACCTCGGCCGTCTCCATGCGGCGTACGGTCGCCGCGGCCACCCGTAGGACGCGTGCGGCCTCGTCACGGCCCAGGCCGGCCGACTCCCGCAGTTCCTGCAGACGCTTTCCCAGCACCACCTGGCCGACGGTGGGCGCGGGTCGCCGCTCACTCACGCCACGCCTCCCCTACGCGCCGAAAGTACGCGGAGCAGTGTGTCATGTTCCGGTTACGGACTCACCGGGTCGGCGGTGAGACGCTCGTTACGGGCCGGGCGGCGCTGCCATTACCCGGCGGGTAATCGACCTCCCCGCCCGTCCGCGAGAGCGTTGAGGCACCGGGTTCCGGGGCGGCGCACTCCGTACCGGGGCCCGGTCCCACCACCGCAACCCGACCTCGACGGAGGGTGATCGATCATGTCCGCCACCTCGCTCGCCGCGCTCGCCCGGACCTCCGACCCGCAGACCGTGCTGCGCCGTTTCCTGGCCCTGGACGCCGTGGTGACCGGTGCGAACGGGATCGCCTACCTCGCCGTTCCCGGTCCGCTGGGGCGTCTCCTCGGCGTCGACTCGACGCTGCTGCTCGTGCTCGGCGCGTTCCTCACCCTGTACGCGGCCGCCGTCGGCCTCCTCGCCTCCCGGGCCCGCCCCGCCGCCCTCCCCGTGCGTGCCGTGATCGAGGCCAACCTCGGCTGGTCCGTGCTGAGTGTCGTCGCCCTCCTGGTGTGGCTGTCGCCGAGCACGGCGGGCGCGGTGTGGACCGTGCTGCAGGCGCTCACCGTCGCCGGGTTCGCCGGATTGCAGTTCGCGGCGCTGAAGGCACGTCAGGACATCAGTGACTGAAGGTACTTGACCGTCGCCGGGTCGGCCGGGAGGAGCGTCTCGATGGCCAGCTCGGCGACGGTCACGTCCATCGGTGTGTTGAACGTGGAGATGGAGGAGATGAAGGACAGCACGCGGCCCTCGTGCTCGATCTGCATGGGCAGCGCGAAGTACGGGACGGGCGCGGCCGGTTCTTCCTCGGCTCTGGGCGGTTCCTCCTCCGGCACCGGATAGGCCGCCACCTCCTCGTACAGCCTCCGCAGCGGCTCGGAGCGGCGCAGCGCGATCTGCCGGTCCATCTGGGCGAGCAGATGCCCGCGCCACTCCCGCAGGTTGCGGATGCGCGGCGCGAGGCCCTCCGGGTGCAGGGTGAGGCGCATCGCGTTGAGCGGGGGCTTCAGGAGGTGCTCGGGGATGTCGTCGAGGAGCATCAGGATGCCGCGGTTGGCCGCGTGCACGTTGTACATGGCGTCCACGACGAGGGCCGGGTAGGGCTCGTAGCCCTGGATCAGTTGCTCCATGCCCGCGCGCAGCGCGTCCAGCGCGGGGTCGTCCAGCGGGGTCTCCGGGTAGTGCGGGGCGTAGCCGGCGGCCAGCAGCAGCGCGTTGCGCTCGCGCACCGGCACCTCCAGGTGCTCGGCCAGCCGCAGCACCATCTCCTCGCTCGGCCGCGAACGGCCCGTCTCGATGAAGCTGATGTGCCGCGCCGACGAATCGGCCCGCAGCGCCAACTCCAGCTGACTGACCCGCCGTTGCTCCCGCCAGGCCCGCAGCAGGGGGCCCACGCCCTGCCCGGCGGGGGTGGGGGCGGTGACGGACGCCGCGTCGGCGGACGGGACAATGGTCATGAGTACGACCGTAGTCGAGAAGCACACCGAACGAACGAGCCGTGGAAGCCGTCCATGGCCGGCGAGGCCGTGTACGCCGACGCAGCCTTCGCCATGGCCGCCCGCGCCGCCCAGGTCACCCACGGCCACTCCACCGGAGACCTCGGCCGCGCTCACCGAGGCCCTCGACCTGGCCGAACAGGGCTCACCCAGCGCCGGGAGGTCGAGTCCCTGCGCCCTGCTGCCGGCCGTCAACCACTCCGGTGACAGTGACTCCACCGGCTCCGTCTGCGGCAACCTCCTGGGCGCCCGGTACGGCGACCACGGCCTCCCGCACGACTGGCTGGAACGGGTCGAGGGGCGGCCGCAGATCGCCGCGCTCGCCGACGACCTGGCGGCCGAAGGTGTCCGCCGCTGACCATCGGGGAACCCGTCTGACCAGGACCGCCGCGCCTCGGCTGTGGCAGGCTGAAGGCGTAGCCGCCCGTGGACGAACCCTCCCGTGCAGGAAGGAGCGAGGCCATGCCCCTCGAACCGCTGTCGCAGAAGGAGATCGAGGACCGGCTCGCCGAGCTGCCGGGCTGGTCGCAGGACGGCGACCGGATCGCCCGCTCCTACCGGCTCCCCTCGCACTTCGCGGCCACGGCGATGGTCGTGCACATCGCCCAGGTCCAGGAGGAGCTCGACCACCACTCCGACCTCACCCTCGGCTACAACACGGTGTCCCTCACGGTGAACACCCACACCGTGGGCGGCGTGACCGAGCGGGACTTCAAGCTCGCCCGCCGGATCGAGGACCTCGCCCCCGGCCACGGGGCGCACTGACGCGTGCTCGACTACGACAAGGAAGCGGAGCGCTACGACGCCTCACGCGGCGGCGAGCCCAGGGCGGCGGCCGCCGCGGACGCCGTCCTGGGACTCCTCCCGGACGCCACGCGCCGCCTGCTCGACGTCGCCTGCGGCACCGGCATCGTGACGCGACGCCTCGCCGCGGGACGGCACGGCATGCACGTGACCGGCGTCGACCTCGCGCACAACATGGCCCGGCAGGCCGCCGCCCGCATGCCCGGCACCGTCGTGCTCGCCGACAGCCGCCGGCTGCCGTTCGGTGACGGCCGGTTCGACGCCGTGAGCAGCGTGTGGCTGCTGCACCTCGCCCGGACCGACGACGACGTACGGACCACCGTCGCCGAGTGCGCCCGGATGCTGCGGCCCGGCGGCATCTACGTCACCACGGTCGACAAGGCCGCCGCGCACAACGTGGGCAGCGACATCGACGCCGTCCTGGCCTCCCGCCCGCGCCGCCCGGCCCGGGACCGGGCGGCGCTCGTCGAGTCGTACGCCCTCGACCATGGCCTGGTCCCGGCCGGGCAGGCCCGCTTCACGGGCCGCGGTCAGGGGCGCAGCCCCCGCCGCACGGTCGCCGACCTGCGCCGGGGCTGGTTCGTCACCCTGCCGCCCGGTGACCCGCTCGCCGACGGGTTCGCGGCTCGGCTGGCGCGGCTCCCGGACCAGGACCGCCCCCGGCCGGACCCGGTCTTCAGCCTGCGGGCGTTCCGGAAGCCCGAGTGAACTCCATGCTCCAGTTGGTCACCCAGGTCTCCCCGCCGTCGACGGAGAACGCCTGCTCCCAGCGGGCCCCCTCGGTGGAGACTCCCGACCACACGAACCGGACCCGCACGTCCTTGCCGTCGTGGGTGTCGGTGCCGTAGAACTCCCCCCGGCCGCCCTCGAATCGGCCGAAGACCGGCGGGAACAGCTTGCCGCTGACGCTGGAGGCCCAGTTCAGCGACCACTGCTCGGTCTCCCGGTCGAAGAGCCGCAGCGTCGCGCCCTTCGCCGACAGGTGCGGCATGTCGACCTCGTCGAGGTTCGCGGTCCCGTCGAACAGCGGCCAGCAGCGGCTCGTCCCCGGGAACTCCTCCCAGCCGCTGTCCGGGTCGAGGAAGTCGGTGCGGCGGCGGTGGCGGACCGCCCACTCGCCGTGGAAGAAGTCGAAGTCGTTCGGGCTGCTCATGCGCGGTCTCCAGTGGTTCCTTCGGGCAGGGAATCGGCCAAGTAGGCCTTGAGGTCCGGGACTTCGGGTGCCAGCAGATGTCGCACCCAGGCATCCCGTTCGTGCAGGATCGGCGGGAGTTCCCAGACACAGCCGATCCACGGCAGGTCGGGCTTGATGAAATGGGTGGGGTCGTTGTCCGGGCAGCCCAGCACCGGCTGTCCCGCCGAGGCGCCCTTGAAGTGCAGGACGTTGTCCCACACCCAGCTGTAGACGTTCAGATAGGCGCCGTCGTCGCCGCCCCGGTGCAGGACGACGAACGTCGCCGGGGGCGTGCCGTCCGGCTCCGGCAGCAGTTCCGGCAGGATCGCGTACGCCGCCTTCTCGACCTCCGGTGCGATGCCCGCCGGGTCGGTGGTGACGTGGTAGCGCTTGATGTGCCGTCCGGCCACCTCGATCGGCGGTGGCACGGTCAGCAGTTTCTCCGTGAAGGGCATACCGAGACGCTAGGGCCGGTTCACTGACACCATGTGTCAGTGAAGTCCAGCCGACTCGTCTCCGTACTCCTCCTGCTCCAGACCCGGGGCCGGATGACCGCCGCCCAGCTCGCCGAGGAACTGGAGGTGTCGGTGCGCACGATCTACCGGGATGTGGAAGCGCTCAGCGCCGCCGGGGTCCCCCTCTACGGCGACGCGGGCCACGCCGGCGGCTACCGGCTCCTCGACGGCTACCGCACCCGCCTCACCGGACTCACCACCGACGAGGCCGAGGCCCTGTTCCTGGCGGGCGTGCCGGGCCCGGCCGCCGAACTGGGCCTCGGCTCGGTCCTCGCCGCCGCGCAGCTCAAGGTCCGGGCGGCCCTGCCCCCGGAGCTGCGCACCCACGCCGACCGCATCAGCGGGCGCTTCCACCTCGACGCCCCGGGCTGGTACGCCGGCGCCGACGAGACACCCCACCTCCCGGCCGTGGCCGACGCCGTCTGGAACGGCCGGGTGCTGCGGGTTCGCTACCGGCGCTGGCGTGAGCCCACCGATGTGGAGCGCCGCCTGGAGCCGTACGGTCTGGTCCTCAAGGCGGGCCGCTGGTACGTGGTCGCGGGCCCCGGACCTCGCACCTACCGGGTGGACCAGATCCTCCGACTCGCCGACACCGACGAGGAGTTCACCCGCCCCGACGACTTCGATCTGGCCGCCTACTGGACGGCCTACCAACGCGACTTCCACGACCGGCTCCGCACCGGCGAGGCGGTGGTCCGACTGGCTCCCGGGGTGACCCTCGATCGCGCAGTCGACCACCGTACGGAGAAGGACGGTTGGACACGGGTCAGCGTCCCCTTCGAGTCCGTCGATCACGCCCATGCCGAGTTCCTCCGCCTGGGCACCGGCATCGAGGTGCTCGCACCGACGGAACTGCGCGAGAAGATCGCCCGCACGGTGGCCGAACTGGCCGAAAGGTACGGCAACTCCCGGGAGCACGGCGGCGACTGAGGGAGCGGACCCCGTCCTTCCCCCCGAGGAGGTACGTCACGTGCAGCACCCGCGCAAGCACCGCAGACGCCGGGCCGCCCTCGCCGCGGCCGTCGCCACCACCGCCCTGGCCGCCGCCGGGCTCACCACTCTGAACGGCACCGGCATAGCCGAGGCCGCCACCGCACGGCAGGTCGAGGCGCTCGACCGGGGCGTGGTCAGTGTGCACACGGCCGACGGCAACCTGGTCAGCTGGCGCTGGCTGGGCACCGACCCGGACAACGTCTCCTTCAACGTCTACCGGGCCGGCACGAAGGTCAACCCGGCCCCGATCACCGGCTCCACGAACTACTTCCACTCCGGCGCCCCCGAACAGGCCGACTACACGGTCCGCGCCGTCGTGGGCGGCGTCGAGCAGGGCGACTCCGTGCACGCCGTCCAGTTCCGCACGGGGTACAAGGACGTCCCCATCAGCGCGCCCGCCGGCGGCACGACCCCCGACGGGGTGGCGTACACCTACGAGGCCAACGACGCCTCCGTCGGCGACCTCGACGGTGACGGCGCCCTCGACATCGTCCTGAAGTGGCAGCCCACCAACGCCAAGGACAACTCCCAGTCCGGCTACACCGGCAACACGATCGTCGACGGCATCAGGCTCGACGGCACCCGGCTGTGGCGTATCGACCTGGGCCGCAACATCCGCTCCGGCGCCCACTACACACAGTTCCAGGTGTACGACTA
>JABFVM010000052.1 GCA_013362785.1 Streptomyces sp. | reverse complement strand
AACGTACGCAGAGGATGGTCATCCCGCACTCCCCGGACTCTGGTGCCACAACTTCCGTACCTGTGAAGGCTCTTGACCCGCCGGTCGCAGATCGGCCCACGGGTTGAGTTCGTATCCGGTGGGCATGTGGATTCGCCGGCCGCGCGCCGGATCCCCGCCGCCCTCCGCCGGCTCCGGCGCCGCCACCGGCTCCGCGAGCCGCGCCGCCACCTCGTCCAGCCCGCCCTCGGCACGCAGCTCGACCAGCTCGGCGAGGTTCCAGGCGGCGGAGCCCACCACACTCAGACTGCGCGGCCCCCGCCGCTGCACGACCCCGCGCACCAGCAGCAGCCAGGAGTGGAAGACGGTGTGGGCGCACGCGTCGTGCGAGTCGTCGAAGAACGCGAGGTCCACCAGGCCCGTCCCGTCGTCCAGGGTGCTGAAGATGACCCGCTTGCCGGACCGGATCGGCGGCGTCTGAGTGGCCGCCTTGGCCCCCGCGACCAGCACGGTCTCCCCGTGCCGGGCATCGCGCAGCCGTCGCGCCGAGACGACGCCCAGCTCGTCCAGGAACGTCCGGTGGTCGTCCATCAGATTCCGCGAGGCATCCATCGACAGCACCCCCAACTCGGCACTGAGCCGCTCCGCCGAGGTGAGGTCGGGCAGCCCGGCCGCGGCCGTCTTCCGCCCGCCGCCCAGCGGCAGCTGTCCCCCGCCACCGCCCTTGCCCCGGGCGCCCCGGTGCAGTTCGGTCAGATGCAGTTGCAGATCGCGCCGGTTGGCCCCGAAGGCGTCCAGCGCACCGACCTGCGCAAGCCGCCCAGCCAGCGGACGACTGGGCCGCCCCCGCTCCCAGAAGTCGAGCAGCGAGGCGTACGGCTGCCCGTCCGCGATCCGAGCCGCCTCGGCCTCACTGATGCCATGCACGTCGGAGAGGGCGAGCCGCAGCCCCCAAGTACCCTCAGCACTCCCAGATTCAGACACCAGTTCGATCCGATGTGCGACGCCCGACACATTCACGTCCAACGGCAGGATCGGCACCCCACGCCGCCGAGCGTCCGCCAGCAGCAGCCGCTTCGGATACATCCCTGGGTCATGGGTGAGCAGCCCGGCGTAGAAGGCGGCCGGGTGATGGGCCTTCAGCCAGGCCGACTGATAGGTCGGCACGGCGAAGGCGACCGCGTGCGCCTTGCAGAAGCCGTACGACCCGAAGGCCTCGACGATCTCCCAGGTCCGCCGAACGGTCTCCGCGTCATATCCGTTGGCCGCCGCGTGCTGCGCGAACCACACCCGGATCCGCCCCTGCGACTCGGGGTCGGACAACCCGCGCCGCACCCGGTCGGCCTCGTCCCGCCCACAGCCGGTCATGATGTGCACGATGTCGATGATCTGCTCATGGAAGACGACGACCCCGTACGTCTCCCGCAGCGGCCCCTGAAGATCCTCGTGCGGATACCGCACCGGCGCCCGCCCGTGCCGCGCCTCGATGAACGGCCGCACCATGTCGGCGGCGACCGGCCCGGGCCGGAAGAGCGAGATGTCGACGACGAGATCATGGAAGGTGGCCGGCTGGAGCCGCCCGATCAGGTCCCGCTGTCCGGGCGACTCGATCTGGAAGCACCCCAGGGTCTCGGCGGAACGAATGAGCCGATACGTCGCCGGGTCGCCGTCGCCCCGCTCGAAGTCGAGGGCGTCCAGATCGACCCGCTCGCCCGAGACCCGCTCCACCTCCGCGACGGCGTGCGCCATCGCCGACTGCATCCGCACACCCAGCACGTCGAGCTTGAGCAGCCCGAGGTCCTCGACGTCGTCCTTGTCGAACTGCGACATGGGGAAGCCCTCGCCGCTGGTCGGCATGACGGGCGTACGGGAAAGCAGCGAGGCGTCGGACAGGAGCACCCCGCACGGATGCATGGCGATGCCACGCGGCAGCGCGTCGAGCGCCTCGACCAGCTCCCACAATTTGCCGTACTTCTCCCGCTCCCCCGCCAGTTTCCGCAGCTCGGGCAGTTCCTCCAGCGCCGCCCGGGCGTCGCGCGCGCGGATGTGCGGGAAGGACTTGGCGATGCGGTCGATGTCGGCGGGGTCCATGGACAGGGCGGCACCCACGTCCCGGACGGCGTGCCGCACCCGATAGGTCTCGGGCATGGAGACGGTGGCGACCCGCTCGGTCCCGAACCGGTCGATGATCGCGCGATAGACCTCAAGCCGCCGCGCGGACTCCACGTCGATGTCGATGTCGGGCAGCACCAGCCGCCGCTTGGACAGGAAGCGCTCCATCAGCAGCCCGTGCTCCACGGGATCGGCGTGCGCGATACCGAGCAGATGGTTGACGAGCGACCCCGCACCGGAGCCGCGCGCGGCCACCCGGATCCCCATCTTCTTTACGTCATCGACGACTTGAGCGACCGTCAGGAAGTACGAGGCGAACCCGTGGTGGGCGATGATGTCCAGCTCCTGGTGCAGCCGCTCCCAGTACGCCCGCCGCCCGTCGAGGCCGCGCAGCACCATGCCCGCCACCGTCCGCGAGGCGAGCGCCCGCTGGGCGGTGCGCCGACCGGCACCGACGAGATACGGCTCGGGAAAGTGGACGCTGCCGATACCGAGATCGTCCTCGGGATCGACAAGACACTCGGCAGCCGTCGCCCGGGTCTGCTCCAGCAGCCGGTACGCGGTGTCGCGCCGGAAGCCGGCGGCCTCGACGACCCGCTCGGCGATACGCGCCATCTCATCCGCGCCCTTGAGCCAGGCCTCACCGGAGTCCAGTTCCTTGGTGGAGTCGATGGGCACGAGCCGCCGCGCGGAGTCCAGTACATCGGCGACCGGCCCGAGGCCCGGGTCGGCGTACCGGACGGCGTTGCTCAGCACGGGCCGCACCCGCTGCTCGGCGGCGAAGCCGACGGTCCGGGCGGCCAGGCGCAGCGAGCCCGGGCCGGTGCCCTTGCGTCCGTGCCAGACGGCCTCCAGCCGCAGGGAGTCGCCGTAGACCTCCCGCCAGGGCACCAGCAGCCGGGCCGCCCGATCGGGACGACCGGCGGCGAGCGCCCGTCCGACATCGGACTCGGTACCGAGCAGAACGGTCAGCCCGTCCCCCCGGTTGTCGTCCCGGGGCAGCACCGGCGGCCCCTCTCCGCCACGCCCCTCCCCACCGCGCCCCTCTCCAAGACCCGCATGCGAGGCAGAAACGATCCTGCATAGATCGCCCCACCCACGAGCCCCGTCCCGGGCAAGAAAGGTGACCCGGCACATCGACTCATCGACAAAGGCACCCCCGCGCACAGGAGCCCGCCGCCGCCCCGGAGCCTCGCCCGCCCCCACGGCCTCGAACCCCGCCACGGCCAGCTCCACCCCGAACAGCGGCCGCACCCCCGCCGCCGCACAGGCCTTGGCGAACCGAACCGCACCGCCGAGCGTGTCGCGATCAGTGAGCGCCAGGGCGTCCATACCCCGCTCGGAGGCACGCTCGGCCAGCCGCTCCGGGTGCGAGGCGCCGTACCTCAAGGAGAACCCGGAGGCGGTGTGCAGATGCGTGAACCCCGGCACACGCACCTCCCGCACTCATGCGCCCGAGGCCGGAACCCCAGCCATCGAACACTAGTTCCCACTTCTCCCACCCCCACCATAGACCATCTCCAGCCCATTTCTCGAACACTCGTACGACATCCGTTCGGCCGCCTCCCACCTGCGCAAACGCCCGTAGCCCCGGACCGTGGGGGCATGACGCAGACCACCGGCGCCGACACTCCCCGCAGCCCCTTCATGGCCGAGGTGAAGGACGCGGTCACCCCACGGGCCACGCTGCTCATGATCGGCACGGTGGCCCTCGCCCTGCTCTTCATCACCTCCTACGTGGGCGCGCTCCACGACCCGAAACCCAAGGACGTGCCCTTCGGAGTAGTGGCCCCCCAGGCGGCCGCCCAGCAAGCGGTGACCCGACTGGAAAACCTCCCCGGCGACCCCCTGAACCCCCGCTCGCTGCCCGACCCGGCAACGGCCCGCGCCCAGATCCTGAACCGAGAGATCGACGGCGCCCTGCTGATCGACCCGAGAGGCACCACCGACACCCTCCTGGTCACCACCGGAGGCGGAAGAGTGCTGGCCACGACCCTGGAGAACCTGGTCACCACACTCGAGAAGTCCGAGGCCCGCACCCTCCGCACCCTCGACGTGGCCCCCGCCGACCCGCACGACGCCAACGGACTCACGTCCTTCTACCTGACCGTGGGCTGGTGCGTGGGCGGCTACCTCTGCGCATCGATCATGACGATCAGCTCGGGCGCCCGCCGCCCCACCCCGAGACGCTCGGTGATCCGCCTCATCGCCATGGCCGTGGTCGCCATCGTCGGCGGCCTGGGCGGCGCCCTGATCGTCGGCCCGATCCTGGGCGCCCTACCGGGCAGCATCGCCGCCCTCTGGGGCCTGGGCGCCCTGATCATCTTCGCGGTGGGCGCCACCACCCTCGCCTTCCAGGCCATCTTCGGCCTCGCCGGCATCGGCCTGGTCATCCTGATCATCGTCATCCTGGGCAACCCCAGCGCAGGCGGCGCCCTCCCACCCCCACTGCTCCCACCGTTCTGGCGAGACATCGGCCCAGCCCTACCACCAGGCGCGGGCACCTGGTCAACCCGCTCGATCGCCTACTTCAACGGCAACGACATGACCGCCTCCCTACTGACCCTCTCAGCCTGGGCAGCAGCAGGAACCGCGATCACACTCCTGGCGGCGACCCTACGAGGCAGGGAGCCCAGAACGCCGTAGAAGCAAACGCACGGGGAAACGAACCCGCACCCGCGTACGGCGGAAAGCGAGCGCCCAGCCGCCCACGGCGGAAAGGGGACGTGCCGGGGGGTGTCCGCCCGCAGCGGCGGGCGTCAAGAAACAGCACCTCTTGAGGCAGAGCAACCGCCCGACCGAGGACGGACACCCCCCGGCGCGGCCCCGACCCACAACGAAACCGAAGGCGCTACACGAGCCCCCACCGAACAGCAACGGGCCGCCGCAGGCATATCGGCCCACTAGCCGAAGGCACACGCAAAGTCCCGCCCCCCACAACCCGGGACGGGACTCCACAATGCGGCGAAGAACGCGTGTCAGCCGATCTCGGTACCCGTGGCAGACAGCGCCTCGGTCACCGGCTGGAAGAAGGTCTCCCCACCGGAGGTGCAGTCACCGCTGCCACCGGAGGTGAGCCCGACCGCCTTGTCGCCGGAGAACAGCGAGCCACCACTGTCACCGGGCTCGGCGCAGACGTCGGTCTGGATCAGCCCGTTGACGATGTCACCGTTGCCGTAGTTCACGGTGGCGTCCAGACCGGTCACCTTGCCCTCGTGCACCTGGGTGGTGGACCCACTACGGGTGACCGCCATACCCACGGTGGCGTCGGCGGCACCGCTGATCGCCTGCGAGGACCCGTTGTAGAGGTTCACCTCGCTCGGGTGGTCGACCTCAGCCGTGTACTTGACCAGCCCGAAGTCGTTGTCCGGGAAGCTGGACGACTCGTTCTTCCCGATCTCGTTCCCGCTGGAGTCCGACCAGGTGGAGATCGACTCCGTGCAGTGCCCGGCGGTCAGGAAGAACGGCTCGCCGCCCTTGACCACGTTGAAGCCGAGCGAGCAGCGCCCGCTGCCACCGGTGATCGCGTCACCACCGGCGACGAAGGGCTTGAACTCCCCCTTCGTCCGCTTCAGTTCAGCCGTGGCACCCAGCCCGTCGACCACCTTGCCGAGCTTGGCCCACTCGGCCTTGGACACCGTACGGTCGGCGGTCACGACAACCTTGTTGGTCGTCGGGTCCGTCATCCAGGCGGTGCCGGGAATGGTCGCGTCCTGCTTGAGCGTCGTACGGGCGCTCTTCAGCTCGGCGAGCGAGTTCTCGACGACTCTGGCCTTGGCGCCGGCCGCCTCGACGGCGTCGGCGGCGGCCTCGTCGAGGACGTTCACCACAAGGTTCTTGGCCTGCGCGTCGTAGTAGGTACCCGCGGCATCCGCGCCGAGGTCCTTGGCGAGCGTAGAGGCGAGCTTTCCGGCCGCGCCGACCGAAAGGAGCTTGGGCGAGGACGCCTCAGGCGTCTCACTCGCGTTCGCAGACTGCAAAGTTACGCCCGCGGCCACCAGTGCGGCGATACCCGCACCTGCCAGGGCTGCACGCCGCTTGGGTATGCGTCGGTGCTTCAACTCACGTCCTCCTGTGGGGGGTCGGTCCGAGAGGTTGTGGGGACCTCGGCGGACCGGAAGGCGTACGGCCACGGGGACGACTCACAACAAAAGCCGCACCCGCACCGGTTGAACAACTCTCACTATTCCTAGGTTCGAAGGGAGCACACAAGGTCGACTTCCGGACGCGCGTAGAACACCGTTGCGCGCCCCCGTCGACTTGACCGTGCACAGTCACACCCGCTCTCTTCGCACAGCAAACACCGCCAGCGAGCGAACCATAAGCAGCGCGTGAGGTCTACTCCTGTCTTGAATTCGACCCCTCGGAGCCCGAATCCAAGCGGGGTTCGAGCGGCGGACGTTCGCCCGTGACCCCCGCACCTTTCTCAAGAAATCGCAACAATTCCACCGGAATCGGCAGCACCAAGGTGGAGTTCTTCTCAGCCGCCACCGCCATCACCGTCTGCAGCAGCCGCAGCTG
>JABFVM010000219.1 GCA_013362785.1 Streptomyces sp. | reverse complement strand
CTGCGTCAGAACGGCGATCTGCAGGCGGCCCGGACCCGGGGTCTGAAGGCCTGCGAGGGCTACCGGAAGATCTACGACCCCCATCACCCGCACGTCCTGTCCGCCGACGTCGACCTGGCCGTCACCCTGCGTCTGCTCGGCGAGCCCGAGGAGGCGCGGCGCCTGGACGAGACGGCACTCACCTCGCTCACCGACCGGCTCGGCGCGGATCATCCGCTCGCCCTCATCTGCGCCGTCAACCTGGCCAGCGACCTGGCCGCGCTCGGCCGGTACGAGGACGCGCGGATCCGGGGCGAGGACACGCTGGCCCTGTGCCGCGCCACCTTCGGAGAGGACCACCCGACCACGCTGGCCTGCGCCGGCAACCTGGCGCTGGACCTGGTCTCGATCGGCGCGGAGGCCCAGGGCAGCACCCTGCGCGCGGACACCATGGAACGCATGGAGCGGGTGCTCGACGCGCCCCGGCTGCGCGCGGAGCAGGGCACCCCGCACCCGGCCACCGTGGAGTTCAGGGACCACCGACGGGCCAACTGCGACATCGACCCACTGCCGTTGTGATCGGGGCGCCGCGGCGTCCGGTGCGTGCGAGCGTGCGTGCCGGGCGGCGCGGCGCGGGCGGGGGTTTGTTCAGCGGCCCTCGGCCGGACCGGCGCCCAGCCAAGCGGCCAGACGGACCGGGTCGGTGTCCCGCCCCGTCGTCGCCTCCAGGGCGTCCCGCACGGCTCGGGCGCGTTCCGGGAAGGTGAGCAGCAGGCGGGACGCGGGCTCGTGGGCCGGGTCGTCGGCCAGCGCCCACCCAAGGCCGGCCCAGGCGGCGGCCGGGGCTCCCTTGCCGGTCAGGCGGGCGGTGAAGGCGGCCCTGGCTCCGGTGAGGTCGCCGCAGGCCAGGAGTACGTCGGCCGGGTCGACGCCGTCGATGGCCCCGGTGTCCTCGGCGTACCGGGCGGCGGTGCGGCGCCAGGTTCCCTCGGGCTCGGTGAGCCGGTGGCGGGCGAGGACGGCGGCGCTGTCCAGGAAGCGGACCTCGGTGTCCGGGACCGGGACGGGCTGCGCGGCGAGGGCGGCCGGCGGCCCGGCGTCGCCACGCTGCCAGGCCCGTACGGCGTCCTCGACGGCCGCGGCCTCGGGCCGCAGATGGTGGGCCCGCCAGCGGGCCAGATGGTCGTGGGCGGCGTCCTCGGCGAGCCGCAGCTCCGCGGGGGGCACCTCGTCGGACATCCACGGCGCGCAGCGCTCGGCGAGGCACTCCACGACCCGCCGCCCCAGCGGTGTCAGCCGCTCGTGTCCGCGGACCCGGTTCAGCGTGGACCACACCTGGCCGCGCCAGAGCGCGAACTCGAAGTGCGCCAGCGGGGCGTACTCGGGGTCGGCGGTGTGCCGGTGGGCGCGCCAGAACCGGGTCACCCCGAGGAAGGCGTAGATGCCCTGGAGCAGACCGCCCAGCGGCCGGGGATCGTCGCGCCAGGGGGCGTAGAACAGCTCGTCCGGGACCCGTGCGTCCGCCGGTGGCGTGGTCAGTGGTCCCAGGTGGATCAGGCCGCCCAGTTTGATGTGCTGGAACTCGTGCACCAGGGTCGCGGCGAGCTGGGCGACGTTGTCCGGGCGGGAGGCCACGACCCCGCCGAACGCCGCGGCGGCCGTGCAGCTGTAAGGCCGAAACCTTTCTCTCGCCGGTGTGGGCGCTATCGACATCAGCCCGTGGCGCATCGCCCCGGCGCTCACCGGGTCGTCGCGCCGCAGCACCTCCCAGGCGTCGGTGAGGAGCGAGCCCCACGTCCGCGCCTCCGCGTCCGACAGGGGGCGGGGATCGCTGGGGCGCGGGAACGTGCGATAGCGGTCCAGCTCCTCCAGCACCAGGGACTTCGCGCTCTCCGCGGGCCCCAGTGCCATCCGGCGCACCGGCAGCCAGTCCGGGCCACGCCGGTCCCATCCGGGCGCGACCTCCACCGCACCGCCCGCACCGGTGATCCGTAACCGGCCCGCGCGGCCCGTGACCCGGCCGGTGCTCCATGGTTCGGTGTCCGGCAGGACCGCGCAGCCCAGGGTCGGCAGCGGCAGCAGCCCGCCCCGCACGGGAACGGTGATCGAGAAATCCAGTCCCGCCCTCGCCGCCGCGGCGGCCGCCAGCGCCGCCAGGTATCCCGTGACCGCCCACTGCGGTGCGTCCTCGTCGGCCGCCCACCCCCTGACCCTGCGCACCGCGAGGGAGACCCACATCCCGGTGTTGGGGGACATCAGCACGTCCTCGAACGCCTCGGGCGCGTGCAGTTGGGCGCGCTCCAGCAGGGCCCATGCCTCGGCGTACGGGGCCGGGGCCGGGGCTTCCCGGGGTGGGGCCGCCGTCGGACCGGGGGTTTCGGCCTCCGGACCGGGGATTTCGGCCGTCGGACCGGGGATCTCGGCCGTCGGACCGGGGATTTCCGGGAGACGGGACAGCTCGTCGTTCAGCGCGCGCAGCAACAGCAGGCGACGGCTGCGCTCCGCGCTGTGCAGTGCCGTCAGCACCGCGCCGTCGCCCTCGCCGTGTGCGAGAGCCAGGACGCCGGCCGCCGAGAGCCGATGGAAGGGCAGGCGGTCCCGTGTCGTCGTGGCTTCAGCGGCCACGGATGCCCCATCGCACCGAGGCGGTCATGTCGTCAGGCGTCGAAGCGGGACCCGTTGTAGCCCCCGACGGTGATGCCCTGCGGGCCGTCGATGTCGTCCAGCAACTGCTCCAGCGACTCGCCGAAGGCGGTGCCGTCCATGCGGCGCAGCGCTTCAAGAGAGACCCCCGAGAGATCGACGAGACCGGACTCGACGGCAGGCATCGTTCGCTCCACGGCTGCCAAGTCCCCTCCCGTATCCACCAGTCAGCGCTGTCGGTGCCTCATCCATGATGGCCCAGCAGGGCACATGTCGAAACCCCGTGTCCCGGCCGCGCCCACGACATCAAGTCATCGAACGGACCACGCCATAGGGGACGTGCCAGGGGCAAACGGGCGGCGTCCCGTCACTCGCCGTCCCGCCTACCGTCCCGCGCGCTGTCGCGCCCCGCCAGCCCGCCCGCAGCCCGATCCATGCGCTCCACCTCCGGCGACGGCCCTTCCAGCAGACGTACAGCCTCCAGGAGCTGGTCGAGCGTGCCCGGGTAGCGCAGGCAGGTGCGGACGATGCCGTAGAGGTCCATCCGCAGTCGGGGGTCGCGGGGGGCGTTGGCGGCGACGCGGTCGTCGATGCTGTCCAGGAGGAGGGCCGTACCGGTGCCGCCGCGCAGCATCGGAAGGGCTGTCAGGGCGTCGACGAGTCCCGCCAGTTCACGCAGGGGCAGGTCGGTGGGCAGGCCGGTGAGGGGGGCGGGGGCCGGGCGGGCGTCATGGGCGCCGTCGGGGAGGGAGGGGGCGAGCGCGAGCTCTGGGCGCGGGGGCAGTCCGCCGTAACGCTGGAGCAGTTCCAGTTCGGCGGGGGTCAGCGTGTCGTACCAGCGTTCCACCCGTCCGGCCGCGAGCCTGCCCAGGCCGTCCGAGCGGTGATGGGCCCGCACCACGCCGATCACCCGGCCGCCGCACCACACCACGGCACCCGACATGCCCTCCCAGGGCGAGCGGTCCGGCTCGACGTCGGCGGGCGGGGTGACGACGGCCAGCTCCAGGGTGCCCTCACGGCGGTTGGACAGCACGGAGACCGTGCCCGAGACATGGCACGAGTCGCGGTACTGGCTGGGCGATCCGTCGTCCAGGAGGTGCGCGGTGTCCTCGCGGAGCTTGAAGCGGGGGAAGCCCATCGCGCTGAAGGGCAGGGTCAGATCGGCGTCGGGCACGGCCGCGTAGGGGGGTGGGCCGGCCGGGGGCGCGCCGGTCGGGGGATCGGTGATCTCCAGCAGTGCCACGTCTGCGGACTCTGCCAGCAGTACGACCCTGGCGTCGGCGGCCCACTCCCCCGGTCGGTCCGCGTCGAAGCGCACCCGGAGCGATGCGAGCGGGCCCGCGACGACATGCGCGGCCGTCAGCACGGTCGCCTCGCCGACCCGGTATCCGGAACCGCGTCGACCGGGCAGCCCGTCCGGCCGCCGCACCAGTATCTCGGCGACCCGCGCCGCCTCCAGTCCCCGCGCCCGCTCCCCCACAGCGGGCCCCCTACCCCCCGGGTGTCAGGGGTACGCGGCTCAGTTGTTCCAGCTCTCGTCGTACGGATCCTTCGGCGCCGTCACCGGCTTCGCCTCCGTGACCTCGATGAACGGGATGGGGCCGCCGTTGACCGGGTCCTCGGCGCGGCGTGGGGTGTAGGTGCCGGTGATCCGCAGCCAGGTGTCCGGTTGCAGGACCGGCGGGACCTGGCCGGTGAGGGCGACCTTGACCGGCTGGGCGTCCGCGGCACAGCAGTTGAGGGCCATGCGGACGAGGTAGGGGGTGCCGTCGTGGTCCAGGGCCAGGAAGCCGGTGAGCTGGACCCGGCGGTTGTGAAGGGTACGGCCGTGGTCGTAGACGGCACGGCCCGCGTAGTCGACGACGCTGAGGGGCAGGGGGTCGGCGGCGGGGAGCGCCGGGTAGGCGAGCGGTTCCTGGAGGGCGGTGCCGGTGCGGGTGGCGCTGTAGGAGCCGAGGGCCGGCGGGGCGACCAGGATCAGGGCGAAGAGGGGGAGCACCAGGAGCCAGGCGACTCGGGGTTCGGGGTGGGGGCGGGGGCGGGGGTGGGCGGCGTCCTGGGCGTGAGGGTGTTGGTGGGTCTGTTCGTGGGGCTGTTCGGCGGTCTGCGCTTCGGCCTGTGCGCCGGTCCGCACCTCAGCCAGTGCGCCGGCCTGCGCAGCGGTCCGCTTCTCGCGGCGCGCCCGCTTCCGTTCGTACCAGACCGTCGCCACCGCCGCCGCGATCAGTACCGCGCCGGCCGCCAGTACCAGTGGGCGCAGGCCCGCTTTGACGTAGCGCAGGTAGAGGTCGGTGGTGCCGGCGTGGAGGAGGGACGCGCCGAGGAGGAACAGGACTGCCGACTGGGCCTGGCGGTTCACAGGATCACCCACCCCGTGAGTACCGACACGGCCACCGCGAGCGCGAAGGTGGCCGGGGCGAAGCGCAGGGCGAAGGCGCGGCCGAAGGTGCCCGCCTGCATCGCGAACAGCTTGAGGTCGATCATCGGGCCCACGACGAGGAAGGTGAGCCGGGCCGTCAGCGAGAACTGCGACAGTGACGCCGCCACGAACGCGTCCGCCTCCGAGCAGATCGACAGGACGACGGCGAGGACCGCGAGGGCGAGGACCGACAGCACCGGGTTGTCGGCCGCCACCCGCAGCCAGCTCTCCGGGGCGACCGCCTTGAGGGTGGCCGCCGCCATCGCGCCGATCACCAGGAAGCCGCCGGCGTGCATCACGTCGTGCCGGACGGAGCCCCAGAAGGCCTCGCCCCTGCTCTGGCCCTCGTGGGACGGATGGGCAGGCGGCTTCAGCCAGTCGGTGCGGCCCAGGCGCAGCCACAGCCAGCCCATCGCGCAGGCCACCAGCAGGCTCGCGACCAGGCGGGCGAGGACCATCTCCGGGTTGCCGGGGAAGGCGACCGCCGTCGCCGTCAGCACGATCGGGTTGATCGCCGGGGCGGAGAGGAGGAAGGCCAGCGCCGCGGCGGGAGTGACTCCGCGCCGGACCAGCGCCCCGGCCACGGGCACGGACGCGCACTCGCAGCCCGGCAGCACCGCGCCCGCCGCCGAGGCGACCGGGACGGCGAGGGCGGGACGGCCGGGCAGGGCGCGGGCGAAGAAGGACGGCGGGACGAACACCGCGATGGCCGCCGAGAGCAGCACGCCGAGGACCAGGAAGGGCAGCGCCTGGACGATCACCGCGACGAACACCGTCGTCCAGCTCTGCATGACCGGTGCGGAGAGCGCGCGGCGGATCGGGCTCTGCAGCAGCACCAGCGTCAGGAGCAGCATGGTGAGGAAGAGGGGGGAGTTGAGGTGCCGGCCCTCTTCCGCGGTCCGCCGGGAGTCCGAGGTCCTGCGGTCTTCGGTCCCGCCGTCCGTTCCCGGCGAGGACGGGGGGACCTGCGACGTCTGCGACGCCTGCGGGGCCGCTTTGGTGGTCGCCACGGGCGAGGTACCTCCGGTGGTGCGGAAGGGCGCTGGTTTCCCTGCTGGTTTCCCTCCCCTCCGATACGGCCGGAGGGGCCCGGGCGTTCAGTCGCGGAACGGCCGCTTCTGGAACCACCCGTCACTTTCAGGCAGTCTTTCCCCTCGTGGGGAGCGTTCCGAATCAGGCTTTAGCGAGTGACACCGCCGCGCACATGGTGGTGTGCGGCGACGACGGGCTCGCGCACCGGCTGGCCGCCGAGTTGCGCGGGGTGTACGGCGAGCAGGTCACGCTCGTCGTGCCGCCCTCCGAACGCACGGAACGACCACCGGTCGTGGGCCGGGCCCGGGCCGCGTCGGCGGCGCTCCTTGACCGGATGGTCAACGCGGCCGTCAACCGGGCGGGCGGCGGTGCCGGTGGTGGCGCCGAACCGGCCGGGAGCGTACGGGTGGTGGAGGCCGCGGAGGCCACCGAGGCCAAGCTCGCCGAGGCGGGCGTGGAACGGGCCGACGCGCTCGCCCTCGTCTATGACGACGACGAGACCAACATCCGCGCCGCCCTCACCGCCCGCCGCCTCAACCCCCG
>JABFVM010000492.1 GCA_013362785.1 Streptomyces sp. | reverse complement strand
GCCACCGCCGTCGTCGGCCGGGAGACCATCGCGGAGACCGACCACAAGGGCGACTCCGCGGTCCTGCTGCTGGCCAACGCCCTCGGCGGCGGCATCCTCACGGCCCTGCTGTCCTGCCTCGCCTTCGTCACGCTGCTCGCCGTCGCGGCCGGCCTCACCCTCGCCGCCGCCTCGTCCCTCGCCCACGACCTGTACGGCGAGGTGATCCGCAAGGGCCGTGCGAGCGAGACCGAGGAGCTGATGGTCGCCCGGCTGTCCGCGGCCGTCATCGGTGTCCTCGCGATGATGCTGGCCCTGATCTCCTGGGGCGCCAACACCGCGACGCTCGCCTTCCTCGCCTTCGCCATCGCGGCGTCCGCGATCCTGCCGACGATCGTGTACACCCTGTTCTGGCGCCGCTTCACCGGCGAGGGGGCGCTGCTCAGCCTCTGGGGCGGGCTGGCCTGCTCGGTCCTGCTGGTGCTGTTCTCCCCGGTGGTCTCCTCCACTGCGGGCTCGTTCTACCCGGACGCCGACTTCGCGTGGTTCCCGCTGCAGAACCCCGGCATCGTCTCCATCCCGGCGGGCTTCTTCCTCGGCTGGCTGGGCACCGTGCTGAGCGACCGTCAGGGGCCCCAGGAGGACGCCGCCTATGCGGAGTTCGAGGTCCGGATGCTGGTGGGCGCCAAGGAGTAGGAGATGCTTCTCCCATGTCTACCCGTACGTTCCTGATCGGCGCCGCCCGCGAGCGCCCCTGCACTCTCGTCGTCTGCCGGGGCTGCTGCTGCGGAAACCGGAGCAAGCACCCCGGCACCGATCACGCCTGGCAGCTGGACCGGCTGCGCGCCGCAGGGGCCGAGCACGGCTTCCAGGTCCGTACGACGGACTGCCTGGGCCCCTGCGACCAGGCCAACGTGATCGTCGTCCAGCCGTCGGCCGCGGGGCGCCGGGCCGGCGGGCGCCCCACCTGGGTGGGCTTCGCGATGGACGACGACTGCACGGAGGAGGTCGCGCGCTGGGCGGCCGCGGGCGGACCGGGTCTCGCCGATCCGCCCCTCACGCTGGAGCTCCAGTTCATCCGGCCACCGCGGGACGCCCGGGTGCGCTCACGCCGCTGACCCCAGCCCAGCCATCCTCCCCCCCCTCTTCTAATTGTTAATGGGATCCATTTTCATGTAGCGTCCTCGGTGTTCACCCACCGAGGAGGTCCGTCATGGCTGTCCCCAAGCGGAAGATGTCCCGCAGCAACACCCGCCACCGCCGCGCCCAGTGGAAGGCGAGCACACCCCAGCTCGTGCCCCTGACGATCGACGGCGTCCGCCACCTCGTGCCGCAGCACCTGGTGAAGGCGTACGAGCGCGGGCTCCTGCACCCCGAGGGCTGACCGTGATGCCGTACGACCGCCGTCTGCCCGTCACCGTCCTGTCCGGCTTCCTCGGGGCGGGCAAGACGACCCTGCTCAACCACGTCCTGGCAAACCGCGAGGGACTGCGCGTGGCCGTCATCGTCAACGACATGAGCGAGGTCAACATCGACGCCTCGCTGGTGCGGGGCGGCGAGGCCGCGCTGTCGCGGACCGAGGAACGCCTGGTCGAGATGACCAACGGCTGCATCTGCTGCACCCTGCGCGACGACCTCTTGGAGGAGGTCGACCGGCTCGCCCGGGAGGGCCGTTTCGACCATCTCCTGATCGAGTCGTCCGGCATCTCCGAGCCCATGCCCGTCGCGGCCACCTTCGCCTTCGCCCGCGACGACGGCGCCACCCTCGGCGACCTCGCCCTCCTGGACACCATGGTCACCGTCGTCGACGCCGCAGGCTTCCTGCCCGAGCTGGACAGCGGCGACGAACTCGCCGAGCGCGGCCTCGACCAGTACGAGGACGACGAGCGCACCGTCAGCGATCTGCTCGTCGACCAGGTCGAGTTCGCCGACGTCATCGTGCTCAACAAGCTCGACCTGGTGGACGACGGGACGGCGGACCGGTTGCGTGCGGCCCTGGGCCGGCTCAACCCCGCCGCGCGGATCGTCGACGCCGTACAGGGACGCGTGGCGCTCCAAGAGGTGCTCGGCACGCGGCTGTTCGACCTGGAGCGCGCCCAGCAGGCGCCGGGCTGGGTGCGGGAGCTCAACGGCGACCACGTACCGGAGACCGAGGAGTACGGGATCTCCTCCATGGTGTTCCGCTCCGCGGTGCCTTTCCACCCCGGGCGGCTGTGGACCTTCGTCACGGAGGAGCTCGACAGCGGCGCCTACGGAAAGGTGCTGCGGTCCAAGGGCTTCTTCACCCTCGCCAGCCGTCCCCAGGTGACGGGGCTGTGGTCGCAGGCCGGCTCCGTCGCCCGCTTCGAGCCCAGCTTCGCGCGGGACGGCGACGCCCCGTACGCGCAGGAGCTGGTCCTCATCGGCACACAGCTGCGCGCGGAGGCGCTCCGGGCCGCCCTGGCCGACTGCCTGATGGCCGACGGCGAGGACCTCCCGTCCGTCGACCCGTTCCCGGTCTGGGACACGTACGGCATCGACGACAGCTGCGACCACGAGCACCCGGCCCCGCTCCGGATGTCCGCTCACTGACTCCCCCGGTATCCGTCCTGCCTATCCTGGTGAGGGGCCGGTCCTGCTCGCAGTGTGCGAGAAGGGAGCCGCGAGTGACCGAGCGGACGATCGACAGGGCCGCCGCGGACACCTTGCGGCAGGCCAGGGACGCCGTCGCGCGTGAGGCGTGGGCCGAGGCGTACCGGCTGCTGGCCGCCCTGGACCCCGCCTGTCTCACCCCCGACGACTGCGCCGCCTTCGCCGACGCCGCATGGTGGACGAGCCGGGTCGAGGAGTCGGTCGTGCAGCGGATGCGGGCCTACTCCGGGTATGTGGCACGGGATGCGGCCCGGGAGGCCGGGCACATGGCCTGGCTGCTCTTCTACGAACACCAGCTGGCCGGACGCAGCGCCGTGGCCGCCGGCTGGCTGCGCCGGGCGCGGCGGCATCTGCACGGTGAGCCGGAGTGTGCCGAGCAGTGCTACCTCGCCTGGATGGACGCGGAGGACGCCCAGCAGCGGGGCGCGTTCGACGAGGCGATGGCGGCGGCCCGGCGCATGGCCGGGATCGCGCGGCGCTGCGACAGCCCGGATCTGCTCGCGATGAGCGTCCAGGCGCAGTCGGGCGTCCTGGTGGCGCAGGGGCGGGTCGGTGACGGACTCGATCTCCTGGACGACGCCATGTGCTCGGCCATGGCCGGTGAGCTCAGCTCCTTCTTCACCGGCTGGGTCTACTGCCTGGGCCTCCAGCAGTCCATGGCCTGCGTCGACCTGGAACGCGCCGCCGAATGGAGCGAGGCGGCGATGAGCTGGTGCGCGGCGATGCCCGCCGAGAACAACTTCCGCGGACTGTGCCGGGTGCACCGGGTGGAGGTGCTGGAGCTGCGCGGCAGCTGGGCCGAGGCGCTGTCCGAGGCCGAGCGGACCTGTGCGGAACTGCTGCCCTACGAGCGGCGGATGGCCGCCGAGGCGGTCTATCTGGCCGGCCAGATCCGGCGGCGCCGCGGAGAGCTCGCCGCGGCGGAGGAGTCGTACGACCGCACCCATGAACTCGGGCGTGACCCGCAGCCCGGACTCGCCCTGCTGCGGCTGGCCCAGGGGAAGGCCGACGCCTCGGCCACCGCGCTGCAGCCGGCCCTCGCGACCGGGGCCGAGACCGGCGGTCTTGAGCGGTGCAGGCTGCTCGCGGCCCAGGTGGAGATCTGCCTGGCGCTGGGCCGGACCACCGAGGCAGGCACGGCCGCGCAGGAGCTCCAGTCCCTGGCCCTCGACTGGCAGCGGCGGTGCGGTTCGGAGGTGACCTTGCTGCACGCGAGCGCCGCGACCGCGTCCGGCGCGGTGGCCTTCGCCGCCCGGGACCCGGACCGCGCGCTGCCGCTGCTGCGCCGGGCGCTGACGCTCTGGCTGGAGCTGCGGGTGCCGTACGAGGCGGCGCAGGTGCGGATGACCCTGGCCGCGGCCGACCGGGCCGCCGGGGACGCGGAGGGGGCGCGGATGGAGCTGCGGGCCGCCGAGCAGACCTTCCGGCAGCTCGGTGCCGTACCCGACGCGCGCCGGGCGGCGGCCCTGCTCGCCGAGGTGCGCCGACGGCGGCCCGGCGGGCTCACCGAGCGCGAGATACAGGTGCTGCGGCTGGTCGCGGCGGGCCACACGAACCGGGCCGTCGCCGCCGAGCTGGTGATCAGCGAGCACACCGTCGCCCGGCACCTCAACAACATCTTCGCCAAGCTCGACGTGTCCTCGCGGGCGGCGGCGACGGCGTACGCCTACAAGCACGGCCTCGCCTGAGGCACATGGGCCGTTCTGCCCATGCCCGGTCCACCGGGATGGGCGATTCGGGCGATGAGCGCACCCCCGTTCCGCGCGTAGACCGGTGGGGTACCCCTTCCCCTACCCAGGAGCGGAGAGCAGGTGGCGGCCATGACCACCTACACACCGACCCTCGACGACAGACTGCTCGACCGGCTGCGCGGAGCCGTCCGCGGCGAGATCGTCGAGCCCGGCGACCCGGACTACGACGAGGCCCGCAGTGTCTACAACGCGATGCACGACAGGCGGCCGGCGATCATCGTCAGGGCCGTCGACGCGGGCGACGTCATCGCCACGGTCGACTTCGCCCGCGACCAGGGCCTGCCACTCGCCGTGCGCGGCGGCAGCCACAGCGTCCCCGGCTACGGCACCTGCGACGGCGGCGCCGTCCTCGACCTCGGCCGGATGCGCGGAACCCGTGTCGATCCCGAGACCCGCACCGCGTGGGTCGAGGGCGGCTGCACCCTGGCGGACCTCAACCACGCCACGCACGCCTTCGGACTGGCCACCACCGGCGGGGTCGTCTCCACGACCGGCGTGGGCGGCCTAACGACCGGCGGCGGCATGGGCTATCTGTCCCGCCGCTGCGGTCTGGCCTGCGACAACCTGGTCTCCGTGGACCTGGTGACGGCCGACGGAGCCTTTCTGACCTGCACGGACGAGCAGCACAGCGACCTGATGTGGGGGGTGCGCGGCGGCGGCGGGAACTTCGGGGTCGTCACGTCCTTCGCCTACCGGCTGCACCCGATCGCCGACATCCTCGGCGGGCCCGTCTTCTTCCCGCTCGACGGCGACGTGATCCGCCGCTACCGGGAGCTGGTCGGCGAGGGGGACGAGAACCTCGGCGCGCTGCTCGTCGTCGGGCTCGGTCCGCCGGTGCCGTTCCTGCCCGAGCGCTGGCACGGACGGCCGCTGTGCGGTGTGATCGCCTGCTGGACCGGCTCTCAGGACGAGGACGACCGGATCAGGGACCGGCTCGCCGCGCTCGGACCGGTGCTGGGCCAGTATCTGGAACGCCTTCCCTACCCGGTGATCAACACCCTCTTCGACGACCTGGTGCCGCCGGGGCTCTACCACTACTGGAAGGGCACGTTCACCCAGGACCTGTCGGACGGTGTGATCGACACCTGCGTCGAGCACGGCGCCACCACCCCGTCCATCCAGAGCGTCACGGTCGCCTACCCGCTCGACGGCGCCGTCGGCCGGGTGGGACAGGAGGAGACCGCCTTCTCCTACCGGGACGCCGGCTACGCGTTCGCACTCAGCGGGACCCTCACCACGCGTGCGGACTGCGAGGCGCAGAAGGACTGGGTGCGCGGCTTCCACCAGGCGCTCGAACCGCACGCCATGGAGGGCGGCTACGTGAACTTCATCGACGGCGACGACCAGAACCTCGTCCGGGCCAACTACCGCACGAACTACGACCGTCTCAGGGATCTGAAGAGGCACTACGACCCGGGCAACCTGTTCCGTCTGAACCACAACATCGCGCCCTGAGGAATCCTGCGGCGACGGCGTTGTTGAACCCCATATGAGCTCCGTGATCGCGGCGACCCGCTTCTCCGTCCTCGACCGCTCCCGCACCCGGGAGGGCCACACCGACGCCGAGGCGCTGCGCGACACCGTGACGCTGGCGCGGGAGCTGGAGGACCTGGGCTACCACCGGATCTGGGTGTCGGAGCACCACGGCGTACCCGGTGTCGCCGGTTCGGCGCCGACGGTGCTGGCCGCCGCCGTCGCCGGGGCCACGAGCCGTATCCGGGTCGGCACCGGCGGTGTGATGCTGCCCAACCATCAACCGCTGGTCGTGGCCGAGCAGTTCGGGGTGCTGGAGTCCCTCTTCCCGGGGCGGATCGACATGGGGCTCGGCCGGTCCGTCGGCTTCACCGACGGGGTGCGCAGGGCGCTGGGCCGGGACAAGGGGGACGCGGAGGACTTCGCGGCGCAGATCGAGGAGCTGCTCGGCTGGTTCCGCGGCACCTCGCCGACCGGGGTGCACGCGCGGCCCGCCGAGGGGCTGACCGTGCCGCCGTTCGTGCTGGCCATGGGCGAGGGCGCGGACATCGCGGCCCGCGCGGGGCTGCCGATGGTCATCGGGGACCTCAGGAGCAGGGAGAAGATGCAGCGCGGCATCGATCACTACCGCGAGCACTTCCGGCCCTCGCCCTGGGCCGCCGAGCCGTACGTCGTGATCTCCGGCACGGTCGCGGTGGCCGGCACGCCGGAGGAGGCCCGGCGGCTGCTGGTGCCGGAGGCCTGGTCGATGGCGTACTCGCGCACCCACGGCACCTTCCCGCCG
>JABFVM010000310.1 GCA_013362785.1 Streptomyces sp. | reverse complement strand
GCGGGTCGCGGTCATCGCGGCACAGTGGCACGAGAAGGTGATGGACGGACTGGTGGACGGCGCGCTGCGCGCCCTGCACGACCTGGGGATCGACGAGCCGACCCTGCTGCGGGTCCCCGGCAGCTGGGAGCTCCCGGTGGTCGCCAAGGTCCTCGCGGGCCGCGGCTACGACGCGATCGTGGCCCTCGGTGTCGTCATCCGCGGCGGCACCCCGCACTTCGAGTACGTCTGCCAGGGCGTCACCCAGGGCCTCACCCAGGTGTCGGTCGAGACCGGCGTCCCCATCGGCTTCGGCGTGCTGACCTGCGACACCGAGGAGCAGGCCCTGGACCGGGCCGGTATCGAGGGCTCGAACGAGGACAAGGGGCACGAGGCGGTGACGGCGGCCGTGGCGACGGCGGCCACGCTTCGCTCAGTATCTGAACCCTGGCACTGACGAAAGCCGTATGTGGCCTAAGCTGAGCGTCACCATGTCCAAGAAGACGTTCGAGGAGCTCTTCGTCGAGCTCCAGCAGAAGGCCGCAAACGGCGACCCCGCCACGTCCCGCACCGCCGAACTGGTGGGCAAGGGCGTCCACACCATCGGCAAGAAGGTCGTCGAGGAGGCCGCCGAGGTCTGGATGGCCGCCGAGTACGAGGGCAAGGAAGCCGCCGCCGAGGAGATCTCGCAGCTGCTCTACCACGTCCAGGTGATGATGGTCGCCCGCGGGATCTCCCTCGACGACGTCTACGCCCACCTCTGAGCACCAGCAACCCCACCCACCGCAAGAGCGAACGAAGGAAGCCGACCTCATGCTGCGCATCGCCGTCCCCAACAAGGGTTCACTCTCCGGCCCTGCGGCGGACATGCTGCATGAGGCCGGCTACCAGCAGCGGCGCGAGTCCAAGGAACTGCGGATCGTCGACCCGGAGAACGACGTCGAGTTCTTCTACCTCCGCCCCCGCGACATCGCCATCTACGTCGCCTCCGGCCAGCTCGACATCGGCATCACCGGCCGGGACCTGCTGATCGACTCCGGTGCCAACGCCGAGGAGATCCTGCCGCTCGGCTTCGCCCGCTCCACCTTCCGCTTCGCCACCAAGCCGGGCATCGTCGGCCACGACCTGGCGGACCTCAACGGCAAGACGGTCGCCACCTCCTACGAGGGCATCGTCGCCAAGCACCTCGCCGACCACGGCATCGACGCCTCCGTCGTCCACCTCGACGGCGCCGTCGAGACCGCCATCCAGCTCGGTGTCGCCCAGGTCATCGCGGACGTCGTCGAGACCGGCACCTCGCTGCGCAACGCCGGCCTGGAGGTCGTCGGCGACCCGATCATGAAGTCCGAGGCCGTCGTCATCCGCCGCACCGACGCGGACGCCGAGGAGCCCAGGGTGCAGCAGTTCCTGCGCCGCCTCCAGGGCGTCCTGGTCGCCCGGACGTACGTGATGATGGACTACGACTGCCGGGTCGAGCAGCTGGAGAAGGCCGTCGCCCTCACCCCGGGTCTGGAGTCCCCGACCGTGTCGCCGCTGCACAACGAGGGCTGGGTCGCCGTCCGGGCGATGGTTCCGGCCAAGGAGGCCCAGCGGATCATGGACGACCTGTACGACATCGGCGCCCGGGCCATCCTGACCACGGCCATCCACGCCTGCCGCCTCTGATCCCGGGGGGCCGTACCAAGATGTCCGAACAACTGCCCGCCCTGCCCGTCACCTTCCGGCCGGGCCGCACCCGGGCCGTGCTGCTCACCGCGGCCGCCGCGATCTTCGTGGTGATCACCGCGGTCGCCCTGATGCTGGAGAAGCTCAGCCCGGGCGAGCGCCTCAGCTTCGTCCTCACCGCGGCGCTCATGTCCGGTGTGCTGGCGATGCTGGCCCGGGTCAAGGTCGTCTGCGACGAGTCCGGTGTCACCGTGGTGAACATCGCCACCCGGCGCCGACTCGACTGGGCCGAGATCCTCCAGGTGAACCTCCGCCCGGGTGATCCCTGGGTGTTCCTCAACCTCAGCGACGGCACCAGCCTGCCCGCGCTCGGCATCCAGCCCGGCATCGCCAAGCAGCACGCCATCGCCGACGCGCGCGCCCTGCGGGCGCTGGCCGAGGCCCGGTCCATCAGGGAGCCCGGGAAGCATGAGGGCTGACTCGGGGGCGTCCACCCTGCCGTAAATCCCCATGTCTTGATTAATCTGTTGGCGGAGGCGTTTCTGTGACGCCTCCGCCGCTGATGTTCCGACCGGATCCTCAGAGGTCCCCTGCTACCCGAGGAGTGATTCCCTCCAGCGATGGACGGATCGTCCTGTAGTACCTGCGCCGCCCGCCCCCGACATACCGGGGCGGCGGCATCATGAGCACCCCCTTGCTGCTCCTCGCAGCCGCGTTCCTCCTGATCCTCGCCAACGGCTTCTTCGTGGCCGCCGAGTTCGGCCTGGTCACGGTCGAGGCGACGGACGCCGAAAAGGCCGCCGCGGAGGGCGACAAGCGCGCCCTCCGGGTCGTCGCGTCCCTCAGGGAACTGTCCTTCCAGCTCTCCGGCACCCAGCTCGGCATCACCATCACCTCCCTCGTCGTCGGCATGCTGGCCGAACCGGCGCTCGCGGAGCTGCTCGGTGGGCCCTTCACCGCGATCGGCATCCCCGAGGGCGCGGTGTCCGGGGTGGCCGTGGTCGTCGGCATGCTGCTGGCCTCGGCCGTGCAGATGGTGATCGGTGAGCTCGTGCCCAAGAACTGGGCGGTGTCCCGGCCGATGCAGGTCGCGCGCTTCGTCGCCGGCCCGCAGCACGCCTTCGCCCGGCTGTTCCACCCGGTGATCGCCGGGCTGAACTCCGTCGCCAACCGCCTCGTCCGCGCGCTGGGGATCGAGCCCACCGAGGAGCTGGCCTCCGCCCGCACCCCCGACGAACTCGTCTCCCTGGCCCGCCACTCCGCCCAGGCCGGCGCCCTGGAACAGGACACCGCGGACCTCTTCGTACGGACGCTGTCGCTGGGCGAACTGACCGCGCAGCATGTGATGACCCCGCGCGTGAAGGTCAGCGCGCTGCAGTCGTCGGCCACGGCCGAGGACGTGGTGAACCTGACCCGCGCGACCGGTCTGTCCCGCTTCCCGGTCTACCGGGAGAAGATCGACGAAATCGTCGGCATGGTCCATCTGAAGGACGCGCTGGCGATCCGTTCGGGTGACCGGCTGCGTACGCCCGTCGGCCGTATCGCCCGCCCGGCGCTGCTGGTCCCCGAGACCCTGCCGGTCCAGCCGCTCCTGGCCCAGCTGCGCAGCGAGCAGCCCATCGCGGTCGTCGTCGACGAGTACGGCGGCACGGCCGGCGTGGTCACGCTGGAGGACATCGTCGAGGAGATCGTCGGTGAGGTCCGCGACGAGCACGACGGTCAGGACCTGCCCGAACTCGCCGCCGCCCCGCCGGAGGACGGCCGGCCCGCCTGGGACGCCGACGGCAGCTGCCGTGTCGACATCCTCCAGCGCATAGGCCTCGATGTGCCCGAGGGGCCGTACGAGACCGTCGCCGGACTGGTCGCCGACCTGCTCGGGCGTATCCCGGCCGTCGGGGACAGGGCGGAACTGCCGGGCTGGCGGCTGTCGGTGCGCCGGGTCGGCCACTACCGCGCCGAGCGGGTCCGGCTGGTCCGGACCGGGCCCGTGGTGGAGGTCGCCCGATGAGCGTGCTCCAACTTCTCTTCGCCGCGCTGCTCGTGCTGGCCAATGGTTTCTTCGTCGGCGCCGAGTTCGCCCTCGTCTCGGTCCGCCGCAGCCAGATCGAACCGCTGGGCACGGCACGGGCCCGTCAGGTCCTGTACGGCCTGGAACGGCTGCCGCAGATGATGGCCGCGGCCCAGTTCGGCATCACGGTCTGCTCGCTGACGCTCGGCGCGGTCGCCGAGCCGACGGTGGCGCATCTGCTGGAGCCGGTGTTCGAGTGGATCCATCTGCCGGACGGCGTGATCCATCCGCTGACCTATGTCATCGCGCTCGCGGCGGTGGTCTTCTTCCATCTGGTCATCGGCGAGATGGTGCCGAAGAACCTGGCGATGGCGGCCCCGGAGAAGGCCGCGCTGTGGCTCAGCCCCGGCCTGGTCTGGTTCGCCCGCTTCTGCAGGCCGATCACGGTGGCCCTCGGCGCGGTCGCGCAGGCCGTCCTGCGACTGTTCCGGGTCGAGCCGAAGGACGCGATCGAGGCGGTGTTCACCAGCGAGCAGCTCAACCGGCTGGTGGAGGACTCCGGCCAGGCGGGACTGCTCGACCCCGAGGAGCAGGAGCGCCTGGAGGACGCGCTGGAACTGGGCTCCCGCCCGGTGACGGACGTACTCCTCGACCGCGAGTCCCTGGTCACGGTCAGCCCGTCGGTCACCCCGGGCCAGATCGTCGCCCTCACCGCCCGCACCGGCTACTCCCGCTTCCCGGTCGCCACGGAGAACGGCGCCTTCATGGGCTACCTGCATGTGAAGGACGTACTCGACCTGGAGGAGTCCGAGCGTGCGGTGCCGCAGCAGGTGTGGCACCCGATGACGACCCTGCGCTCGGAACTTCCGCTGGACGACGCCCTCACGGTGATGCGCCGCGCCGCGACCCATCTGGCCCAGGTGGCCGACGCGTCCGGCAGGGTCCTGGGGCTCGTCGCCCTGGAGGACGTACTGGAGCTGCTGGTCGGCGAGGTACGGGACCCGGCCCATCGGGAGCTGCCGGAGGTCCGGGTCACCGCGCCGCGGGTGAGCAGTGGTGAGCCGGAAGGGGCACTGGCCGGATAGGGCCTGTCCGTTGGATCGGACGACAGCCGGAGCCCGCGGGCTCCGGCTGTCTCACATGGCAGACGGATCCTGCGGGCCCCTCCCCGACAGAACCTCCCCGTACGCCTGCATCAGATCCGGCAACCGCAAGGTCGACAAGTCGTCCCGCGTCAGGGCGCCCGGATAGGTGGACAGCCGCAGATCCCGATAGGCGCAGCTCTTCTCGTACAGCGTCCGCAGGAACCGTCCGTTGCCCAACTCGTCGATCCACCCCTGATCGACCACATGCCCGGCGATGGAGCGCAGCTCGTCCAGCGCCTCCTCGTCCCACACGTCACCGTTCTCCGCGGCGAGGACCTCGCCGATCGAGGTGAGTTCGAGGGGTCGGTAGGACGGGAAGTCGACGCGGGTCGTGAAGCGCGAGGACAGGCCGGGGTTGGCGGCCAGCAGGCGGTCCATGCCCTCGGGGTAGCCCGCGAGGATCACCACCAGGTGGTCCCGGTTGTCCTCGGCCCGCTTCAGCAGCACCTGGAGGGCCTCGTCGCCGTAGGCGTCGCCCTTGCCGTAGCCGGTGTTGGAGAGGGAGTACGCCTCGTCCACGAACAGGACCCCGCCGAGCGCGGAGTCGATGAGCTCATTGGCCTTCACGGCCGTCTGGCCCAGATACTCGCCGACCAGATCGGCCCGCTGGGCCTCCACGAGATGGTCGCCGCCGAGCAGGCCGAGGGCGTAGAAGACCCGGCCCAGGATGCGGGCGACCGTGGTCTTGCCGGTGCCGGAGGGGCCGGAGAAGACGAAGTGCCGTTTGGGAGGCTGCACGGGCAGGCCCTGCCCGGTGCGCAACCGGGCCATGTTCAACTGGGCGGACAGCGCCTTGACCTGGCGTTTGACGGGCTCCAGGCCCACCATGCGCTCCAGTTCGGCAAGTGCCTCCTCAAGCAGCCCGGGATCGGTCGGCCCGGCGGGCAGCGGATCCGGGGACACGCTCGCCTTCTCGCGCACCGCCGGATCCACCACCGACGGCAGCGAACCGGCCGGCGGCAGATCCGGGTCCGGCAGCCGCAGGTCCCGTCCCTCGGTGCCGAAGAGCGGATCGAGTCCGTCGGGGCCGTCGACCATGTCCTGTCCGACCCCGGTCAGCGTGATCGCCGCGAGGTCGGCGGGGTCGTCGTACCCGTCGCACTCGGCGATCGCCGCGAGCCGGGCCGAGGTGTCCATGAAGGCGGGGTCGACGCGGTGCACGGCACGGTAGAGCGGTAACGCGGCCGCCGACCTGCCCGTGCCCTCGTGCGCCCGGGCCAGCCAGTACCGCAGCTCCTTGCGCTGTGGCTGCTCGCTGCGGCACCGCATCAGCGCGGCCGACAGCAGCGGCTCGGCCTGTCCGTACATCTCCAGCCGTACCCGGGCCATGCCGCCGAACAGGCCCGCCTCGATGCCGAGCAGCGCGTCGTCGAGCAGTGGGTCGGTGTGCCGGACCAGCTGTTCCCAGTCCTTGACCAGATAGGCGCGGCAGGCGTGCAGAAAGCGGACCTGGTGATCGGTGTCCACGGGCGGGAGCCCGGCCAGCGCCCGGTCCAGCTCCGGGACGTGCCGGCCGTCCAGCCAGTGCGAGGAGTGCGCCAGCAGCAGATCACGCGGGCTCTCCAGGACCGGCTGCACCCACCACCCCAGCCAGTACCAGGAGTTCAGCGCCCGCCGATGCCGGGACCGCTGTTCCCCGAAGCGGTCCCGGTGCCGGAACATCCGCAGCAGCGCGGTCGTCGTGTCGACACGCAGCGCGTGCAGACCGAGCCAGCCGTCGGCCATCCCGGGATCGATCCGCACCGCGGTGCGGAACTCCTCCTCCGCCTGCGGATAGGCCCCCATCGTGTAGGCGTCCACACCTCGCAGCCAGGCGAGGTCGGCCGGGGCCTCGGGGCCCTGCATGCCGAAGTCCATCACGTCCCCCACAAACCGTGCCCCCGTCGGTTGGCCACCGGGCCGTCGCCCGGGGCCGCCTTGTTCGAACCGCCGTACCGCGGACCGGAGTTGCAACGGTGCGCAGAGCAGCCGTCCGTAGGTCGCACCGATGGCATCGTACCCGCGCGGGCATGGCCCGCCCCAGGGTGCCGCACCGGACGTTTGACGAGGTGGGAGCAGATCGGGCGCGGGTCCTTGGTGACCGAGGGTGAGCGAACAACGCCTCTCGGCGCCCGAAATGAGAGTGTGAGGGCAGAACGAAGCCCCCGATCACGGGGGAACAACCGGGGGCTTCGCGTATGGGGGCGACCTCGATTGGCCGCACATTGAGAACGTAAGTCCTGTACGGCCCCCGGGTCAAGCCGAGTTGGAGCACTCCGGGAACTTCCCCCGCAAGGCCCTTCACAAGTTCAGCACATTGCCGATGGGTCGTCACCCTGTGTGATGGGCTGGTCCGGTCCAACCGTCCCAGCAGGCCCGGTGAGCACCTCATATCCCTTGCCGCACTGCCGAATCAGAAGGTCGGCGAAGGGCCTGGACGGGTCGCCGGCGAAGTGCCTCAGCTCCGCCCGGACCCACCCCTGCCAGAACTCCCGCTGCTCCTCGCCGTCCCGTGAGCGGCCGCGCAGCCAGGACTCCTCGTGCGACAGCTCCATCCACAGCAGCCGGGCGAGATACGGCCGCAGCGCACGGCGGCCGGCGCCCACACCCTCGACGACGATCACCGGGGCGGGCGGCACGGGGACGGGCGGTCCGAACCGGCGGGCCCGCCAGTCGTAGGGCGTGTAGTGGGCGCTCTCGCCCCGGGCGAGCGGTGCGATCACCTGGGTCAGCAGACGGTCGGTCCACTCGAACAGCTCGTCATGGCTGGCGATGTCGTCGAGGTGCAGCACGGGGGCGTCGCCCAGCGCCCGGGCCAACTGCCCGGCGAACGTGGACTTTCCGGAACCGGCGTGCCCGTCGACACCGATCAGACGGACCGGGCCGCAGGACGGGGGGAGCCGGCGGAGCCGGGTGGCGAGGTCGTGAATCGTTTTTCCCGGTGGAGCGGTGATGGGCATATTTCTGTGGAACATTCTAGTAGGGCTGAAAGCGCGTACTTGACGGGGGATGGCGCGACCCGAACAGAAAACGTGTCGCTTTGAACTAGCGGCCGGTTGTGCGCAATGCCGCCGAAAAACTCCGGCCGCCACATCGAAATCTACGTTCCGGTTGAGACCCGTGGTGAGTAGTGTGCTTGGTGCACAACTGTGAGATGCCGCAACGGGGATGGGCTGGGACAGATGGCCGCGGGGTTATTCGAAGGGCAGTATGTGTGGCATCCGGCGGCCGACGACCGCGTGCTCGCGAGCGTATGCGTGGATGTCCGGGCCGGCCGATATCTCAGCGCCCGCGACGCCCTGGCCGAAACGCGCGGTGACGCCGGTCTGCGCGCCCACCGCTCCCTGGTGCTCGCCTCGGAGGCCGCCGACTCCGACCTCGTCGAGCGCTGGCTGGCCGAGGAGCCCGGCGCCGAGGCGGCGCTGCTGTGGGCCCGGGTGGCCGTGCTGCGGGCGCTGCGTGCCGCCGACGCCCGCGACCCGCGCACCGAGGCACTGGAGCGGATAGCGCTGGCCGCCTGCGACCGGGCCGCGTCGGCCGACCCGGCCGATCCCACGCCCTGGGTGGCCAAGCTGGCCATGGCCCGGCTGCACCGGCTGCGCGACCAGGCGCCGCGCGGTCTGCTCACGGCACCCGCCGGGCCATGGCGCCTGTTCGCGCACGTCCTCTCGCTCGACCCCTGGCACCGCGAGGCCCACCACCGCTTCCTGGCCTGCTTCTTCCCGCGGCACGGCGGCTCCGTCACCGGCGCCTGGGACGTCGCCGCCTTCCTCGGCCAGCGCGCCCCCGCCGACTCACCGCTGCGCCTGCTGCCGCTGGTCGCCCTGGTCGAGTGCTACGACCCGACCCAACTGCTCGCCGACCGGGTCTGGGAGCAGCCGCAGTGGACCTCGACCGCCCTGGCGATCCACGAGCAGTGGCTGCCCGCGGTGGCCGAATACCAGTTCACCCCCGTCCTCGACCTGGCCTACCTCGCACACGCCCTGGTCATGGCCCGGCGCGAGGAGGAGGCCCGCGCCGTCTTCACCACGATGGGGCCCTACGCCTCCCGGATGCCCTGGTCCGTCTTCGGCGACCCGGCCGAGCAGCTGTCCCGGGCGCGCCGCGCCTGCGGTCTGCCCGTGCCGGCCGTCTGACGTATCTCAACCCCCCACCGAGAGAAAGGTCCGACCCGTGCACCAACGGATATCGGCTCAGCGTGCGAAAGCCCGCGGAGGAGCCGCTCCGATCGAGCTCGACGACGATGCGACCCTGCATGCGATGGGTTATCCGAGGAAACTCACGCGGCGATTTCAGGCGTTCGACAATTTCGCCATATCATTCACCATCATCAACATAATCTCGGGTATCTTCTCGGGATTCGGTTTCGGTCTGAACGCGGGCGGACCCAGCATTCTCGTCTTCGGCTGGATCGGCGTCTCCGTCATGGTGCTCTTCGTGGGAGCAGCGATGGCGGAAGTCGCCTCGGCCTATCCGACGAGCGGTGCGCTGTATTTCTCCGCCGGAAAGCTCGCCAAACGGCACAAGGGCGCCTGGTCCTGGTACACCGGCTGGCTGAACTTCGTGGGCCAGGTCGGCGGCACGGCCGCCACCGGCTACGCCGCCGCCACCTTCGTACAGGCGTTCATGGCCCTGCAGTGGCCCTCGTACGAGCCGACGCCGCACCGGACGGTGCTGATCACGGGCCTGATCATCGTGCTGCAGGGGCTCGCCAACACCTACACCGTGCAGCTGGTGGCCGTACTGAACCGGATCTCCGTGTGGTGGCTGCTGAGCGGGCTGGTGGTGATCGTCACCGCCCTGATCGTCATGCCCGAGCATCATCAGCCGGCTTCCTTTGTCACGCATTTCGCGAACAACACCGGTTTCACGAGCGGCCTTTACGGCGGGATGCTCGGGCTGCTGGTCACGAGCTGGACCTTCACCGGCTTCGACGGCAGCTTCCACATGTCCGAGGAAACGGTGCGGGCGACGGTCAACGCGCCGCGCGGGATCACGCGGGCGATCGCTTACTCGGCGATCTCGGGACTGCTGCTGATGCTCGCATTGGTCTACAGCATTCGTGACTACGACCGGGTGGCGAGCGCCGACGCGCCTCCCGTGCAGATCCTCATCGACGGGCTCGGGGTCGGCACCGCGAAGGTACTGCTCCTGATCGTGATCGGCGCCATGCTGTTCTGTGGTCTGGCCAATCTCACCAGCAACACCCGGCAGATCTTCGCCTTCTCCCGGGACGGCGCGATGCCCGGCTCCCGCTGGTGGCACTCGGTCTCGCCGCGCACCCGCACCCCCGTCAAGGCGGTGTGGCTGGCGGTCGCCTGCTCGCTGGCGCTCGTGCTGCCCGGCTGGTGGTCGCACACGGCGTTCACCGCCATCGTCAGCGTCAATGTCGTCGGGCTCTTCCTCGCCTACGCCGTCCCGATCCTGCTCCGGCTGCGACTGGGGGACGAGTTCCAGCCAGGGCCCTGGCACCTGGGCCGCTGGGGACGGCCGGTCGGGATCGTCGCGGTGAGCTGGATCCTGCTCAGCAGCGTTCTGTTCATGCTGCCCCAGGCCTCACCGGTCACCGCCGACTCGTTCAACTACGCGCCGGTCGCCCTGGCCGCCGTCCTCGCCGTGGCCACGGTGTGGTGGTTCACCACCGCCCGCCGCCGCTTCCACGGGCCGGTCAGCTACGGCCGTCCGGACGAGGTGGCCGCCATGGACCTGGTCTGACGTCCCGGCACGGGCCCCGGCGTACGCACGCCCTCGCGGTGGCATGCGCCGGGGCCCCTCTCTCGCTCATCCCGCCCCGCTCGTGAGGGGGTTGGGGCCGACGACCGTCCCCGTGCCCGTCAGTGGTCGACACCAATGAACCTGGGCGCGCCGGGGACCGACGTACTGGCAGACGGTGCCGCCCGGAGCCATAGTTGGCGGACAACTGTGCACTGGACCTGCCCGACTCGGACACCTGGGGGTTTGCGCCCATGAGCAGAGCCGAACAGCCGTCCCGGAGAAGCGTCCTGGCCGCCGCGGTCGCCGCGGCCGTCGCCGGCACCGCGGGTCCGGCCGCCGCCGACACCGGCGCCGGCGCGCCCGCCGATCCCGTGCCCTCCGCCCCGACCCCGGCCAGCACCGTCGACAACCGCGCCTGGACCACGTACGCCGACTGGCGCTGCGGCACCGACGAGGGGACGCGCGCCGTCGCGGGCTCCCGCCCCGGCATCGTGATCGCCAGGCCCGCCGGTACGACCGACTACACCGACCCGCACACCGGGCGGACCGCCCGCTGGGAGTACGCGACCTGGACGTCCCCCGTCCATGAGCTCGCCGTCCCCGCGACCGAGGCCATCGCCTCCTGGAACGCGCACACCCCCGACGGCACCTGGCTCCAGATCGAGCTCGCGGGCACCTACTCCGACGGCACCGCCACCCCCTGGTACGTGATGGGCCGCTGGGCGGCGGGCGACCAGGACATCAGGCGGACCTCGGTCGACGACCAGAGCGACGGCAAGAGCACCGTCTGGACCGACACCTTCGCCATCGACGACCCGGCGACCGGGCTGCGCCTCGCCTCGTACCGGCTGCGGCTGACCCTCTACCGCAGGCCCGGCACCCGGCTCACGCCCAAGGTCTGGCGGGTCGGCGCGATGGGCTCCGACGTCCCCGACCGCTTCACCGTCCCGGCCACCCCACCCGGCCCCGCCCATGAGCTGGTCGTCCCGCGCTACTCGCAGGAGATCCACATCGGCCAGTACCCCGAGTACGACAACGGGGGCGAGGCCTGGTGCAGCCCCACCTCCTCGCAGATGATCATCGAGTACTGGGGCGGCCGCCTCACCCCGGAGCAGCTGGCCTGGGTCGACCCGTCGTTCGCCGACCCACAGGTCTGCCACGCGGCCCGGTTCACGTTCGACTACCAGTACGAGGGCTGCGGGAACTGGCCGTTCAACGCCGCCTACGCGGCCACCTTCGAGGACCTCCGGGCCGTCGTCACCCGGCTCGGCTCGCTCACCGATCTGGAGACGCTGATCGCGGCCGGTATCCCGGCCATAACGTCCCAGTCCTTCCTGAAGGAGGAGCTGACGGGGGCGGGGTACGGCACCGCCGGGCATCTGATGACCGTCATAGGGTTCACCGCGGACGGCGATGTGATCGCCAACGACCCGTTCTCACCGAGCAACGAGGCGGTGCGGCGCGTCTACCGGCGGCGCGAATGGGAGAACATCTGGCTGCGGACCAAGCGGTACAACGCCTCGGGCAAGGTGGTCTCCGGTACCGGAGGCGTCTGCTACCTGTACTTCCCGGCATGTCCGACACCACGCCAACGTGCGGCGCTCGCCGCGGTGGGCGTGCGTTGAGCGGTCGTAGGAAGACCTGGTTCGGGGCCCCGGGAAACCGGGGCCCTTGCCCTGTGAGCAACGTCTCGGCCGCAAAGAACGTTCCCGCTGGCAAAGTGGGCGTATGACCGCGCACTCCGCCACCGCCGCCCGCGTCCGTACCGGCGGCCCCAAGGACGACGGCCCGAAGATCGTCGAGCATCTCATGGGCTGGGTTCTCGTCGTGGTCGTCGCGATGCTGGTGACACAGCTCGGACTGTTGTGAGCTGAGACACACGGGGTCTTTGGCCGGACAAATGCCGACCCCGGGTGCAGAGGATCCACCAGAGTCGATCAGACTCGAACGAGCAGCTGATGCAGGTCTGCCATACTGCCGATGTCCCGCCGCCCGTTGGAATCCAGGGTTCGAAATTGAATATTAGTCAACAGCGCGAAGCGGCCCGTCCCCGGGCTCGCGGCACCGAGCGTTCGGTGGCGCGTCGTGCCGAACTCATCACCATCGGGCGGAAGTTGTTCGCCGACACGTCGTACGACGCGCTCTCCATGGACGACATCGCCCGGCAGGCCCATGTCGCCAAGGGGCTCATCTACTACTACTTCCAGTCCAAGCGCGGCTACTACCTGGCGATCATCGAGGACTCCGTCGCCGACCTGGTCACCTTCGCGGCGAGCGGCCTCGAACTGGAGCCGGTGGACCGGGTCCACCGGACCATCGACAGCTACCTCCGCTACGCCGAGCACAATCAGGCGGCCTTCCGCACCATCGTCAGCGGGGGCGTCGGCTTCGACGCCGAGGTGCACTCCATCCGGGACGGGGTGCGCGAGGCGATCGTGGCGACGCTCGCCGAGGGGGCGTACGGCCGCACCGACATAGCTCCGCTGGCCCGCATGGGCCTGCTGGCCTGGGTGTGCAGCGTGGAGGGCGCCACCCTCGACTGGATCGACCGCCCCGAGCTGCCCCGCGACACCATGCGCGAACTGCTGGTGAAGACCCTGGGCGGCGCCATGCGCGCCATCGAGGAACTCGACCCCTCCTACAAGACCCCCGACCCGGCCCGGCGGAGCGACTGACCCACCTGATCAGGGCCTGCGCCATGAGGACCCGGTCGGCCAGGTCGCAGGCGGCCGGGATCCGGTCGACGAAGACCCGGGGCGGAGGTCTCGTGGTCCTCCGCCCCGGGTTCCCGGTGGGCCCCGCTACTTGATGGCCTTGATCAGCTCACCGTTCGCGGTGTCCCCGCTGAGCTCCCAGAAGAAGGTGCCGCCCAGCCCCTGCCGGTCCTTGAACCTCATCTTGGTCGCGATCGTCGCCGGGGTGTCGTAACTCCACCAGTCGTCCCCGCACTTGGCGTACGCGGTGCCGCCCACCGTGCCGGTCGCGGGGCAGGTCCGCTTGAGCACCTTGTAGTCCTCGAAGCCGTCCTCGTAGGTGCCCTTCGCCGGGCCGGTTGCGGTGCCGCCGGGGGCCGCCTGGGTGACGCCGGTCCAGCCGCGGCCGTAGAAACCGATGCCGAGCAGCAGCTTCGAGGACGGAACGCCCAGGCCCTTGAGCTTGGCGATGGTGGCGGCCGTGTTGTAGCCCTGCTGGGGGATGCCCGGGTAGGACTGCAGCGGGGAGTGCGGTGCCGTGGGGCCGGTGGCCGCCCAGGCGCCGAAGTAGTCGTACGTCATCGGGTTGTACCAGTCGACGTACCGGGCCGCGCCCGCGTAGTCCGCCGCGTCGATCCTGCCGCCCTCGCTCGCGTCGGCCGTGATCGCCGCCGTCACCAGATCCCGCTTGCCGAACTTGGCGCGCAGCGCCTTCATCAGCTCGGGGAAGGCCTCACGTCCGCTGGTGTCGCAGGTCAGGCCGCAGGCGTTCGGGTACTCCCAGTCGATGTCGATGCCGTCGAAGACGTCCGCCCACTTGGGGTTCTCGACCAGGTCGTGGCAGGACTGGGCGAACGCGGCCGGGTTCTTGGCCGCCTCGCCGAAGCCGCCGGACCAGCTCCAGCCGCCGAACGACCAGACGACCTTGAGGTTCGGATGCAGCTTCTTGAGCTTGCGCAGCTGGTTGAAGTTGCCGCTCAGCGACTGGCCCGCGGTGTCCGCGACGCCGTCCACGGACTCGGCCGCGGTGAAGGGTTTGTCGGTGTCCGCCCAGGAGTCGCCGAGCGTGCACTTGCCGCCGCCGACGTTCCCGAAAGCGTAGTTGATGTGCGTGAGCTTCTTCGCGGAGCCGGAGGTCTCGATGTTCCTGACGTAGTACTGGCGGTCGTAGATGCCCCAGTCGGTGAAGTAGCCGACCACCTTGGAGCCGGCCGCCCTGCGGGCGCCGTCCTGGTCCGGGCCGTCCTGGTCGGCGGTCGCCGTGCCGGCACCGGCGAGCAGGGCGGCGCCGAGCGCGGCGGAACACGCGGCGGCCAGCAGGGCGCGGCCACGAGCGCGGGAGGGGAGCGGGGTGTGCATCGGGTGTCTCCTCGCAGAGGACAGAGGGGATCGCACGCCGATTGGCATGAACGCGGAGAGGCGTTGGACCGAAACGCTAGGAGGACTAGACCAATTGGTCAATGGTTCGGACCAATTTGAGGGGGAGGGGAGAAGGCGAAAGTTTCTTGGAGTAAGCGGTCGTTAACTGGTGACTCGATGTCCCCGATCGGGCATACTCACCGCAGAGCCGCTGGTCAGCAGCTTCCGCGACCCGGGAGCGGAGCACCGGCGGCACCCGAGACACCAGGCGGAGCCGCCCCACCCAAGGCTGCGACCGCCGACATCCCGAAAGGGAGGAGAGCGTCGCCATGCCCGACCGCGCCCCGCAGCCGGTGGACCGTCAACTGCCCACGGACGAGGCCCGGGATCTGATCTCGCTCGTCCGCGACATCGCGCAGCGCGAGATCGCCCCGAAGGCGGCCGAGGAGGAGGACGCCGGACGCTTCCCGCGCGAGGTCTTCACCCTGCTCTCCGAATCCGGACTGCTCGGCCTGCCGTACGACTCCGAGTACGGCGGCGGCGACCAGCCGTACGAGGTCTACCTCCAGGTCCTCGAAGAGCTCGCCGCGGTCCGCCTCACCGTCGGCCTCGGTGTCAGCGTGCACACCCTCGCCTCCTACGCCCTGGCGACCTACGGCACCAAGCAGCAGCAGGTCGAGCACCTGCCCGCGATGCTCGGCGGTGGACTGCTCGGCGCGTACTGCCTCTCCGAGCCGTCGTCCGGGTCGGACGCGGCGTCCCTGCGGACCAAGGCGGTGCGGGACGGCGACGGCTGGGTGATCAGCGGCACCAAGGCGTGGATCACGCACGGCGGCATCGCCGACTTCTACACGGTCATGGCGCGCACCGGCGAGGACGGCCCGCGCGGGATCTCCGCGTTCCTGGTGCCCGGTGACGCGGCCGGGCTGAGCGCGGCGGCGCCCGAGAAGAAGATGGGCATGAAGGGCTCGCCCACGGCCCAGGTCCACTTCGACGGTGTGCGGGTCTCCGACGACCGGCGGCTCGGCGACGAGGGCCAGGGCTTCGCCATCGCCCTCTCCGCGCTCGACTCCGGGCGGCTCGGCATCGCGGCCTGCGCGATCGGCGTGGCCCAGGCGGCGCTGGACGAGGCGGTGGCGTACGCGACCGAGCGCCGGCAGTTCGGCAAGCCCATCGCCGACTTCCAGGGTCTGCGCTTCATGCTCGCCGACATGGCGACCCAGATCGAGGCGGGCCGCGCGCTGTATCTGGCGGCGGCGCGGCTGCGGGACGCGGGCCGGCCATTCGCCAAGCAGGCGGCCATGGCCAAGCTGCACTGCACCGACACCGCGATGAAGGTCACCACCGACGCCGTCCAGATCCTCGGCGGATACGGCTACACCGCGGACTTCCCGGCCGAGCGCTATATGCGTGAGGCCAAGGTCCTGCAGATCGTCGAGGGCACCAACCAGATTCAGCGGATGGTCATCGCCCGTCACCTGGCAGGTCCCGAAGGACGCTGAACTGACCCCGCCTGACCTGCGGCGCCGTGAGCTCGATCCACTCCGGGTCATGGCGCCCGGGCAGGGTCCGGCCCCGGTCGGCCCACTTGCGCATCAGATCCCGGTAGATCGGCGGATCGGACGGCTGCGGCGGCGCGGGCGGAAGCGTTCCTGCGGGGCGCGGAACGAAGATGCGGCGCTGTGGCCCGGTCGCTGAATAGGTGGTGGGCATACCAGGGCAACGCGGAGGCAGGCGGACAAGTCACCGCCCATGGGATTCGGGCGTGAGTTCGCGAACATCCGCCCCTGCCGTCGGTCGCCCTCTGGCCACCCGACGCTGTCTGACGTACCGTCAGCCCAGCCGTCTCCAGGGAGGCTTGCCGTGGCCGACGACGACCGCCCCGTACCGCTCGACGAGTACCCGGTGCATCAGGCGCCCCTGTCCATGAGGTACGTCGCGACCAGCGACCGCAACGCCTACGACCGCTGCATCTTCCACGTCCTCGACCACGAGGGCCGTGCCCTGCTGATCGTGGGCCTCGGGGTGTACCCCAACGTCGGGGTGATCGACGCCTACGCGACCCTGCGGGTGGGGGACACCCTGCACGCGGTGCGGGCGTCGGACGCGCTCGGCGAGGACCGCATGCGGCTCGCCGTCGGGCCGCTGCGCATCGAGGTCGGAGAGCCGCTGCGCCGGCTGCGGCTGATCTGCGACGACGACACGCTGTCGTACGACATCACCTGGACCGCGGAGTTCCCCGCCCTCTGGGAACCCCATCACGTCCAGCGCCGCGGCGATCGGCTCAGCCTCGAAGGACGCCGCTTCGTGCAGGCGGGAGGTGTGGAGGGTGTCGTGCGCGCGGGCGGCCGGGAGTTCCCGGTCACCCCGGGCGAGTGGACCGGCACCCGCGACCGTAGCTGGGGTGTGCGGCCGATACCGGGGGAGGAGGGCGGGCGGTTCGCCGAGGAGCGGCCGGCCGAGGGCTTCCACTGGATCTGGTCTCCGGTGCGCTTCGACGACCGGTTCCTGATGGTGATCGTCCAGGAGGACGCGGACGGACACCGCTCGCTGAACGACGCGACGCTGGTCCGCCCCGGCCACCGCGACCGCCAACTCGGCTGGCCCCAGACCGAGATCACCTACCGCTCGGGCACCCGCCATCCCGAACGCGCCCTCATCCACCTCGGCGACGTCCGCAAACCACAGGAGCTGGAAGTGGAGGTCCTCACCTCCTCCCCGCTCGCCATCGGCGCCGGGTATCCGCCCGCCGACGACTGGCAGCACGGCACCTGGCAGGGGCGCGGCTGGACCGACCGCCGTACCTACGACCTCACCGCGGCCCACCCGTTGGCCGCGTACGGGGTCACCGACCATGCCGCGCGCTTCCGGCTGGACGGCAGGGTCGGCCACGGGATCTTCGAGCACGGCTCGTTCGGGCGGCACACGCCGAGCGGGTTCACGGACTTCAAGTCGGTCGCACCGTAGGGGGTTCGCGCCATGGCAGCGACGGCACCACGACCTCGCACCACCACCCGCGACCCACAGGAGATCACCCGCCGCCTCACCGCCTGGCTCGACACCCGGCTGCCCGGCGCCAAGGCGGTCGGCGTCACCGTCCCTCAGTCGAACGGCATGTCCAGCGAGACCCTGCTCTTCGCCATCGAACACCCCGAACCGCCGGTGCGCGCCTGCGCGTTGCGGCTCGCGGCGGACCCGGCGGCGTACACGGTGTTCCCGGTGTACGACATGCCGCGCCAGTACCGGACGATGCGCCTCGTGGCCGAGCACACGGATGTGCCCCTACCGAAAGTGCTGTGGCTGGAGGAGGACCCCGGCCCGCTGGGGGCGCCCTTCTTCGTCATGGAGCGCGTCGAGGGGCGGGTGCCGCCGGACGTCATGCCGTACACCTACGAGGGCAACTGGCTGCACGCCGCGAGCGACGAGGAGCGCGAGCGTCTGGAGGCGGCCACCGTCGGACTGCTGGCCCGGCTGCACGACCAAGTCCCGCCGCAGGAGGCCGAGTTTCTCACCCTGCCGGGTGACGGGGACGCGCTGCGGCGGCACGTCACGGCCCAACGCGCGTACTACGAATGGGTGGTTGACGGACTCTCCCGCTCACCGCTCATCGAGGACGCCTTCGACCGCCTTGAGGAGCTCTGGCCGAGTGATCCGGGCCCGTCCGTGCTCAACTGGGGCGACGCGCGCATCGGGAACATCGTCTACGACGGTTTCGAACCCGTGGCCGTCCTCGACTGGGAGATGGCGGCACTGGCCCCGCGCGAGGTCGACCTCGGCTGGACCGTCTATCTGCACCGCTTCTTCCACGACCTGACGGTCGGCTTCGGACAGCGCGGGCTGCCCGACTTCCTGCGCCGCGACCGGATCGAGGCACGCTACGCCGACCTCACCGGCCACATCCCGCGGGACATGGACTTCCACACGCTGTACGCCGCGCTGCGGCACGCCGTGGTGATGCTGCGGATCGCCTACCGGCAGGCGCACTTCGGCGAGGTCGACGTCCCGGCGGACCCGGACACACTGATCCTGCACCACGGCAGCCTGCGAGCCATGGTGCAGGGCAGCTACTGGGATTGAGCGACGCGACCGGACCGGCGGGCGCTCAGGCGGCCTGGCGGCGCATCTCGGGGACCCGCATCGGGTGCGAGCCCGGGCCGCCGACGTGCGAGAAGGGCTGTGTCCGCCAGTCGAGTCCCTGAGGGAGCGTCAACAGCAGGGCCGTGTCCTGCTCGTGGGGCTTCGCCGAGTCGTCGGCGGAGCGGGCGGTGGCAGCCCTGCGGCCCGTACCGGCGCAGACCGTGAGGCCGAAGGGGTTCCACGGAGAGGCGCACAGCGCGTGCTCCGGCAGGACCTCCTCGTCGGCCAGCAGGGCGATGGGCTGCGCGCAGTCCGGGCAGATCACCCGGTACATCTCGAAGGTGTCGTACGCGTCGAGCTCTTCGTCGTCGAAGTCGTCGGGTTCGACGCCCTCCGGAGCGGGCTCGACGACCGACTGAAGGCGCTTGGGCGCGGTACGACCAGGGCGCTTAAGACTCTGCATGGGATTCTCCCCCTCGGGCTGGGCCGTGACGGCACTGCGGCCTCGACCACAGCAAGCACTTCCCGCCCGATCTCGGCGTTAATCACGGGAACATCACGGAGCCTGTTCGGGGACTGTGGCGTTCGTCACATGCCGCCCGCAGGTGCCCGAGGCGGCCGGTTTGTCCCTCGGTCGGCGCACAGCCGCCTCCCCGTCACATCACGAACCGGGCATGACCTGGGCTGCTCAGGTATCCGTGGAGATCAGCGGCACTGTAGGTTCTTGCGCCATGGAGGAGCTGGACCGACAGATCGTGCAGCTGCTCGTCAAGGACGGGCGGATGAGCTACACCGACCTGGGCAAGGCCACGGGCCTGTCCACGTCGGCCGTGCACCAGCGGGTGCGGCGGCTGGAGCAGCGTGGGGTCATCCGTGGCTATGCCGCGGTCGTGGATCCCGAGGCGGTGGGGCTGCCCATGACCGCGTTCATCTCGGTGAAGCCGTTCGATCCAAGCGCCCCCGACGACATCGCGGACCGGCTGGGGGACGTCCCGGAGATCGAGGCCTGTCACAGTGTCGCGGGCGACGAGAACTACATCCTGAAGGTCCGGGTGGCCACGCCGCACGAGCTGGAGGAACTGCTCGCCCGGCTGCGGTCGCTGGCGGGGGTCTCGACTCGGACGACGGTGGTGTTGTCGACGCCGTACGAGGCGCGGCCACCCAGGATCTGACTCGCCCAGCGCCCCTGCGGGGGCGTTGCAGGCGCGTTGAAGGCGCCCCCTGTCCGGAGCGGTGCGGGTGAGGCGGGAAACTGGTCTCCATGAGTGAGTCCACCGCCCAGCCGAAGACCGTCCTCCTCCGCCGCGGAGAGGTGCACAGCCCCGCCGATCCCTTCGCCACCGCGATGGTCGTGGAGCGGGGCCAGGTCGCCTGGGTCGGCTCCGAAGGCGCCGCCGACGCCTTCGCGGACGGCGTCGACGAGGTCGTCGACCTGGATGGCGCCCTGGTCACTCCCGCGTTCACCGACGCCCATGTGCACACCACCGCCACAGGGCACGCGCTGACCGGCCTCGATCTGTCCGGCGCTCCCTCCCTGGAGGCGGCGCTCGCTCTCGTGCGGGACTTCGCCGCCGCCCGGCCGGACGACCGCGTTCTCCTCGGTCACGGCTGGGACGCCGCCCGCTGGCCCGGTGGCCGCCCTCCGACGCGCGCCGAGCTCGACGAGGCCGCCGGCGGCCGTCCTCTGTACCTGTCCCGCATCGACGTCCACTCGGCGGTCGTCAGCACGGCACTGCTGGACATGGCGCCCGGTGACCTCGGCACCGCCGACGGGCCGCTCGTCGCCGACGCCCATCACGCCGTACGCGCCACCGCGCTCGCCTCCATCACGCCCGCCCAGCGCATCGAGGCCCAGCGCGCCGCCCTCGCCCGGGCCGCCTCGCTCGGCATCGGCACCGTCCACGAGTGCGGTGGGCCGGACATCTCCTCCGAGGACGACTTCGCCGGACTGCTGCGCCTGGCCGCCGAGGAGCCCGGGCCGCGCGTCGTCGGCTACTGGGCCGAGCCGGCCGAGGAGGGCATCGCCAGGGCGCGGGAGCTGGGCGCGATCGGCGCGGCCGGCGACCTCTTCGTCGACGGCGCCCTCGGCTCGCACACCGCCTGTCTGCACGAGCCGTACGCCGACGCCGCCCACACCGGCACCGCCTACCTGGACGCGGCCGCCGTCGCCGCCCATGTCGTCGCCTGCACCGAGGCCGGCCTCCAGGCGGGCTTCCACGCGATCGGCGACGCCGCCGTGAGCGCCGTGGTGGAGGGCGTGCGCGCCGCCGCCGAGAAGCTCGGCCTCGCCCGCGTGCGCGCCGCACGGCACCGCGTCGAGCACGCCGAGATGCTCACCCCGGAGACCGTCGCGGCCTTCGCCGAGCTGGGTCTGACGGCCTCCGTCCAGCCCGCGTTCGACGCGCTGTGGGGCGGTGAGGACGGCATGTACGCCCAGCGCCTGGGCGTCGAGCGGGCCCGCACCCTGAACCCCTTCGCGGCCCTCCTGCGCGCCGGCGTCCCGCTCGCCTTCGGCTCCGACAGCCCGGTCACTCCCCTCGACCCGTGGGGCACGGTCCGCGCGGCCGCCTTCCACCGCACGCCCGGGCACCGGGTCTCCGTGCGTGCCGCGTTCACGGCGCACACGCGCGGCGGCTGGCGGGCGATCGGGCGCGACGACGCGGGCGTCCTGGTGCCCGGCGCGCCCGCCGACTACGCCGTGTGGCGCACCGACGAACTGGTGGTCCAGGCCCCCGACGACCGGGTCGCGCGCTGGTCCACCGACCCCCGCTCCGGGACCCCCGGCCTGCCCGACCTGAGCCCGGGCCGTGAGCTCCCGGTCTGCCTGCGCACGGTGGTGGGCGGACGAACGGTCTTCGTACGGCCGGGCGAGTGATCTCCCGGGGTGGCGCGCGGCCGATCGCCGCGCACCACCCCGGCGTGCGACCTGCGCATCCTCTGCGCTGACCAGCGGATTGGGCGAAGACCCGCAGGTCAAACGGCTGTTGACAGGCGGAGGCCCGGGGCCGGTAGGTTCGGCCGAGTCCACCACCGGACGCCCGACCGGGCCACCGCGGAACTTCCGGGAACCCGTCGCAACGCCGCTGGGTCAGGGACGGTGTGCCGCACCGGGCACCGCCACTGGGAGCCAGGCTCAGCGTCCGCGCGACGACGACGGAACGTCGCGGCCGATCGGGGAGGTGTGACCCGGGTGGGGCCCGGGCGCTCAGTAGACAACGGCTTTCGGTCGATCCGCAGCCAGCGGGTCCCAGGTCGGCCCGAAGGGCGCCGGGCCCCCATCCGCAGAAGACGCGAACCTCAGTAAAAACTCAGGCTTACCCCGCTCTTGTGGAATCGACACCACCATACGAACGTGCTGTCGCGTCAGCGCAGGCGGCGCCGACTATGGTGGACGTCTGCGTACGGAAGCGAAGGGGCAGCAGTGAACGACGGCGACGGGGACCTCGCGGCACAGGACCGGGGGAAGCGGTTCGGTCCGCTCGGCACGGCGTTGGTGATCATTCCGACCTACAACGAGGCGGAGAACATCAAGAGCATCGTCGGCCGGGTCCGCAAGGCGGTGCCCGAGGCGCATGTGCTCGTGGCCGACGACAACAGCCCCGACGGCACCGGCAAGCTCGCCGACGAACTGGCCGCCGAGGACGACCAGGTCCAGGTCATGCACCGCAAGGGCAAGGAGGGCCTCGGCGCCGCCTACCTCGCGGGCTTCCGCTGGGGCATGGAGAACGGCTACGGCGTCCTGATCGAGATGGACGCCGACGGCTCCCACCAGCCCGAGGAACTGCCGCGCCTGCTGACCGCCCTCAAGGGCGCCGACCTGGTCCTCGGCTCGCGCTGGGTGCCGGGCGGCCGGGTGGTGAACTGGCCGAAGTCCCGCGAGTTCATCTCCCGCGGCGGCAGCCTCTACTCCCGCCTCGCGCTGGATCTCCCGCTGCGGGACATCACCGGCGGCTACCGCGCCTTCCGCCGCGAGACCCTGGAGGGCCTCGGCCTCGCCGATGTCGCCTCCCAGGGCTACTGCTTCCAGGTCGACCTCGCCCGCCGCGCCGTAAAGGCCGGCTTCCATGTGGTCGAGGTGCCGATCACGTTCGTCGAGCGCGAACTCGGCGACTCCAAGATGAGCCGCGACATCCTGGTCGAGGCGCTGTGGCGGGTCACGTCGTGGGGCGCGCAGGAGCGGGTGGGCAAGCTGATGGCCCGCCGTTTGAAGCCGTCGTCGGCGGCGCAGCAGCGGTCGTCGCAGCGGCGTTCACAGCCGTAGGCCCAGGTCCGCACAGGCAGCGTCGGTCCTCCCCTTATCCCGCTCTGAGCCGGGCCCAGGCACACTGGACGCATGACGACTGGCGCACCGACCCCCACCTACCCCGTCCAGCCTCGGCGCTCCCGGCTGCGTACCTTCCTGCCGCTGGGGATCGCCGCGTGGCTGGTGCTGGAGATCTGGCTGCTGACCGTGGTCGCCGACGCGACCAGCGGGCTCGTGGTGTTCCTGCTGCTGCTCGCCGGCCTCGTGCTCGGCTCGGTGGTCGTCAAGCGGGCGGGGCGACGCGCCTTCCAGGCTCTGAACGAGGCGCTGCAGCGCGGCGGCACCCCAGAGCGAGGCGGGGGCAACGGTCTGATGATGCTGGGCGGCCTGCTGATCATGCTGCCCGGTCTGGTCTCGGACGCGCTGGGTCTGATCCTGCTGGTTCCGCCGGTCCAGAAGGCCCTGAGCCGCTATGCGGAGCGGACCGTCGACCGAAAGCTGCGGGCGGCGACCGCCGGTTCGTTCGGTGACGCCTTCCAGCAGGCGCGCATTCATCGCCCCGACGGCAAGATCGTGCCCGGCGAGGTCGTCAGGGACGAGCCGGGGGACGAGCCGCAGGGTCCCGTGCCGCCGCTGACGCGTTGACGCGCTGATATCGCGAGAGCCCGGTGCCGCTGAGCGCCGGGCCTCTTTTTTGGATTTTTCGGGTTTTGGAGGTTTTGGGTTTTTAGGCACAGCAAACCGCGGGCGCCGTACGTCACGTTCACGTACGGCGCCCGCGGTTACACGCGGTGCCTGGTAATCCGCCCAAGCCGCGCGCAGGGACCTAGGCTGACTTGCGGCTGTCCCGGGGATGAACCGCGATGTTCATCGCCCCGGACCGGAGAACAGCAAGTCGCTCCTCAAGGACCTCTTCGAGTTCCTCGCGGGTGCGCCGCTCCATCAACATGTCCCAATGCGTACGCGCGGGCTTGGCCTTCTTCTCTTCAGGGCCGTCGCCATCCACGAGGAGTGCCTGGGCCCCGCAGACCTTGCACTCCCACTCCGGCGGGATCTCCGCCTCGACCGAGAAGGGCATCTCGAACCGGTGCCCCTTCTCGCATGCGTACTCCACGGCCTGGCGCGGGGCCAGGTCGATGCCGCGGTCCGTCTCGTAGCTGGTCACCACGAGGCGCGTGCCGCGAAGAGCTCGCTCACTCATGAATCGTGCCTCCCGGGCTTGTCGCCCACAGGACAGGTGTCGCTGTCGTCGTCATCCGGTCAACGTCCGGTCGGCGGTAAAGATTCCCGATCGGTGTCCCGTTCCGGGTGATGCGTCGCCGTCGTAGCCGCAGCCTTGCTGACCAATGTCGTACCCACCGGCGCCCGGTTTGTCACATCTGCTAGCAGATGTGACCCAGCGTTTCGGCATCTTTGACGCGCAGTAACGGTACGCCTGGCAGGCCAAACGCGTACACTACCGCCCTTTGGCCCGGAACGCTAAATCGTCGGCGGCACCGGATTGCCCGCGTCGTTGATCGCCCGCCGCACCGGAACCCTCGCGAGCAGGGCGAACCCGATGACGAAGAAGGCCACGAGCGAGATGATCGCGTCCCGATAACTTCCGGTCAGCTGGTAGGTGAGCCCGAACAGCAGCGGGCCCAGCCAGCTCATACCGCGGTCGCTCATCTCGTACGCCGAGAAATATTCGGCCTCCTTGCCCGGCGGGACGAGATGGGAGAACAGCGACCGGGACAGGGCCTGGCTGCCGCCCAGGACGAGCCCGATGCCGGCCGCCAGCACGAAGAACCACACCGGGACCCCGGCCGGCAGGAAGTACCCGGCCGCCAGAACCACCGTCCACGCCACCAGCGAGCCGAGGATCGTCCGCTTGGCGCCGTAGGTCCGGGCCAGCCGCCCCATCGCCAGCGCGCCCGCCACGGCCAGCACCTGGACCAGCAGGACGGCGACGATCAGGGTGGACTGGGAGAGGTCCAGTTCCGCAGAGCCGTAGATCGACGCCTGGGAGATCACCGTCTGGATGCCGTCGTTGTAGATGAGGTAGGCGAGGAGGAAGGCGAGCGTCAGCGGGTGGCGGCGCATGTCCCGGACGGTGGCCGCGAGCTGCCGGAAGCCCATGGCGCTCGGTTGCTTCCCACCCGGCTCCTTCGCGGCTCCCGCGCTCGTGGAGCGGCGGTCGCGGAGGCGTCGTAGCGGGATGATCGCGAAGCCGCCCCACCACAGTCCGGCCGACGCGAGACAGATGCGGACGGCCGTGCCTTCCGAGACTCCGAAGGAGTCGTGGGCCAGGTACAGGACCAGGTTCACGATCAGCATCAGCGAGCCCGACGCGTAGCCGAAGGCCCAGCCCCGGGAGGAGACCGCGTCGCGCTCCTCGGGCGGGGCGATCTGCGGGAGGTAGGAGTTGTAGAGCATCATCGCGACCGACTGGGCGGCGTTCGCGACGATCAGCAGCAGGCCGCCGAGGAGGTAGCGGTCGCCGCCGAGGAAGAACATGGCGGTGGTGGCGGTGGCCCCCAGATAGGCGGAGGCCGCCAGAAGGGGCTTCTTGCGGCCGGTGCGGTCGGCCGCCGCGCCCACCAGGGGCATCACCAGGACGGCGACGATCACCGACAGCGACACCGAGTACGCGAAGAAGGAGCCCGCGCGCACCGGGATGCCCAAGGGGTGGACGAACCCGTCCGCGTCCGCCGCCTCCTCGGCGACCGACGTCAGATAGGGGCCGAGGAACACGGTGAGCACGCTCGTCGAGTAGACGGAGCACGCCCAGTCGTAGAAGTACCAGCCGCGTTGCTCGCGGCGGCG
>JABFVM010000017.1 GCA_013362785.1 Streptomyces sp. | reverse complement strand
CATCGACCCGCCGGACCACCGCAACATCCGTGACGGCGTCCAGCTCCTCCAGGAGCTCGGCGCGATCGACCCGGCCGAGAAGGACGTCCGCAAGCGGCTCACGCAGACCGGCCGCAAGCTCGCCCAGCTGCCCGTCGACCCCCGGCTGGCCCGCATGGTGCTGGAGGCCGACAAGAACGGCTGTGTCCGCGAGGTCATGGTCATAGCGGCGGCGCTGTCCATCCAGGACCCGCGCGAGCGCCCGGCGGACAAGCAGGCGCAGGCCGACCAGCAGCACGCGCGCTTCAAGGACGAGACGAGCGACTTCCTCGCCTACCTCAACCTGTGGCGTTATGTCCGTGAGCAGCAGCGCGAGCGCGGGTCCTCGTCCTTCCGCCGCATGTGCAAGCAGGAGTATCTGAACTTCCTGCGGATCCGCGAGTGGCAGGACATCTACACCCAGCTGCGCACCGTGGCCAAGCAGATGGGCATCCATCTCAACGAGGACGACGCCCCCGCCGACCACATCCATGTCTCCCTCCTCGCCGGCCTCCTCTCCCACATCGGGATGAAGGACGTGAAGGAGTCCAAGGACTCCGGCCCCGGTGCGCGCAAGGAGGGCGGGCGCAACGAGTACCTCGGTGCCCGCAACGCCAAGTTCGCGATCTTCCCAGGCTCGGCGCTCTTCAAGAAGCCCCCGCGCTTCGTGATGTCCGCCGAACTCGTCGAGACGTCCCGCCTGTGGGCCCGCGTCAACGCGAAGATCGAGCCGGAGTGGGTCGAGCCCCTCGCCGAGCACCTGCTCAAGCGGACTTACTCGGAGCCGCACTGGGAGAAGGACCAGGCGGCGGTGATGGCGTACGAGAAGGTGACGCTGTACGGCGTCCCGATCGTCGCCCAGCGCAAGGTGAACTACGGCCGTGTCGACCCGGAGACCAGCCGCGAGCTGTTCATCCGCAACGCGCTGGTCGAGGGCGACTGGCGCACGCACCACAAGTTCTTCGCCGACAACCGCAAACTCCTCAGCGAGGTCGAGGAGTTGGAGCATCGGGCGCGGCGCCGGGACATCGTCGTGGACGACGAGACGCTGTTCGACTTCTACGACGAGAAGGTCCCCGAGCATGTGGTCTCCGGGGCCCACTTCGACTCCTGGTGGAAGCACAAGCGGCACGAGGAGCCGGAGTTCCTGGACTTCGAACGCGAGATGCTCGTCCGGGAGTCGGCGGCGGCGGTCACCAAGGCCGACTATCCCGACTCGTGGCGGCAGGGGCAGCTCAAGTTCCGGGTGACGTACCAGTTCGAGCCGGGCGCGGACGCCGACGGTGTGACCGTCCACATCCCGCTCCAGGTCCTCAACCAGGTCACGGACGAGGGCTTCGACTGGCAGATCCCGGGCCTCAGGGAGGAGTTGGTGACGGAGCTGATCCGTTCCCTCCCGAAGCCGATCCGCCGTCACTACGTGCCGGCGCCGAACTTCGCGACGCGGTTCCTCGATACGGCCGTCCCGCTCCAGGAGCCTTTGACGGTGACGATGGCCCGCGAGCTGAAGCGCATGGTCGGAGTGCCCTTCACCGCCGACGACTTCGACTGGTCGAGGGTCCCGGACCACCTCCGTGTCTCCTTCCGGATCGTCGACGAACGGCGCCGCAGGCTGGCCGAGGACAAGGACCTGGAGGCGCTGAAGCTCAAGCTGAAGCCGAAGGCCCGCCAGGCCCTCTCCCAGGCCGCCGCGGCCACCGCGTCCCGACAGGGCGGCGAGTCCCTGGAGCGCAAGGGCCTGACCGACTGGACGATCGGCTCGCTGACCCGCGTCTTCGAGACCCGCCGGGCCGGTCAGCCGGTCAAGGCGTATCCGGCGCTGGTGGACGACGGCGACACGGTGTCGGTGCGGCTCTTCGACACGGAGGCGGAGCAGCAGCAGGCGATGTGGAAGGGCACGCGCCGGCTGATCCTGCGCAACATCCCGGTCAACCCGGCGAAGTTCGCGTCCGAGAAGCTGACGAACGCCCAGAAGCTGGCCCTGTCCGCCAACCCGCACGGCTCGGTCCAGGCCCTGTTCGACGACTGCGCGATGGCGGCGGCGGACAAGCTCATCGGTGACTTCGGGGGGCCTGTGTGGGACGAGGAGTCGTACCGGAAGCTGTACGACAAGGTGCGCGCCGAGATCGTCGACACGACCGTGCGTGCGGTGGGGCAGGTGCAGCAGGTACTCGCCGCCTGGCAGGCCGCTGAGCGCCGTCTGAAGGGCGTGCGCAGCCCTGTCCTGCTCGCGAACCTCACGGACGTACGCAAGCAGCTGGACGCCCTTGTGCGGCCCGGTTTCGTGACGGAGGCGGGGCTGCGGCGCCAGCCCGACCTGATGCGCTACCTGATCGCGGTGGACCGGCGTCTCCAGCAGATGCCGACGAACGTCCAGCGCGACACCACGCGCATGGAGAAGGTCCACGAGATGCAGGACGAGTACGCCTGGCTCCTGGAGCAGATGCCGCAGGGGCGCCCGGTGCCGCAGCAGGTGCTGGACGTCCGCTGGATGCTGGAGGAACTCCGCGTGAGCTATTTCGCCCACGCTCTGGGCACGGCGTTCCCGATCTCCGACAAGCGGATCGTGAAGACGATCGACGCACTGGCGCCGTAACGGACCGTGCACGCTGGGTGAGTTCGACCAGCAGGCTCACCCTCCTGTACAGTCTCTTCTCGCAGCGCAACGCACGAATAGCGCAGCGAAACAAGGTCCTGTGGAGCAGTTTGGAGTGCTCGCCACCCTGTCAAGGTGGAGGCCGCGGGTTCAAATCCCGTCAGGACCGCAGCAAGACAGAGGGCCCGCATCCGGCAACGGATACGGGCCCTCTCTCGTCCCCCGGATACGGGCCCTCTGTCGCCCCCCGGATACGGCCCCTCTCTCACCCGCTGGATACGGGCCTTCGGCCATCCCACACCTCGGGTGCGCCACCCTGGGCCAGGCCCGCTTCCAGCAAGGGAGCGGGCCCTCTGCTTCTGTGCGCGACCGTGGCCGTCTTGACGGAGTCACATTCGCTCGGTACCCAGAGATCAGGGCACTTCCCCGTGTGGCCCCCGGAGGTGGCGTATGGCGGCATCGGCACGGCACGAGACGCGGGCGTTGCTCCGCGCGCATCTGTCAGCCGCCTCCTCCTATCGACACCTGACCCGGCACTGTCCGATCTGCCATCACCTGCTGCGGCTGGCGATGGGCTCCGCGCCGCATGCCGCCCGGCGGGCTCCGGACGAGGTCAGCGGGGACGAAACCGCTTCCACCGCGTGACGGGCCGGGGGTGTCAACTCCCGTACTGGCATGGGGCGCTGGAAGGCGCGGCTCCTTTTAGCGCACATACGCCAGAGGCAACAAGCACCGGGGCGTGTGACGGGTGTCACCGCATGAGTTTCCGGGAGTGAGGTACTTACACCTCACCTACAACTGGTCAATTTAATATGTGCAATTGCACCAGCTTCCTGCGATCGCCCGGCACACTCTCAGTGACCGCCCAGGGCCCGCCCAGGGTCCGCCCAAGAACCAACCAGGAACCGTCCAGGGCGGCCTCACAGGAGCGTCGAGCCACCTCCGCAGGGCCCGACCACCCGCCACAGAACCCCCGGCCGGCACACGCTCCGCACACAAAAAGATCGCGCTGGACTCGGCGGAGTCCAGCGCGATCCACGACGCACCCTGGTTACGTGCCTGCGAAGCTCTGATCGGCTCGGGCGTGGGCTCTGTTGGGGCAGAACCCGCGTCGCTTGGAGCTAGGGTCCGGGCGCCGCGGCGAGTTGGGGGAACCGCCGGTTTGCCCGGTTATGCAGTTGTTCAGGCCTCGCTGCGCTGCTGCGGGATGCCCGCGAGCAGCGCGCGGACCTCAGCCTCGCGGTAGCGGCGGTGTCCGCCGAGCGTACGGATGGAAGTAAGCTTCCCGGCCTTCGCCCACCGCGTGACCGTCTTGGGGTCGACGCGGAACATCGTGGCGACCTCAGCCGGGGTCAGCAGCGGCTCGGCATCAGGGGTGCGAGCGGTCATGAGCGGCCTCCTCGGGAGAACCGAACCTTCTCGGTTCTTTCCTCTAAATTCTGCACCTTGACCCGCGTTGCCCGAAATGGCGCACACGAGTCGAGTCGGTTATAGGACGAACGGCTTGTCCTCGGCACTACAACTACACCATCTGTCCAGCCGCGTCGGCCAAACCGATGGAATTGCCCTCCCAGGTGTTCATCAGCGACGGAAGCCGATGGACCATGCCATAGCGGACAGTCACGCCACTGTGACGATCAGTCACAGTGGCGCGCAGGAGTCACAAGACCCCCCAAAGCGTGCAATGTCGAGAGAGAGCCCTCCCCGGACTCCTTGTCCTATTTTGGCACGAGGAGGGGTTAGGGGCGCAAGGGCCGCGTACGTGCGGTCCGTCACGCTTACGCGCGTTGACGCATCCTTGATGCATACGCCCGGATCGGGTCCTACGTCCCTTGTTGACGCGACATCAAGAACCTCAGAGCGAGCACGAAACCCCAAATCGGGCGCTCCGTCAAACGCCAGTTCGTTACATCACACGGTGGTCCACGTCACATGGTTCAGTTCGCCGAACGCCGGTCCCGTACGGCCCGCCACCGCTCCACGAGACGCGCGTACGCCTCCCCCGCGGACGCCCCGTCGCCGAGCCTGAGCGCCTCGATACCGTCGGCCACGTCGGCCGCCGAGTGGTCGTCCTCCAGGTCGCCGGCCGGCAGGGTGTGCACCAGGCCGCCGTAGTCCAGCTCGACCAGTGAGCGCGGGTGGAACTCCTCCAGCCAGCGCCCGACGTCCACCAGGCCGTCGATGAGCGGCCCCTCGTCCATGGCGTCCTTCAGCGTCCGCAGGGCCCGCGCCACCCGTCGCCGCGCCTGCACCATCGGCGTCCGGTAGCGCAGCATCGGCGGGATCTCGCCCGAGCCCTTGTCGAAGCGCCGCTCCTCGTCCGACACCAGCACGAACCAGTGCAGCGGCACCTGCCAGGTCGAGGTGCGGATCCACGGCCGGGCGTCCGGGTTGCGGGCCAGCCAGCGCTCGTAGTCCTGGGCGGCCTGGCGCCGTACGACGAGCGGCAGCACCGCCTCCAGGACCGGCTTCGGCAGCTCCTCCGCGAGCTCCCCTAGCGCCTGCCAGCCGCGCAGCCGGGTGCGCCACGGGCACACGCACAGCACCCCGTCGACCTCCAGCACGAAGGCGTCGCTGCTCTCGTGCACGGGCACGGGGATGGGCGGGGTGGGCAGCAAGTCGGCCAGGGAGCGGCGCAGTTCGTCCTGGTACGACGGGCGTTCGGAGCGGCGGGCGTATCGGGCCCAGTGGCTGCGCTCGGGCTCGGGGAAGGCGGCCAGCGGCTCGTAGACGCGCAGATAGGCCGCATACGGGACGATCACCGAGGACACCTTGGGCACGCCTGCTCCCTCCCCCGCCGTCTGCCAGGAAAACCTGCGAAACCCGCTGACAAACCCGCGGGAAAACTATGCAAATCGTCGCACGGCTGTACTCCGGGAGTAGGTGATCCTGAGCACTGCGGGGTGGGCGGGCGCCCACGGGTCTAATCTCATGCTCACAGCCCCCGCCACCTGTACGGGAGCTCGCTCCAACCGCCGCAACGTACTCAGGAGTCACCACAGTGACCGACGTAACACACGGCGTCCTGCACACCCTGTTCCACTCGGATCAGGGGGGTCATGAGCAAGTCGTGCTCTGTCAGGACCGCGCCAGCGGCCTCAAGGCCGTCATCGCCATCCATTCCACCGCTCTGGGCCCCGCCCTCGGCGGTACGCGCTTCTACCCGTACGCGACCGAGGAAGAGGCCGTCGCCGACGCCCTGAACCTCGCGCGCGGGATGTCGTACAAGAACGCCATGGCCGGTCTCGACCACGGCGGCGGCAAGGCCGTGATCATCGGCGACCCGGACCGGATCAAGAGCGAGGAGCTGCTGCTGGCCTACGGCCGGTTCGTGGCCTCGCTCGGCGGCCGCTACGTCACCGCCTGCGACGTCGGTACGTACGTCGCCGACATGGACGTCGTGGCCCGCGAGTGCCGCTGGACGACCGGACGCTCCCCGGAGAACGGCGGCGCCGGCGACTCCTCCGTGCTCACCGCCTTCGGCGTCTACCAGGGCATGCGGGCCTCCGCCCAGCACCTGTGGGGCGACCCGTCGCTGCGCGGCCGGAAGATCGGCATCGCGGGCGTCGGCAAGGTCGGCCACCACCTGGTGGAGCACCTGCGGGCGGAGGGCGCCGAGGTCGTCATCACCGATGTGCGCGAGGACGCCGTGGGCCGGATCCTCGCCGCCCACCCGACGGGTGTGACGGCCGTCGCCGACACCGCCACCCTGATCCGCGCCGAGGGACTCGACATCTACGCCCCCTGTGCGCTGGGCGGCGCCCTCAACGACGACACCGTCCCGGCGCTGACCGCCAAGGTGGTGTGCGGCGCGGCCAACAACCAGCTCGCCCACCCGGGCGTCGAGAAGGACCTCGCCGACCGCGGGATCCTCTACGCGCCCGACTACGTGGTGAACGCCGGCGGTGTCATCCAGGTCGCCGACGAGCTGCACGGCTTCGACTTCGACCGGTGCAAGGCGAAGGCGGCGAAGATCTACGACACCACGCTGGCCATATTCGCACGTGCGAAGGCAGATGGAATTCCGCCGGCTGCCGCGGCCGACCGGATCGCCGAGCAGCGGATGCACGAGGCCGGGGCGGCGCGCAAGACGCGCTGAACGGGTTTGACCGGTACCCGTCGGCGCACACTTAGAGAGAACTCTCACGTTCGTCGGCGGGTCGGCCGCCAAGAAGTGGTTAAAATCGCGGTTGACCAGCGGGGACAGGGCACCCCGAGGGTTCTGGGCCCAGGCACGTCCTGCGGGCGACGTACCGTATGGGCGCGGGCTCAGGTACCGTGGAAGCCCTACGGACCGGTCTCTCCGAGGAGAGCCCGTTCCAGATCATGAACGCGTGTCAAGACTCTGGGGCCGTCGAGCCCCGTCACCGAGGGGGTCGAGCCATGGGGCGCGGCCGGGCCAAGGCCAAGCAGACGAAGGTCGCCCGCCAGCTGAAGTACAACAGCGGCGGGACTGACCTGTCGCGTCTGGCCAACGAGCTGGGCGCTTCGACTTCGAGCCAGCCGCCGAACGGCGAGCCGTTCGAGGACGACGAAGAAGAAGACGACCCGTACGCCCAGTACGCGGATCTCTACAACGACGACGATGAGGACGAGGACGACGAGTCCGGTCCCACGTCGCAACAACGCCGCGGCGCTTGACTACCCAGCAGTGCCTGACCCGGTCCTGAGCGGTTACCCCGCCGGACCGGGTTTTGCGCTGCTGTCGCGCCGGTCTCAGTTCGCGGCGTGTTTAATTTGAATACGTGCCGACCATGGCGGCACCCGTGGTGTGCTCGCCGCGGTCCGTGATCTCGCCGGCGACCCAGGCGTCGACCCCGCGGTCGGCCAGCGTGGCCAGGGCCACGTCGGCGGACTCCTCGGGGACGATGGCGATCATGCCGACGCCCATGTTCAGGGTCTTCTCCAGCTCCAGGCGCTCGACCTGACCCGTCCTGCCGACGAGGTCGAAGATCGGGGCCGGGGTCCAGGTGGAGCGGTCGACGATCGCGTGCAGACCGTCCGGGATCACCCGGGCCAGGTTGGCGGCCAGACCGCCGCCCGTGACATGGCTGTACGCGTGCACGTCGGTGGTGCGGGTGAGCGCCAGGCAGTCCAGCGAGTAGATCTTGGTGGGCTCCAGCAGCTCCTCGCCGAGGGTGCGGCCGAACTCCTCGATCCGCGCGTCCAGGGCGAGACCGGCCTGGTTGAGCAGGACGTGGCGGACCAGCGAGTACCCGTTCGAGTGAAGGCCGGACGCCGCCATGGCGATCACCGCGTCACCCGTACGGATGCGATCCGGGCCGAGCAGCCGGTCGGCCTCCACGACGCCCGTACCGGCACCGGCGACGTCGAAGTCGTCCTCGCCCAGCAGACCGGGGTGCTCGGCCGTCTCGCCGCCCACCAGGGCGCAGCCGGCGAGGACACAGCCCTCGGCGATGCCCTTGACGATGGCGGCGACCCGCTCGGGGTGGACCTTGCCGACGCAGATGTAGTCGGTCATGAACAGCGGCTCGGCGCCGCACACCACGATGTCGTCCATGACCATCGCGACCAGGTCGTGGCCGATGGTGTCGTAGACGCCCATCTGGCGCGCGACGTCGACCTTGGTGCCGACGCCGTCGGTGGCGGAGGCGAGGAGGGGCCGCTCGTAGCGCTTGAGTGCGGAGGCGTCGAAGAGGCCGGCGAAACCGCCGAGGCCGCCGAGGACCTCGGGGCGCTGGGTCTTCTTGACCCACTCCTTCATGAGCTCGACCGCGCGGTCGCCCGCCTCGATGTCGACTCCGGCAGCCGCGTAGGAAGCACCGGCAGGACTGGTCTCAGACATTGCCTGGGATCTTTCGGGTTGGTTACTGGGCTTACGGGCGACGGATCGCGTCGGCCGCGGCCGTGGCTGCCGGACCGGCCGCCAGCTCGGTCTCCAGGAGCTGCTTGCCGAGCAGCTCGGGGTCCGGGAGATCCATCGGGTACTCGCCGTCGAAGCAGGCGCGGCAGAGGTTCGGCTTGGCGATGGTGGTCGCCTCGATCATGCCGTCGATGGAGATGTAGGACAGCGAGTCGGCGCCGAGCGAGGTGCCGATCTCCTCGATCGACATGCCGTTGGCGATGAGCTCGGCGCGGGTGGCGAAGTCGATGCCGAAGAAGCAGGGCCACTTCACGGGCGGCGAGGAGATCCGGATGTGGACCTCGGCCGCGCCGGCCTCGCGGAGCATGCGGACCAGGGCGCGCTGGGTGTTGCCGCGGACGATCGAGTCGTCGACGACGACCAGACGCTTGCCCTTGATGACTTCCTTCAGCGGGTTCAGCTTCAGGCGGATGCCGAGCTGGCGGATGGTCTGCGAGGGCTGGATGAACGTACGTCCGACGTACGCGTTCTTCACCAGGCCCGCGCCGAACGGGATGCCGCTCGCCTCCGCGTAGCCGATGGCGGCCGGGGTGCCGGATTCCGGGGTCGCTATGACCAGGTCGGCCTCGACCGGGGCTTCCTTCGCGAGCTTGCGGCCCATCTCCACCCGGGAGAGGTAGACGTTCCGGCCGGCGATGTCGGTGTCGGGGCGGGCCAGGTACACGTACTCGAAGACACAGCCCTTGGGCTTCGCTTCCGCGAATCGGGAGGTGCGCAGGCCGTTCTCGTCGATGGCGACGAACTCGCCCGGCTCGACCTCGCGGACGAAGCTGGCGCCGCAGATGTCGAGGGCGGCGGACTCGGAGGCCACGACCCAGCCGCGCTCCAGGCGGCCGAGGACCAGCGGGCGGATGCCCTGCGGGTCACGGGCGGCGTAGAGGGTGTGCTCGTCCATGAAGACGAGGCTGAAGGCGCCCTTGACCTGCGGAAGGACCGTGTGGGCGGCCTCCTCGATGGTCAGCGGCTTGCCGTCCTCGTCGACCTGGGCCGCGAGCAGCGCGGTCAGCAGGTCGGTGTCGTTGGTGGCCGCGACGCGGGGCGTGCGGCCGCCTTCCTGCTTGGGCAGGTCGGCGACCATCTCCGCGAGCTGGGCGGTGTTGACCAGGTTGCCGTTGTGGCCGAGCGCGATGGAGCCGTGCGCGGTGGCACGGAACGTCGGCTGGGCGTTCTCCCACACGGAGGCGCCGGTGGTCGAGTAGCGGGCGTGACCGACCGCGATGTGACCCTGGAGCGAACCGAGCGAGGTCTCGTCGAAGACCTGGGAGACGAGGCCCATGTCCTTGAAGACGAGGATCTGGGAGCCGTTGCTGACCGCGATTCCCGCGGATTCCTGGCCCCGATGCTGGAGGGCGTAGAGCCCGAAGTACGTGAGCTTTGCGACCTCTTCGCCCGGAGCCCAGACACCGAAGACGCCACACGCGTCCTGGGGGCCTTTCTCGCCGGGGAGCAGATCGTGATTGAGTCGACCGTCACCACGTGGCACGGCACCGAGTGTAGGCGAGATCGACCACTGGTCCGAATTGGGGATACGCGCCCGTAAAGGATCACTCAGCGGCGGTCGCGTTCACGCGTTCGCCGTTTTCGCTGGTCAGCGTGATATTCCGGTGATCGATCTCGTACTTCACGGTGCTGTCGAAGAGACCCAGGAGGGTCTTCTCCGTATGCATGAGTGAGGTGTCGCACATCATTCGTGTGGTGGACGCCGTGCCGAGCGTGATACGGCCGTCGCTGAACGTCGCCGTCGCCCGCACCTTGTTGCAGCCGAGGCTGCCGCTGACCTGACCCGTCTTCTGGTCGAAGGTGAGGTGGGCCTTGCCGCCGGTGTCGGGGCTGACGATGTTCCACTTCGTGCCCTTGAGCGGGGCGGCCTCCTGCTTGCTGAGGGCGATGCTGTCGCCGCCCTCGGTGGTGAGGGTGAGCTTCTCGTTCTCGACCTTGGCGGTCAGGTCGCCGTCGGAGAGCGTGCGGGCCAGGGTCTGCTCGAAGTTCGGGGCGACGCCCTCGCAGGCCATCTCGGTCGCCTGCATCCTGTCGAACGTGACATGGCTGTCGGCGAAGGCGGCGTCGGCGCCGAAGTTGTTGCAGCCGAGGTTGCCCTTGACCTTGCCGCCGTCGGCGATCCGCAGGTAGGCGTTGCCCGGGGCGTCGCTCTTCTTCCCGTCGACGGTGACGCCGTCCACGGTCCAGTAGGCGTCGGTGACGGAGGCCGCCGCCCCGGCACCGACCGAGGCACTGCCGCCGTCCTCGTTGCCACAGGCCACCGCGAACGGGAGAAGAGTCAGCGCGGCGAGGGCGGCCAGCCGCTTTGTGTCCATGCCGAGTGTGTCCATGCCCATGGGACGGGGAGGGCACAGGACTGGTTCCGCTTGTCCCGCCCGCCGAGCCCGCTTGCCGCACGTCAGCCCACCTGCGGCACGTCAGCCCATCACCGGCGGGTCACCAGCGGTTCACCCCATGAGCGGCAGCAACCCGCTCAGGTCGGCCCGCTCCCCGCTCGCGCTCACCTTGGCCTCCGCGACCGCGTCCCGCCAGGCCGTCCGCCCGGTCGCGAGCCGGATCCAGGTGAGCGGGTCGGTCTCCACGACGTTCGGCGGGGTCCCCCGGGTGTGCCTCGGCCCCTCGACGCACTGCACCACGGCATACGGCGGGACCCTCACCTCGGTCGAACCGCCGGGCGCCTTCGCGGCGAGCGCGTCGGCGAGGAGGCGGGTGCAGGCGGCGAGGGCCTGACGGTCGTAGGGGATGTCGAGGCCGGGGACGGCGGCGTTGAGGTCGTCGGTGTGGACGACGAGCTCGACGGTACGGGTGACCAGGTAGTCGGCCAGGGTCATGGCACCGGTGCGAGCGGCGAGGAGACGGTCGCCGGGGGCGTCCGCCAGCTTCCGCGTGAGGCGGTCCTCGGTGCGGGCGTACAGGGCGTCGAGGTCGGGGTCGGCCGCGGCGAGGTCGCGGGTGTCCTCGGCGATGTCGCCGGCGCGGGCCGCGGTGGCGAACGGCCAGTCCAGAAGGGTCAGTTCGGGCTTGGCCGGCTCGTCGCGGTCGAGGTTGCGGCTGACGGTCTCCACGGCCATGGTCACGTGTGCGGCCAGATCCCGTACGGTCCAACCCGGCAGCCGGGTGGGCAGCGCGAGTTGCTCGGGGGGCAGGGTCCGCACGGCCTGTCGTACGTTCCCGAACTGGGCGAGGATCGCGGTGCGGATCTTGGCGGGGTCGTAGGCGCGGGTGCGCTTCTTGGCCGGGGACATGAACGGCAGCCTATGCGGGCTGTGATGCCGTCGTCGGTGCCTCGAACGCCTCGTTGTTGCGGGGAACGCCGATTCCGCTCCAGGTGAAGGGGATACCGCGGGCGGTGTCCGGGTCGGCACCGTCCATCAGCTGGAAGTGAACGTGCGGCTCGGAGGAGTTCCCCGAGTTCCCGCACTGGGCGAGGAGCTGCCCCGCGCGCACCCGGTCGCCCTCACGGACGGCGAGCGAGCCGCGCCGCACATGGGCGTAGAGCGCGTGGGTGCCGTCGCCGAGGTCGAGGATGACGTGGTTGCCGACGACTCGCTTGACGCCGAGCATGCCGCGCACGGAACCCTCCAGGAGCATGAGGTACAGGATCCCCGGCAAGGACGTGCGGCTCAGGTGGTCGCGCTGACCGTCGGTGGCCCGTACGACGGTGGCGTCGGCGACCGCGAGGAGCGGGGCGCCGAAGGCGGGGAAGTCGCTGTTGCGGCGGGCGAGCGGCCACAGCCAGCGGAAGGACGGGCGGGCGCCCGGCTCGGGCTCGGCGACGATGTCGATGGCGTATGTCTGGCCGTACGCGTGCGTGCCGTGGCTCGGCGTGCGGTCGGCCGGACTGTTCAGCGCGGTCCAGCGGCCGGTGACGGGCGGAGCGACCTCGACGGGTTCCCGGGTGGCCGCGCGCGGGCTGTCCGGGGCGCCGCCCAGGATGCGGGCCGCGATGAGGATCGCGTAGGCCAGGACGAGCGGCAGGAAGTTCCACCACCACGGATACCCGAGGTCCAGTGCCAGGTGGACGATGATCAGGCCGAGGAAGGCCAGTTGCAGCCCTCGGAAGGCGATGGCGGCCAGTTTGCGTGCGGTCATGGTTCCCCCAGTTCGATCGCTCAGTTCGGTCGCTGTCACGGACGCGCCGCCGACAGCACCACCAGCAGCGGCACGACCCGCCCCGGCGGCACCTCGTAACGCCCCCGGCCGGTCGTGTGCAGCCAGCCCGTGCCGGTCAGTTGGCGCAGGTGGTGGTAGATCTGGCCGGTCGTGCCGACCTCGTCCAGCTCGGCGAGCTCGGCCGCGGTGCGCCGGCCGCCGACGATCTCGCGCAGCAGCCGCAGCCGGACCGGGTGCCCGAGCGCCGCGAACGACTCCGCGGACTCGGTCCAGTCGACGTCCAGCAGGCCCTCGGTCAGCGAGCCGTGCTGCCAGTCGTAGTGCTCCCCGGTCGGCAGCCGTACGGCACCGGTGAACAGCACTCCTCCGTCGGCCGCCCCCAGCTCGGCCAGCTGGTCCTTGAACCCCTCCAGGGCCCAGAAGTCGCCCTCGCCGAGCCGGGGTGCGGTGCGCTGGGCGTCCTCCAGCGCGGTCAGCCGTCGCTCCAGGTCGGCGACGCGTTGTTCGAGCTCCACGCCTCGATATTACGGAACTACGTAATTACGTGCAACCGAAGCAGTGGACAGTGGGCTGCACCCGAAGCAGTGGATAGGGGGCATGAGTGGGCGCACGACAAAGCCCCCGCCCGGCGGACCGGACGGGGGCTTCGCAGCCGTAGTGCGCTCGCTGGCTACTTGAGCAGCGCCGGAATGGTCTCCTCGTGCACCGTGCGCAGCTCCTCCAGGGTGAGCGCGAACTCGCCCTGGAGCTCCACCGAGTCGCCGTCGACGACACCGATACGCGTGACCGGCAGGCCCCGCGCACCGCACATGTCGTTGAAGCGGACCTCCTCGGAGCGCGGCACGGCGACGACCGCGCGGCCCGCCGACTCGGAGAAGAGGAGGGTGAAGGCGTCGAGCCCGTCCGGTACGACCAGACGCGCGCCCTTGCCGCCGAGCAGCGCCGACTCCACGACCGCCTGGATCAGACCGCCGTCGGACAGGTCGTGCGCGGAGTCGATCATGCCGTCGCGGGAGGCGGAGATCAGGATCTCGGCGAGCAGCCGCTCACGCTCCAGGTCGACCTTGGGCGGCAGACCACCGAGGTGGTCGTGCACGACCTGCGACCAGGCCGAACCGCCGAACTCCTCACGCGTGTCGCCGAGGAGGTACAGCAGCTGCCCCTCCTCCTGGAAGGCGACGGGCGTGCGCCGGGCCACGTCGTCGATGACGCCGAGGACCGCGACGACCGGGGTCGGGTGGATGGCCACCTCGCCGGTCTGGTTGTAGAGGGAGACATTGCCGCCGGTCACCGGCGTGCCCAGCTGCTGGCAGGCGTCCGCGAGTCCGCGCACGGCCTCCGCGAACTGCCACATGACGGCCGGGTCCTCCGGGGAGCCGAAGTTCAGGCAGTCGGAGACGGCGAGCGGCTTGGCGCCGGTCGTGGCGACATTGCGGTACGCCTCGGCAAGGGCCAGCTGGGCGCCCGCGTGCGGGTCCAGCTTGGCGTACCGGCCGTTGCCGTCCGTCGCGATGGCGACGCCGAGGCCGGTCTCCTCGTCGATGCGGATCATGCCGGAGTCCTCGGGCTGGGCGAGGACGGTGTTGCCCTGCACGAAGTGGTCGTACTGCGAGGTGATCCACTTCTTGCTGGCCTGGTTCGGGGAGCCGACCAGCTTCAGGACCTGGTCCTTCAGCTCGTCCGAGGACGCCGGCCGGGCCAGCTTGTCCGGGGTGTCGGCCTGCAGCTCGTCCTGCCAGGAGGGGCGGGCGTACGGCCGCTCGTAGACCGGGCCCTCGTGCGCCACGGTGCGCGGGTCGACGTCGACGATCTTGCCGCCGTGCCAGAAGATCTCCAGCCGGTCGCCGTCGGTGACCTCACCGATCACGGTGGCGATGACGTCCCACTTCTCGCAGATCTCCAGGAACCGGTCGACCTTCGCCGGCTCCACGACCGCGCACATGCGTTCCTGCGACTCGCTCATGAGGATTTCCTCGGGCGAGAGCGTCGAGTCGCGCAGCGGTACGTCGTCCAGGGTCACGCGCATACCGCCGGAGCCGTTGGAGGCGAGCTCGGAGGTGGCGCAGGACAGACCGGCCGCGCCGAGGTCCTGGATGCCGACGACGAGCTTCTCGGCGAACGCCTCCAGGGTGCACTCGATGAGCAGCTTCTCCTGGAAGGGGTCGCCGACCTGGACGGCGGGACGCTTGGACGGCTTGGCGTCGTCGAAGGTCTCGGAGGCGAGGATCGACGCGCCGCCGATACCGTCACCACCCGTACGGGCCCCGTACAGGATGACCTTGTTGCCCGCGCCGGACGCCTTCGCGAGGTGGATGTCCTCGTGCCGCATCACACCGATGGCACCGGCGTTGACCAGCGGGTTCCCCTGGTAGCAGGAGTCGAAGACGACCTCGCCGCCGATGTTGGGAAGGCCCAGGCAGTTGCCGTAGCCGCCGATACCGGCGACGACACCCGGCAGCACCCGCTTGGTGTCGGGGTGATCGGCCGCACCGAACCGCAGCGGGTCCACGACCGCCACCGGCCGCGCGCCCATCGCGATGATGTCGCGCACGATGCCGCCGACGCCGGTCGCCGCGCCCTGGTAGGGCTCGACGTACGACGGGTGGTTGTGCGACTCGACCTTGAAGGTCACGGCGTAACCCTGGCCGACGTCCACCACACCGGCGTTCTCACCGATGCCGACGAGCAGGGCGTCCGACTCGGGCGCCTTCTCGCCGAACTGGCGCAGGTGCACCTTGCTGCTCTTGTACGAGCAGTGCTCGGACCACATGACGGAGTACATGGCCAGCTCGGCACCGGTGGGCCGGCGGCCGAGGATCTCCACGACCCGCTCGTACTCGTCCTTCTTCAGACCGAGTTCGGCCCAGGGCAGCTCGACGTCGGGGGTCGCGGCCGCGTGCTCGACCGTGTCCAGAGGCGTCCGGCTCATGCGTTGACCAGCTTCTTGAGGATCGAGGTGAAGAAGGGGAGGCCGTCGGTACGGCCGGTGCCGACGAGCGGCTCCACGGCGTGCTCCGGGTGCGGCATCAGGCCTACGACATTGCCGGCCTCGTTGGTGATGCCGGCGATGTCGTTGAGCGAGCCGTTCGGGTTGAAGTCGACATAGCGGAACGCGACCCGCCCCTCGCCCTCAAGCTTGTCCAGCGTGTACTGGTCGGCGACGTAGCGGCCGTCCATGTTCTTGAGCGGGATGTAGATCTCCTGGCCGCTCTCGTAGTCGCTGGTCCAGGCGGTCTCCGCGTTCTCCACCCGCAGCTTCTGGTCGCGGCAGATGAAGTGCAGGTGGTCGTTGCCGAGCATCCCGCCCGGGAGGAGGTGGGCCTCGGTGAGGACCTGGAAGCCGTTGCAGATACCGAGGACCGGAAGGCCGGCCTTCGCCTGCTCGATGACGGTCTCCATCACCGGCGAGAACCGGGAGATGGCACCGGCCCGCAGATAGTCGCCGTAGGAGAAACCGCCGGGCAGCACCACGGCGTCGACCTGCTTGAGGTCCTTGTCCTTGTGCCAGAGGGCAACCGGTTCGGCACCCGCGAGGCGGATCGCGCGCTGGGTGTCCCGGTCGTCGAGACTCCCCGGGAAAGTGACGACGCCAATACGAGCGGTCACTTCGCGGCCTCCGCGACTTCCTCAACCTTGACGGTGAAGTCCTCGATCACGGTGTTGGCGAGGAAGGATTCCGCAAGATCGTGGATGCGGGCGAGCGCGGCCTCGTCGACCGGCCCGTCAACTTCCAGTTCGAAACGCTTTCCCTGACGGACGTCCGAGATGCCTTCGAAACCCAGTCGCGGCAGTGCGCGCTGCACCGCCTGGCCCTGGGGGTCGAGGATCTCCGGCTTGAGCATGACGTCGACTACGACGCGTGCCACGTGCACTCCCGGTGGTGTGGTGCTGAGCAGGTTCCTGCAGTGGTTTCAGACTACCTGCACAAAATTTCTACGCGCGTCGACTTGTAGGAAGCTACGTGACGGCTGTCACGTGGCAGAGGGTGGGTGTCCTGTCGGCGAAAAGTTCCGGAAAAGATCCCAGATCGACACCCGATACCTATTGCGCTCGGACACGCGGGAGGATTTAGTCGAGCTTCACAATGCATTGTCGGGCACGGTACAAATGAATTGTCAACGTGCCGTACGAAGGGACCGATATTCGTGGCGCAGAAGGTCGTGGTCACTCTCTTTGACGACATCGACGGCTCAGAAGCGGCGGAAACGATCGCCTTCGGACTCGACGGCAAGTCGTACGAGATCGACCTGAATGAAGCCAATGCCAAGAAACTGCGTAAGGCGCTCGCGCCCTACGTGGACGCCGGCCGCAAGCGGTCGAAGTCAGGCAAGGCGTACAAGCAGACGGAGGTCGCCCCCGACCCGGCGGCCGTCCGCGCCTGGGCGCAGGCCAACAAGATGGAGGTGCCGGCCCGCGGCCGGATCCCCAAGAAGGTCTACGAGGCGTTCGCCTCGGCGCAGTGAGGTGAACCGAGGGCGCGTCCTCAGGGTCCGTCAGCGGGCCCTGGGGGCGGCAGACTTGGGCCGGGCGTGAGCCGGTGCGACAACCGACTTGCGCTACCCCCCTGCTGATCAGCTAATGTCTGGAGCACGCCGCCGGGCGGGGCAGAAAAGCCCAGCTCGCGGAGGCTTGCGGGTGTAGTTCAGTAGTAGAACATCCCCCTTCCAGGGGGAAGGCGCAGTGTGCAATTCCTGTCACCCGCTCTGCACCGCCGTACGGACCACAGATGTGGATCAGGTAGGCTGGTGCTCGCACCGATCAGTGAGAGCTGGTCGGGGGCAATGCGGACGTAGCTCAGTTGGTAGAGCGCAACCTTGCCAAGGTTGAGGTCGCGAGTTCGAGCCTCGTCGTCCGCTCGGGAAAAAGACCCTGGTCCACTGGACCGGGGTCTTTTCGTTGTCCGGCGCGTGCCCGACCGACAAGTGCCCGACCGACAAGTGCCCGACTGACATTTGTCATGCCGAGTGGTGACAGCGCGCACTGCTGTCGGTCCCGGATCGCCGGGACGCTGGTGCCATGAACACCAACGGACACGAACACGTGATTGAGGTCACTGACCTGCGGCGTGTGTACGGGGGCGGGTTCGAGGCGGTGCGCGGAATCTCGTTCTCCGTGGACCGCGGCGAGGTCTTCGCGCTGCTCGGCACCAACGGCGCGGGCAAGACGTCCACCGTCGAGCTGCTCGAAGGGCTCGCCCGGCCCGCCGAGGGGCGGGTGCGGGTACTGGGGCACGATCCCTACGCCGAGCGGGCCGCCGTACGGCCGCGGACCGGGGTGATGCTGCAGGAGGGCGGGTTTCCGTCCGAGCTGACCGTCGCCGAGACCGCGCGGATGTGGGCGGGGAGTGTCAGCGGGGCCCGGCCCGAGGCGGAGGTGCTGGAGCTGGTCGGGCTGGCCGGGAAGACCGGCGTCCGGGTGAAGCAGCTGTCCGGCGGTGAGCGGCGGCGCCTGGACCTGGCGCTCGCACTGCTCGGGGATCCCGAGGTGCTGTTCCTGGACGAGCCGACGACCGGGCTCGACGCCGAAGGGCGCCGGGACACCTGGGAGTTGGTGCGGGGGCTGCGGGACACCGGTACGACCGTGCTGCTGACCACGCACTATCTGGAGGAGGCCGAGAACCTCGCCGACCGGCTCGCGATCCTGCACGAGGGGCGGATCGCGGCCACCGGGACACCGGCCGAGGTGACCGCGTCCCAGCCGTCGCGGATCTCCTTCGAGCTGCCGCACGGCTACTTCGTGGGCGATCTGCCGCCGCTCGACGAGATCGGCGTGTGCGGGCACGAGGTCGAGGGGCGGGTCGTTCGGCTGCGGACCCACGCGTTGCAGCGGACCGCGACGCGGCTGCTGGTGTGGGCCGACGCGGCCGAGGTGGAGCTGCGGCGGCTGGATGTGCGGTCGGCGTCGCTGGAGGAGGCGTTCCTGGGGATCGCGCGGGAGGCGGCGGAGGCCGCCGGGGCGAAGGAGTACGCGGCATGAGTACGGCGACGACCACCCCGGCGGGGCGCATGGCGGCGTTGGCACGGGCCGAGCTGACCCTGCTCGGGCGCAGCAGGGGCACGCTGTTCGCGGCGCTGTTCGTGCCGCTGATCCTGCCCTTCAGCGCGCGGGAGGCGGTGAAGCAGATGGACCTGGCGGAGGCGGGTCTCACCGTCGGCACGGTCATCCTGCCCGCCTCCATCGGCTTCTCGCTGCTCTACGCGGTGTACGCGACGCTCGTCAGCGTCTACACCGCCCGGCGCGAGGAACTCGTCCTCAAGCGGCTGCGCACCGGCGAGCTGCGGGACCGCGAGATCCTCGCCGGGGCCGCGCTGCCGGCCGTGGCCACGGGGCTCGCGCAGTCCGCGGTGCTGACGATCGGCTGCGTCGTCCTGCTCGACGTGGGCGCGCCCCCCGCTCCCCATCTCGCCGTGCTGGGCCTGCTGTTGGGAATCGTCGTGTGCGTGTCGCTCGCCGCGGTGACCTCCTCCTTCACCCGCAGCGTCGAGAGTACGCAGGTCACGACCCTGCCCGTGGTCTTCCTCTCGATGATCTTCTCCGGGATGTTCATCCCCCTGGAGGTGCTGCCGGACCGGATGGCGTCGGCGTGCGAACTGCTGCCGCTGACCCCGGCGATCACCCTGCTGCGGGGCGCCTGGACCGGCGAGCTGTCGGCGTACGAGGCGATGGGGCCGCTGATGACCGGGCTGGCCTGGACTGCCCTCGGCGTGTTTGCTGTACAGCGGCGGTTCCGCTGGGAACCGCGGCGTTGACCTGGGGGGAGCGGCAGGATGCGCGGGCCGGACACATGGTGGCGGGGGAAGAGCACGCCGGCGAAGGTGGAGACGTACACCCGGGCGTCGTTCCACTTCATCGTGGTGGTCGAGATCGCCACGGCCGCGCTGCCGGTCACCGGCGCGATCGGGGGTGGGCTCGGTGCCCTGCTGATACTCCTGGTGTGCGCGCACGCGGTGCTCTGCGCCCTGACCGTGTCGCGGTCGGTGGACTGGGTCCGCGGCCGACGCGAACAGCCGGTACGGCTGCTGTGGACGCTCGGCTCGGCCACCGCGGTGGTCGCCCTCATCGCGTTCGCCCTCACCGAGTACGGCCCGAAGGGCGACGACGTCGACTCGGCGGCGGGCAGCGTATTCACCGTCGTCATCGTCTTCGGGGTGGGCATCATGACGCTCGGCGTGCACGGGCGCAGACGTGCCTACGCCCTCGTCGCGGGCTTCCCGGCGGGTGCGGGGCTGGCCGTGCTCACCATGAGCGGGTCCGTCCCCGAGGCACTGGTCATCGCACTGGTCGTGCTGCTCGGCTGCGCTTTCCTGGCCTTCACCGCCCTCTTCTCCGTCTGGCTGCTCAAAGCCGTCTACGAACTCGACGCGGCCCGCGAGACCCGTGCCCGGCTCGCCGTCGCCGAGGAGCGGCTGCGGTTCGGGCGGGATCTGCATGACGTGATGGGGCGGAATCTGGCGGTCATCGCCCTCAAGAGCGAGCTCGCCGTGCAGCTCGCGCGGCGGGGGCGGCCCGAGGCCGTGGAGCAGATGATCGAGGTGCAGCGGATCGCGCAGGAGTCGCAGCGGGAGGTGCGCGATGTCGTACGGGGGTACCGGGAAGCCGATCTGGCGGTCGAACTCGCCGGTGCTCAGGGGGTGTTGACGGCGGCCGGGATCACGTGCGAGGTGACCGGGGAGGCGGCCGGGCTGCCGGTCGAGGTGCAGTCGGCGCTGGCCTGGGTGGTGCGGGAGGCGACCACCAATGTGCTGCGGCACGGGGATGCCGAGCAGTGCGCGGTGGCGGTGCGGGTGAGGGAAGGGCGCGTGGTGTTGACGGTGGAGAACGACGGGGCCGCCGGAGCCTCCGACGACGCGGGTGGAGCCTCCCACGGGGGTGGAGGCTCCGGTCTCGCCGGGCTGCGGGAGCGGCTGGCCGCGGTGGACGGCACCCTGGAGGCCGGCCGTCGGGATGCGGGGGTGTTCCGGCTGGTGGCCGAGGTGCCGTTGGCGGGGGCGGGCGTGAGCGAGGCCGTCGTATGAGCGGGCCGGTGCGGCTGCTGCTCGCCGACGACGAGCATCTGATCCGGGGTGCGCTCGCCACGCTGCTCTCGCTGGAGGACGACCTCGTGATCGTCGCCGAGGCGGCGAGCGGGCCGGAGGCGCTGGCGATGGCCCGGGCGCACGAGCCGGATGTGGCCGTCCTCGACCTTCAGATGCCGGGGGCCGATGGTGTGAAGGTCGCCACATCTCTGCGTGCCGAACTGCCCGGCTGCAAGGTGTTGATCGTGACCAGTCATGGGCGGCCCGGGCATCTGAAGCGGGCCCTTGAGGCGGGTGTGCGGGGGTTCGTCCCGAAGACCGTCAGCGCTCAGCGGCTCGCGGAGATCATCCGTACCGTGTACGCGGGAAACCGTTACGTCGACCCGGAGTTGGCCGCGGACGCGATCGCCGCCGGGGACTCGCCGCTGACCGCGCGGGAGGCCGAGGTGCTGGAACTCGCCGCCGACGGGGCGCCCGTCGCGGAGATCGCGGAGCGGGCGGCGCTGTCCCAGGGGACCGTGCGGAACTATCTGTCGTCCGCCGTGTCGAAGCTCGGCGCGGAGAACCGGCACGCGGCGGTGCGGCTCGCGCGGGAGCGGGGTTGGGTATAGTGGTTCTCGCGCCACGGCGCATGCGAACGTAGCTCAGTTGGTAGAGCGCAACCTTGCCAAGGTTGAGGTCGCGAGTTCGAACCTCGTCGTTCGCTCCAGATCAAGGCCCCGGTCATCGACCGGGGCCTTTGTCATGGGCGTCAGCTCCAGCTCGTGCCCGTCAGGCGCTCGTACGCCTCGACGTACTTCGCGCGGGTCGCGTCCACGACCTCCTGCGGCAGCGGCGGCGGGGGCTGCTCGCTCTTGCGGTCCCAGCCGGAGGCCGGCGAGGTCAGCCAGTCGCGCACGAACTGCTTGTCGTACGACGGCTGCGCGCGGCCCGGCTCCCACAGGTCGGCGGGCCAGAAACGGGACGAGTCCGGGGTGAGGACCTCGTCGGCGATGATCAGCGTCTCCCCGTCGAAGCCGAACTCGAACTTGGTGTCCGCGAGGATGATGCCGCGGTCGCGGGCGATGTCCCGGCCGCGGGAGTACACGGCGAGGGTCGCCTGGCGCAGCCGGGCGGCGGTGTCGGGGCCGACCTGGCGGGCGACCTCCTCGTAGGAGACGTTCTCGTCGTGCTCGCCGACCGCTGCCTTGGTGGCCGGGGTGAAGATCGGGGCGGGGAGCTCGGAGCCGTCGACCAGGCCCTCGGGGAGGGCAAGGCCGCAGACGGTGCGGGAATCGTTGTACTCGGCGAGGCCCGAGCCGGTGAGGTAGCCGCGGGCCACCGCCTCCACCGGGATCATCTTCAGCGACTTGCAGACCACGGTGCGGCCCGCCCAGTCGGCGGGGGCGCCGGCCGGGAGGTCGGTGCTGATGACGTGGTTGGGGACCAGGTCGGCGAGCTGGTCGAACCACCACAGAGAGAGCTGGGTGAGGACGCGGCCCTTGTCGGGGATCTCGGTCGGGAGCACCCAGTCATAGGCGGACATGCGATCGCTGGCGACCATCACGAGGTCGCCGGCGTCGTTCTGGTACAGCTCGCGCACCTTGCCGGTGTGCAGATGCACCAAGCCCGGTACCTGGATCGGCTCGGGCTTTTCTACGAATCCGGACACGGTTCCTCCCCGTGGTTCTGTCCAACGGGTCGATTGTCCCGTATGGGCCGCTGACCTTGGACGCGGGGTGTGCTGGGTGGGCTCAGTCACGCTTGCAGATGCGGTCCAGGAGGTTCGCGGTGGCGCGCTGGACACGGGGGTCTACGTGGCCCGGGCGGTCCAGGGACGGGGACCAGGCGAAGGTGCCGGAGGCGAAGACCAGGGCGCCGGAGGGGGCGCGGTAGAGGGACGTCTCCTGGTGGCGGAGGGCGCCCTCCTTGTCCGTGTACGGGGAGTGGGCGAGCAGGATGCGCTCCTCGTGCTCGGGCAGCGGGGTGCGCGGGAAGTAGCGGTCGGCCTCGCCCGCGACCAGGTCCGCGATCTCGTCGCCCTCGTGGGCGCCCGTCGCCTCCCACAGCCAGTGGTCGGCGTTGCGGACGATCAGGGGGTGCGGCTCGGGGACCTGGCCCGCGTACTGGATGCCGATCAGTTCCTGCTCGGGGCGGTCGATCTCCCGCCAGAGCACGGGGCGGCCGGGGCCCTTGCGTTTGCGGCAGGTGAGCAGGCGGTCGGGGACGCCGGACGGGGAGGGGCCCAACTCCACCTGCCAGTACATGGAGTTGGCGGAGAGGAAGACCAGGGACGTGCCGTTCTCGCGGGCGAGCTCGACGGTGCGGCGCATGTTCGTCGACCAGTACTCGTCATGGCCGGGGAAGACCAGGCCGCGGTAACGGGTGGGGTCGACATGGCCGGCGTGCAGGTCGCGGGCGTCGGCGTAGGCGAGGTCGTAGCCGTAGCGCTCGGCCCAGCGGATGAAGTCGTAGGCGTGGCCGACGTGCAGGGGCAGGCCCGCGCCCGCGTACGGGCGGTCGAAGGAGACGGTCGTGGCGGCGTCGGACTCGCCGAGGAGACGGCCGTCGTCGCCCCAGGCGTGGTAGAGGCTGGCGCCGATACGGCCGTCCTCGGGGTAGAGGTTGTAGGCCTGCCAGGTGACGTCGGGGAGGAGCAGGAGCAGGTCCGCGGGGTGGTTGTCGCGGACGGTGAACGGGATGTGGGAACGGTAGCCGTCGGCGGTGGTGAGCACGGCGACGTACGCGCCGATGCTCCAGTACGACGGGACCTGCAGGCGCCAGGACAGCCACCAGTGGTGGCAGGAGACCGTGCGGTCGGCGGTGAGCGGCGGGGGCTGCACGATGCCGGAGAGGCGGGGGCTGGTGGTGATCTTGGCGGCGCCGTCACCGCCGTAGTGGCCGATGCGGTAGATGTCGACGGCGAATTCCTGGGGCGGGTCGACGGTGATGTGGAAGTCGACGGCCTCGCCGGGGGAGACCGCGCCGGTGGATGTGAAGCCCTTGATCTGGCGGTGCACGTCGTCGGCGGAGCGCGGGCCGGCGCTTCGGGGGGCGGGGACCCTGGGGGTGTCCGCCGTCGGGGGGTGGGCCTGGCCGTCGACGTACCAGGGGACGACCTGGCCGGTGTCGTCGAAGTACGTCACGTTGCCCCGCAGCCAGGGGACGGGGCCCTGTCCGAAGGGGTCCGTCACGGCGTGCGCGAGTGCTCCGGACTCCCAACGGCGGATCTGCTCGGATCCCATGGCCGTACCCCTCCCTCGTGCCCCCGTGGTGATGCGTCCGCGTCGAGCGCCGTGTGCTGTGGTGCTGAGTGCCATGCGGGCGCGCCATGTCTGCGCTTGCGGTTCCTGTCGCATGGCGTGGGCTTTTGTGTGTCTGTCGTATGTCGTAAGCCCTTGCCATATGCGCTATCGATCCCAGCACATCACATTCCGCACGCATCCTGTCACTATTCGTTGCGAATTAGCCGAAAGTGGAACCGGGGGTTCCGACCTGGTACTGGGGTTCCGACCGGGTTCCGGGCTTCCGACCGGGCACTGAGGTCAGACCAGGCGTACCGGCTTCTCCGGGCGTATGCCCGACTCCACCAGCCAGGTGCGCAGGGGGGTGGGGTCGCCCTCCTCGATGAGGCTGAGGACTCTGGGCGTCAGGTCTGCCGCACGTTCGCCGTCGACGAGGAGGGTGGGGCCGTCGAGCCAGTCCAGGCCGGGGGTCGCACCGGCGGTGTCCATCGCGGCGCAGCACACCATCGCGGTCACGTGGTCGGTGAGCAACTCGCGGGCGGTGCGGGGTGGTTGGAGCGGGAAGAGGGGGAGCGCGCCGGTGTCCAGGAGGGTGGTGCCGGGTGCGGGGGTCGTCGCCTTGTGCTCCGCGGGGGTCGCGGCTTCCTCCCGGGCCAGTTCGGCGGTGATGCCTGCGGCGAGGGCGGAGCTTCGTTCGGTTTCCTGGTCCTCTTCGAGGGCGTCCTCGGCCATGGAGGCGTAGGGGGCCTTGGGGGCCTTGGAGGTGGTGGGGGTGATGGGTGGAGAGGTGGTGGATACGTCGGTGACGGGTGCGTCGGTGACGGGTGCGTCGGTAGCGGGTGCGTCGGTAGCGGATGCGTCGGTGACGGGTGCGTCGGTAGCGGATGCGTCGGTGGGCCGGGGCGCTGTGGCTGGCGGTGGGGTCGCCAGGTGGTCCATGACGCGGGCCAGGGTCGGGCCGTCTGTCTCCGGGCGCGTGCCGTCGGTGGTGCGGCGGACGCCTAGGGCGTCGAGGACGCGGTGGAGGCGGGCCGCGTCCGTGCGCCATTTGCGGTCGACGACCTCCTCCGGGTACTCCTGCCAGTCCACCGGGGACCAGTCCGGGCCGGTCTCGGCCGGGCCGCCGTGGAAGAGGCGGGCGGCGAGCAGCGACGTGGCCTCGTCGACCGCGCCGGGCTCTTCGAGCAGGTCACAGGCGGGGCGCTCACCCAACCGGGAGGCGAAGCCCTCGGCCAGGCGGTCCCGGCGGGACAGTTCGGTGAGCGCGGCGACGACGCCGGCGTCCAGCCGGGACGGCCAGCGGCCCATCCGCCAGGCCGGCAGCGCGACCCGGGTGAGCAGCCGGTCCCAGCCCGCGTACGCCAGCCCGACCTGTTCCTGGGCGACGATCCGCAGTCCGTAATCCACAGCCTGTGCACGCTCGGCGGCCGCGGCGGCCACGCCCCGCTCCATCTCGGTGGCGTGCTCCCGGCAGCTGCGCAGCAGAAGCCGCACGATCCAGCCGAGGCCGGCGCACACCGCCCGCGACCCCAGACAGCGGCCGCGCGCCGAGGCGACGGCCACGGCGGCGTCCAGACCCCGCACGAAGCGCCGGGCCTGGGCTATGTCCGGGTGCGCCGAGGGTCCCGTACCGGCGACGACCGGGGCGAGGACGGCGCGCAGCTCGCCGACGCGCATCCACCACAGGAACGGGGAGCCGATGACCAGGACGGGCGCGGCGGGCGTACGGCGATGGGCGCCGCGGGTGCCTCCACCGCGCAGACCGTTGGCCCCTGCCTCGTCGTGGTCCTCGGCCGGCGGGCCGTGGGACGGGTGGGTGCGGTCCTCCAGCCAGCTGTCGCAGTCCGGGGTGAGCGCTATCG
>JABFVM010000309.1 GCA_013362785.1 Streptomyces sp. | reverse complement strand
CGGGCCGTCACGGACACCCGGGACACCGACGGCCTCGCCGACCTGGTCAGCGGCTTCGGCAACAAGCTGGGCCGACGGGCCGAGCTGATCGCGGAACGAGAATTCACCGCCGGGTCCGTCGACCTGCTCGGGCGGATCGTCGAGGCCGCCGAGGCCCGCTCACGCGCGCGTGACATCCACGCCGGCGCCGAGCGGCGGACCCGGACCCTGGCCCGGCGGCTGTCCGCGCGGGGCGCCCAGGAGCGGGTTCGGGCCGCCGACCTCGCCCAGCGGGTCACGGCCGCCGCGTACGCCGTCACCCACGCGGAGGGGGCACGCGAGCGCAGCGCGCTGATCGCCGCCGAACTCGCCTACCGGCACGCCTCGTTGGCGCTCGCCGCGGCCGAGAAGTCCGCTGCCGCCCAGAAGCGCGAGCTGGCGGACGCGCGTACCCTGCACTCCGCCTGGCAGGCCGCCGAGGCCGCCCTGCGGCACCGCGCCGCCTCCGACCGCGTCGCACGCGTGGCCGCCGCCATCCAGGAGGCCGAGCGGGACGCGGCTCCCGCACTGGCCGCCCGGGCCAAGGCCGCCGTCGATCTCGTACGGGCCCTGCACGCGGCCGCCGAGAGCGCCGAGACCCTCGCCAACGAGGGGGAGGAGCGGTCCGCATCGCTCCAGGAGGTCGGCGAGTCCGCGTACCGGGACTCCACCGCCGCCGCCACCGAGGCACAGCGGGCCCGCAGTGAGGCCGGGCATCTGCGGCAGCGGCTGTCCGAGGTCGAGCAGGAGACCGCCGAGGCCGTCCGCGCGGGCTGGCTCGACGACAGTGCGCCGGACGCCGACCCGGCGCGTGCCGCCCTCGCCGCGAGTGACGCCGAGAAGACCGCTGTCGCCGTCTGGGACACCGCCCGTGAGGCCTCCCGGCGCGCCTCGGAGCACGCGCGCGAAGCGGCCTCGACCGAGTCCCGCGCCGAGCTGACGGCGGCCCGCGCGGCGGACGCCGCGACCGCCGCGGAGCGTGCCTACGACGCAGAGCGCCGGCTCGCCGAGGGGCTGGCGGCGGAGGAGCGCCTCGCGGAACTGCTCAGCCTGACCGGCGAGTCCGGCGTCAGGCACGGGGGCGTGCCCGCCCCTCGCACGGGTGACGACGACAAGGCGGGCACAGCCGCGCGCGACGGTGCACAGGACGACTCCGGCGGCCGCACGGACAACGCCTTCACGGCCAGCGCCCTCACGCCGGAAGAGCTGGACCGGTGCGCCGACGAACTGCGCGACCTCCTCGACGACGCCGTCTCCGCCGCCGAGCGGCAGCTGTTCGAGTTGCGTACGGCCGCCGCCGACGACTCCCGGATCCTGGGCGCGCTCGGTGACGGCGGGCTGCTGCCGCCCGGCCCGGACGTGCTGGCCACCGTGGAGTTCCTCGGCGAGCAGGGCATCCCCGCGCTGCCCGGCTGGCGCTACCTCGCCCAGGCCGTCGATCCCGCCGACCACGCGCGCGTGCTGGCCGCCCGGCCCGAACTGGTCGACGGCGTGATCATCACCGACCCCGACACGCACGCGCGTGCCCGCGAGGTGCTCGGCGACGCCGCCCTGCTGCCCAGGTCCGCCGTCGCGGTCGGCACGGCAGCCGCCCTGCTCGCCCCGACCCCGGCCGCCGACGCACCGGGCGGCCCCTCTCCCGACGTATTCCTCGTACCGCCGAACCCCGCCATGCACGACGAGCACGCCGCCGACGAGGAGCGGCAGGCGCTGCGCGCGCGGGCGACCGAGCGGGACGAGGAGATCCGCGCCCTCGCCGCGCGGCTCGGCAAGGACCGGGAGCTGGCGGCACGGCTCGCCTCATGGCGGACCGGCTGCCCGGCCGGGCACCTGGTCGAGCTGGCGCAGTCGGCCCGGGACACGCGCGCGTTCATGGAGGAGTCCGAGGCCGAGCTGGCCGAGGCACGGACCGTACGGGCCGAGGCCGACGAATCCGCCGCCGAGGCCGCCCAGGTCCGCGACGAGCGAGGGGAGGCCGCCCAGAAGGCGCGGCGCGCCGCCGACGCCCTGGCCGGGCTGGCCTTCCGACTGCGCGAACGGGCGGGCTGGCAGGTCAAACTGCGCGAACTCGCCGACGAGGCCACCGAGTCCGAGGCCCGCGCCCAGGTCTGTCTGGAACGCGCCCGCGCCGCCGACGAGGACCGCCGCGCCGCCCAGCGAGCCGCCGACGACGCGCGCCGCACCGCGCGTGCCCTGCGCGCCGAGCGCTCGGAGATCGCGGGCGCCCCCGACGACGTACCGGACACCGACGCCGATGCCCCGAAGGCGTCCCTGCCCGCGCTGCGCGAGGCGTACCGGGCCGCCTCCCAGGTGTACGAGAAGGTCGGCGTCGGCGCCGATCTGCGTGCCGAGCAGGCGCGTGCGGAGAGCGACGAGAGCGCGGCGCGCGCCGAACTGGACCGGCTGAGCAACAAGGTCCGTACCCGGGCCGAGCAGCTCCTTGAGTCACCCGACGGTTCCGACGGACCGTCCCGGCAGGCGGCCGCCGCGCGGGCGGAGGAGCTGGTCCAGCTCCTGGAGACCCGTATGTCCGGCGCGAGCGAGCAGCTCGGCCGGCTGCGCGGCGAGGCCGAGCGGCACGCGCCCGAGGACGGCGCGGCACACACCGAGCTGTCCGAGGAACTCCAGCCGCGCGACGCCGAGCACGCGCAGGCCCTGCTGCGCACCGCGACCACCGAACTCGCCTCCCGCACCGAGGCGTTGACGCAGGCCCGCGAGGCCCACGCCGAGCTCCTCGAAGCCCACCGTGCCGCCGAGGACGCGGCCGGCGGCTTCGACGAGATCGCCGCGATGCTGCGCGACCTGCTGCGCGAGCACACCCCGGACGAGGAGCAGGAGGCGTCCGAGCCCTACCCCGGCAGCCCCGAGGAGGCCCGGCAGTCCGCCGCCGAGGCCCGCCGGTCGCTGCGCGGCTGCGCCGCCGACCTGTCCGCCGCGGAGGCCGCCGTCCGTGAGGCGAGCGACGTGCTCGTCCGGCACGCCAACTCCACGCGTTACGAACAGGTCCGCACCCCCGCCCGCCAGCAGATCCGCGAACTGCCCGCCTCCGCGCTGCCGGAGCACGCCCAGAAGTGGGCGGACGCCTTCGCCCCCCGACTCCGCGTGCTCACCGACGAGCTGGCCCAGCTGGAGCGCAACCGCGACTCGATCGTGGACCGCCTCCGGGGTCTGGTCGAGTCGGCGCTGGCGACCCTGCGGTCCGCCCAGCGGCTCTCCCGGCTGCCCGAGGGGCTCGGCGAGTGGTCCGGGCAGGAATTCCTGCGTATCCGCTTCGAGGAGCCCGACCAGGCGACCTTGACCGAGCGTCTCGGCGAGGTCATCGACGAAGCGACCAGGGCGGCCGTGAAGAAGAACTCCGACCTGCGGCGCGATGGGATGTCCTTGCTGCTGCGGGGAGTCGCGGCGGCGCTGCAGCCCAAGGGTGTCGCCGTCGAGATCCTCAAGCCGGACGCCGTACTGCGGGCCGAGCGCGTGCCCGTCGGGCAGATGGGCGACGTGTTCTCCGGCGGCCAGCTGCTCACCGCGGCCATCGCGCTGTACTGCACGATGGCCGCCCTGCGATCGAACGACCGCGGCCGGGACAAGCACCGGCACGCCGGCACGCTGTTCCTGGACAACCCGATCGGGCGTGCCAACGCGACGTATCTGCTGGAGCTCCAGCGCGCCGTGTCCGACGCGCTCGGTGTCCAGCTCCTGTACACCACCGGCCTGTTCGACACCACCGCGCTGGCGGAGTTCCCGCTGGTCATCCGGCTGCGCAACGACGCCGACCTGAGGGCCGGACTGAAGTACATCCGCGTCGAGGAACACCTCCGGCCGGGACTGCCGCAACCGACCCCGGCCGGGGAAGCGGCGCACACCGAGATCACGGCGACACGGATGTTCAAACGGCCCGCACCGACGACGAGCTGATCAGGCGCCCTTTTCCGGTTCGGTGGCTTCGAGGCTGTGCTCGGCGAGGACGCCCGTCCTGTGCCGCTGGACGAACCAGTAGTACGCGAAGCCACCGCCCGCGATGACCGCGACGAACAGCACCGCGCCCCAGCGCAGATACCAGTGGTACGGGGCCGCCGCGTTGTAGACCGCGGCACGCGGCCAGATCAGGTTGATGGTCATGCCCGCGCCCCACACCACGGCGACGATGTTGACCAGCAGCCCCCACCTGCCCAGGGAGAACTTGCCGTCCCCCGCGGGCTGCCACTTCCCGCGCAGCCGGGCCACCAGCATCGGCGCGGTCACCCCGAGGTAGGCGAGATAGATCATGATGATGCCGATACTCGTGACGACGGTGAAGATCTGCGGCTGGCGGATGTTGACCACCAGGATCGCCAGCGCCAGGACACCGATGATCACGGTCGGCAGCACCGGTGTCTGGAAGCGCGGACTGACCCGGGCCAGCAGCGAGGACGCCGGCAGGTTGTTGTCCCGGGCCATCGCGAACGCCAGCCGGATCGCCGCCGTGTGGACCGCCAGCGCGCACACCGTGACGGCGATCAGCACACACCACAGCATCGCCTTGCCGGCCGTCGGACCGAGCACGTCGAGCACGATGTACTGCAGACCGTCCGTGGACAGCTTCTCGCCGTCGAGGCTGGAGACACTCATCAGCGCGAGCAGCAGGATCAGGCCACCCAGGACGAAGGAGGCCACGATCGCGCGGATGATCGCGCGTGGCGCGTTGCGGGACGGGTCCAGACACTCCTCCCCGAGGGACGACGCCGTGTCGAAGCCGTACATCACATACGCGGACGCCAGCGACGCCACGAGGAACGCGCCCAGATAGCCGGTCCCATAACCCGCTCCGGTGCCGTTCGTCTCCACGACCACCTGCGGGCCCCGCGTGATGTGAACCGCGAACAGGATGATCAGTACGACGGTGGCGATCAGCTCGATGAACACGCCCGCCGTGTTGATCCTCGCCATCAGCTTGACGCCGAAGGCGTTCACCAGCGTGGTGAACAGGATCAGCACCGCGGCCAGGATGACCGCGTTGGTCGCCACGTCGTACTTGCCGGTGCCGTCGCCCACGAGCTGGAAGGCCGACGAGATCTGGGGGAGGGTCAACTGGTAGGCGAGCGCCACGGCCGAGATCGACACTATGGACGCGGTCAGCATCATCCAGCCGGCGAGCCAGCCCAGATGCGGATTGCCGATCTTCTTCGACCAGTTGTAGACCGAGCCCGCGACGGGGTAGCGGGCCGCCAGCTCCGCGAAGCAGAGGGCGACCGTGAACTGGCCGACGAAGACCATCGGCCACGACCACCAGTAGGCGGGTCCGCCGCTGCCGTAGCCGAAGTAGAACAGCTGGAAGGTGCCGGTCAGTATCGAGATGTAGCTGATCCCGGCCGCAAATGTGTGGAAGTTGCCGAGCGTCCGCCTGAGTTCGGGTTTGTAGCCGAACTCGGCGAGTTCGGCGTCGTCGTGACTGTGTGACTGGGTTGCTTGCTCCGTTGGTGACATGAGCGGACTCCTCGGGGCAGGGGAGGGGGAGAGCGGCTCGTACGGGTGCCGTGATCGCTGAGGTGGATCAGTTCGAACCAACCTTGCGGTGAGCGGCGCGTGTTGCGCCAGAGGTGACACGCCGCGTGGACGTACCCGTCTGTCCCAACGGTCCGGTTACACCGGATTCAGGAGTGGGACAACTGGCCGGTGCCACCCCGGCCATGTATTCGCTCCTGCGCCCGATCGGCCTGCCGCGCCTGCCGCCGGGCCCGGCGCCGCTCACGTCGCAGGGCGCGCGCCGTGCTGCTGGGTGTCGAGACCACGCCATGGCGCTGATTCCACACCTGGCGGGTCACCCAGACGTCGAGGGCTCCCCATGTGGCCACGATCGTGCTGACCACGCTGCTGATCACCATCGGGAACGCCAACCAGGACTCCGCCAGAGTGCACAGGAACGCCACCATCGCCTGGATCAGCGTCACCGCGATGATCAGTACCGCTCGCACCGCAGCGGTGCGCACCGGATCCGGCATCCGGCGCCGCCGGGCGGACTCCTCCCTCCACAACGGCCGGTAGGGCGCCCCCTCTTGCCCCGTCCGGCCGTCGACGTCACTCAGCGATGCCCTGCCGCCGGAGCCGGCCGAAACGTCACGGTCGTCCTCCGCCACCGCACTCGTCCCCGCCCGGACAGCGCGGCCACCCGGTGCCTCGCGTCCACCCTTGGGAATGTCGCGTTCCAGCGCTTCGGGGCGTCGCGCCGACCCCTGCGCCGTCTCGCCGTCCTGAGGCGTCTCGTGCCGCTCCGCCGTGCCCATCACCGTGTCACTCCCCACCGCCGGCAGGCCGCTTGCCCGTGTCCGAAGACTTGACTCCCCAGCGACTGCCCGGCTTGCGCTGGTTTACGCCGCCAGGGGGCGGGGTGCGTCTCGTGTGACCCGTTCCGCCCCCGTTTCCCACAGAGAAGGACGATCGACGCGTCCCGAAGATTCCCGGGAAGGATAAAGATCCGGCCAACTGGCCTGAGCGCCCGGCCGGATCCCTGATCGAGGGCGCCAAGGGTTTGCGGTAGGCAATCTCCCGCAATGGCCGGACAACTCCCCATGTCTTGCCAGCGGTGCGGAAGTTCAGATTCCGGATGTCTCTTCGAGTTACTTGTGCGTCGGTAGTAGGCTCGCGCCAATTGTTGACGCACATGTGTG
>JABFVM010000299.1 GCA_013362785.1 Streptomyces sp. | reverse complement strand
CGGCGTCCGTCGGGCGCCCGGCTGATTCGTCCGTCGGCTCCCGAGGTGAGGGGTCCGGCACCTCGCACGGGTACGGGGCCGAGCACGATCACGACGCCTCCGGCACCGCGTCCGGGCATCACGCGGCGCGCGAAGCCGGTGGTCTGCCGCAGCGCCGGCGCCGTACGCGGGTGACCGCCGCGTCGGCCGACACGCCCGAACCGCGGCCCGCGGCACGCCGTCCCGAGCAGGCCGCCGCCGCGCTGGGCGCGCTGCAGGCCGGCACGTTCGCGGCCCGGTCGGCGGCCGGTGAGCGCACCGACGACGCCTCGACGGCCGTACCGGACTCCCAGGCCGTACCGGAGTCCGCGGCCGTACCGGAATCCAAGGCCGTACCGGAGTCCGCGGCCGTACGCGAATCCAAGGCCGTACGGGAATCCGCGGCCGTGCCGGAATCCGTCCGGACAGTGCCGCAGCGGGCCGAAGCCGCGGCGGACGACATCGATCAGAACGACGTTGAAGGGGGAACGGCTCGATGACCGGCCGCGATGCGGGAGACACCGCGTGGGTGCTGGACCCGATCCTGGAGGTGCCGCATGTGGTGGCCGCCGTGCTGCTCACGCGGGACGGACTGGTGACCGGGTACACGGACGCGCTCACCCGGCCCTCGGCCGAGCGGGTGGCGGCGATCACCAGCACCGTGCAGGGCGCGTGCCGTACCGCGGCGGCGGCGTTCGCCGACCGGGACCGGGCCGAGGTGCGGCAGGTGGTGATCGAGTCGGACCACGGCTATGTGCTGATCGTGCCGACGGACCACGGCACCTGCGTGGCCGCGTACGGGGACGCGGAGGTGCGCCTGGATCTGCTGGCGCACCGGGTGCACTCGCAGGTGGCCAAGCTGGGCGAGAAGGCGATGGCCGCCGCGCCCCGGGGTGCCGACGGCGGCGCGCCGGCATGACCGGCCGCCGTGGTGGCCGCCCCCTGGTCCCCGCGTATCTGTCGACCGGCGGTGTGGCCCGCCCGAGCCGGGCCCATCTGGAGCGGCTGTCGGTGCTCACCGGCACCCGCGAGCCCGCCCCCGCCGGACTGCCCGCAGCCCAACTCGCCCTGCTGGACGCCCTGCGCGAAGGCTCGCTGACGGTCGTGGAGGCCGCGGCGCTGCTGCGGTTGCCGGTGTCCGCGGTGCGTGTCCTGGCGGCGGAACTCATCGACCGGGACCTGGTGCTGGCCCGTGCGCCGATCCCGCCCGCCGCACGCTTCGACCCCGACCTGCTGAAGAGAGTGGCCGATGGCCTTCGCGCCCTCAAGCACACCTAGCGACACCCGTGACACCCGTGACACCGCGGGCCGGTCCGTGGACGTCCATCTGCCCGAGACCGCCCGTGACCTGGTGAAGATCCTGGTCACCGGCCCGTTCGGCGTGGGCAAGACGACCCTGATCGACTCGGTCTCCGAGATCCGGCCCCTGCACACCGAGGAGCCGCTCAGCGAGGCGTCCGCGCAGGTGGACGATCTCGCCGGGGTGCGGGACAAGTCGACGACCACCGTCGCGGTCGACTTCGGCCGGATCAGCCTGCCGGGCGGGGTCGTGCTGTATCTGTTCGGCACGCCCGGACAGGAGCGGTTCCGTGCGCTGTGGGACGACATCGCGTACGGGGCGCTGGGCGCCCTGGTCCTGGTCGACAGCCGCCGGATCGACGCGTCGTTCGACGTGCTGGGGCTGGTGGAGGAGTCGGAGCTGCCGTACGCCGTGGCGTTCAACGCGTTTCCGGACGCGCCCCGGCACCACACCGCGGAACAGCTGCGCGCCGCCCTGGACCTGGAGGCGGGCACGCCGATGGTGACCTTCGACGCGCGGGACGCGGACTCGTCCGTCGACGCGCTGCTCGCGCTGGTCCAGCATCTGATCGACCGTCACGCTCCGGAGGACCGGTGACCACGCACTCCCCCGACCGGCAGGCCTTCTCCCGCTCGGCGCCCGTGCGCCTGTGGGAGGACGGTTTCGCGCTGGATCCGTACCGCTACTACGAGGCCCTGCGCGCCCAGGGACCGGTCGGCTGGGCGGAGTTGGCACCCGGCGTGCCGGCGTATGTCGTCACCGGCCGGCGGGCGGCGCTGGATCTGCTGCACGACACGGACACGTTCTCGCACGACCCGCGGCCGTGGGAGGCCACGGTCGCCGACGACTCGCCGATCCTGGGCATGATGCGCTGGCGGCCCAACACGCTGTTCGCCGACGGTGCGGCCCATGTCCGGTACCGCGGTTCGCTGATCGACATGTTCGACCGGATCGAGCCGCACGATCTGCGGGCCCGGGTGCACCGGGCGGTGCGCGTGCTGGTGGGCCGGTTCGGGCCGCGTGGCGAGGCCGATCTGGTGGGCGAGTTCGCGCGGCCGCTGATGGCGCTGGTGTTCAACAGCCTCTTCGGGCTGCCGGACAGCGACAGCGACCGGCTCGACGTGGCGCTGGGCAAGATGATGGAGGGCGGCGCGGAGGCGGCCGAGGGCGAGGCGGAGTACGGCGGCTATGTGCTGGAGCTGATCGCCGCCAAGTCGGCGCGGCGGGGCGACGACCTGCCCAGCTGGCTGCTGGACCACCCGGCCGGGCTGACGCCCGAGGAGGTCACCTGGCAGGTGTTCCTCACCCTCGGCGCGGGGCACGAGCCGACGGCCAACCTGGTGTCGAACGCGCTGTCCCGGATCCTCGGCAACCCGCGGTACTACTCGACGCTGACCAGCGGGGCGCGGCCCGTGATGGACGCGGTGGTGGAGGTGCTGCACCACGAGACGCCGCTGGCCAACTACGGCATCCACTACGCCCGTCGGCCGGTGTCCTTCCACGGCGCGTGGATCAGGGCGGCGGTGCCGGTGGTCATCTCCTACGGGGCGCTCGCGCACGACGCGAACGGCACGGACGGCCCGGACGGCTCCCCGGAGGGCGAGCGGGAGCCCGTCGGTGGCCGCCATCCCAAGGACGCCTCGCATCTGTCCTGGTCGGCGGGCCCGCACGCCTGCCCGGTCCGGCAGCACACGCTGCTCATCGCGACCGAGGCGATCGAGCGGCTCACCCAGTGGCTGCCCGATCTGGAGCCGGTGCTGCCCCGCGACCGCCTGACCTGGCGGCCCGGCCCCTTCCACCGCTCACTGACCGCCCTGCCCGTCCGGTTCAGCCCTCGTACCCCCGACCAGCCAGGAGCCCCGTCATGACCGTGACCGACCGCACCGAGCGTTTCGCCATCGACCCGTTCGGCGCCGACATCCCCGCCGAGAGCGCCCGGTTGCGCGCCCTGGGCCCGATCGTGCCCGTGGAGCTGCCCGGCGGCATTCCCGCCTGGGCGCCCACCCGCTACGACACCCTCAAGGAGCTCATCCTCGACCCGCAGGTCAGCAAGGATCCGCGGCTGCACTGGAAACTGTTCCCGGAGGTCGCCGAACACCCCTCCTGGGCCTGGATCCTGGGCTGGGTCGGCGTGATCAACATGCTCTCGACGTACGGCCCCGACCACACACGGCTGCGCAAGCTGGTCGCGCCGAGCTTCACGCAGCGGCGTACGGAGAAGATGCGTGCGCGCGTGGAGGCGATCACCGCGGAGTTGCTGGACGACCTCGACAAGGGCGACGACGAGGTCGATCTGAAGGCCGGGTTCGCCCACCCCCTGCCGATGCGGATGATCTGCGAACTGTTCGGTGTGCCCGAGGAGTTGCGGGACGCCACCAGGACCCTCATCGCGGCCATCATGGACACCTCCGACCCGAGCCCGGAGCACGCGGCGTTCGTGCAGCAGCAGATCGGGACGGTGCTGGGCGCGCTGATCGCCCATCGCCGCGAGCACCCCGGGGACGATCTGACGACCGAGCTGATCCGGGTGCGCGACGAGGACGGTGACCGGCTCAGCGACGAGGAGTTGCTGTACACGCTGCTGCTGGTGATCGGCGCCGGGTTCGAGACCACCGTCAACCTCATCGGCAACGCGGTGGTCGCCCTGCTGAACCGTCCCGAGCAGCTGGCGGCCGTGCGGTCCGGGGAGATCGGCTGGGACGCGGTGATCGACGAGACGCTGCGGGTGCATCCGTCGATCGCGTCACTGCCGCTGCGGTTCGCCGTCGGCGACCTCAAGGTCGGGGACGTGACCATCCCGGCCGGGGACGCCATCATCACGACGTACGCCGCCGCGGGACTGGACCCCGCGCACTACGGGCCGGACGCGGACACCTTCGACGCCACGCGCGGGGCCGACGACCATCTGGCGTTCGGGATCGGCGTGCACCGCTGCATCGGCGCCCCCCTGGCCCGCGTCGAGGCCCTGACGGCCCTGCCCGCCGTCTTCGACCGCTTCCCCGACATGGAGCTGGCCGTCGCTGTCGACGAACTGCGCCAGGTGCCGTCGTTCATCGCGTTCGGCTGGCAGGAGATTCCGGTGCGGCTGCGGGGCTGAGAGCCGCTGCGGGGCCGAGAGCCGCTGCGGGGCCGAGTGCCGGTGAGCCGCTGTCGGCGCGAGGACGCGACCGGTCCCCCGTTCCGGTCGTGTCCCCGCGGCAGGTTGAACCTACGTCCAGGGCGGCGTGATGGGTATCGCATTTATGCCCGCTGTACCGTCCTGGGGGCTCACCCGTGCACAAGTGAGTCCGGAAGGCCCGACTTGCCCCCGGGCAGTGCGGGCTGATCCAGGTCACCCACGGCGAGATGGGCCAGGACGACCTCGTACAGGTCGCTGCCGCCGGCGAGGAGCTGCCGTTCGAGCACGGGTTCCGCGCTGCGGACGTGCTCGCGGACGGTCTGGGCGTGGACGCCGAGGGTCTGCGCGGCGCGCTCGGCGTTGCCGCCCTCGGCGATCCAGGCGCGCACGGTGCGGCGCAGGTCCCGGGTGTCCTGGCCGAGCCGGGCGAGGATGTCCTGTGCCCAGGTCCTCATGCCGGGCCCGGAGAGCAGGTCGGGCAGCGAGACGGGCGGTGTCTGCGGGGTGCCGGTGCCGGCCGGGGTGTCGGCCAGGCCGACCTGGATGTTGAGGGCCAGGTGGACCACGGCGCGGGCGGTGAGGTCGGTGAAGTCCGCCTTCAGCAGCGCCTCCACGCGTTCCATGCGGGCGCGGACGGTGTTGCGGCTGACGCCGAGGACCTTGGCCGCGCTGACGGCCGTGAACTCCAGGCCCAGCCGGGTCGTGGCGAGCAGTTCGGCGCGGGTGTGGTGCGGCAGCGTGTCGAGCGGGCGCAGCAGCCGGGCCGTCCAGCCCTGCAGTGCCACCGGGTCGATGAGGCGCTCGGGGTGGGTGCGTTCGGCGTAGACGGCGGCCTTGTCGGGACGGAAGTGCGCGACGGCGAGGGCGCTGACGGCCTGCCCGTAGGCGGTGGCGGTGCGGGCGAGGCTCTGCCGGGCGCTGCCGCCGATGAACGTGCGCGGGCGCGGGCCGATGAGCGCGCGCAGTTCGCGGGCCTCGGCCTCGCCGGGTGTCACGACGATCACGTGCTCGTCCACCGCCGGGCAGAGCACCACCAGTGCCCGCTCGCCGGTCGCGTCGATGCACTCGTCGGCGAGCCGGTCGCGGTCCTCGACGGTGCCCTCTACGACATGGACGCAGGCGGTGTCCGTGTCGAGCAGGCCCGGCCACAGTCCGGCGGCGACGCGGCGCGCGGAGACGGTGTCCTCCACCATCAGCAACTGCAGGATGGCCAGTCGCAGATCGGACGTCGCCTGTTGGAGCCTGCGTCCGGCGGCGGTCGTCTCGCCGGCCCTGAGCAGGAGCTCGATCACCTGCACGGTGTGCATGACGATGTCGGAGTCACGCCGGTCGAACGGCGTCTCACGGGACACCGCGAGGACTCCCGCCGACGAGGAGTCCGGGTACTCCACCCCGACCAGCCGCAGATGACGGCCCTGCCCCTCCCAGGCGGCGGAGGCGATACGACCGGAGGCGACGGCCGCGACCAGGTGAGCGTCCATGGGCGGACGCGTGCCGGCGAGGAGCGCACCGCTGTCGTCCTGCAGCGCGGCAGTGCCCCGCACGGTCTCCGCGAGCCAGGCGACGACCCGGCGGACGTCCCGCCCGGTCGGCCGCAGATGATCCAGCAGTTCCCGCGTCCACACCGAGTCCTGGGCACCGCCCGCCTCCGTCCGACGAACCCCGTCCTCTCCGCCAGCCATGTCGGCTTTCACCTCGTCCTGCATTTATCCACGACGTACCGGTCGGGGACGTTACCCCACCCCGGCGCCCCACCCCGGCGCGACGGCACGCCGCCGTGCGCATCGCGTCCGGGTTCCCACCCTCGTGGCGTTCATCCCCACGGCTCAGGGCGGCGCGGCAGTGGGGTGGGTGGCCGGGCGAGATGTCAATTGACACCTCGTCATGAGGGGTACGCCCGCCACCGCCCACGATGCGCCCTGCGGCGCACGGAACGCCCGCCACCGCACGGGCGTGCGCGGCCCCCGGCCCTGCAGGGCATAGGCTCGGCGAATGGCGAAGTACTTCGACGTGCACCCCGACAACCCTCAGGCCCGCACCATCACGCAGGTCGCCGAGAGCATCCGGTCCGGTGCGCTCATCGCGTATCCGACGGACTCCTGTTACGCGCTGGGCTGTCGGCTGGGCAGCCGTGACGGCATCGAGCGGATCCGGACCATTCGCCGCCTGGACGACCGGCATCACTTCACTCTCGTCTGTCAGGACTTCGCGCAGCTGGGCCAGTTCGTGCGGGTCGACAAAGACGTGTTCCGGGCGATCAAGGCGTCGACGCCGGGCAGCTACACCTTCATCCTGCCGGCGACGCGGGAGGTGCCGCGCATGCTGCAGCACCCGAAGAAGAAGACGGTGGGCGTGCGCATCCCCGACCATGTGGTGACGCAGTCGCTGCTGGCCGAGCTCGGGGAGCCGTTGCTGTCGAGCACGCTGCTGCTGCCCGACGAGGACGAGCCGATGACGCAGGGCTGGGAGATCAAGGACCGGCTCGACCATGTGCTGGACGCGGTCGTCGACTCCGGGGACTGCGGCACCGAGCCGACGACGGTGATCGACTTCTCGTCCGGCGAGGCGGAGATCGTACGGAAGGGAGCGGGCGACACGTCCCGGTTCGAGTAAAGCCGCCGCCAAGCCGAAGGGGGTGCCGCGGAGCCGTTCGGATGGTGCGTGCAACCATGCCTGCGGCCCGGTTCCGCCGGGGTCGGCGACCCGTTCGCCGTGGACCGCGCAGAGAGGCACCCCCATGACCTCCGTACAGACGACAGACGTGGACGTCCCCACCGAGGACGGCGTGGCGGACGCCTACTTGGCCCATCCGGGCGACGGACTTCCCCGGCCGGGCGTCCTCCTCTACCAGGACGCCTTCGGGCTGCGCCCCCATCTGCGGTCGATGGCCGACCGGCTCGCCGGGGCCGGTTACACGGTGCTCGTGCCGAACGTGTTCTACCGTCACGGCCGCAGCCCGGTCTTCGAATTGCCCGAGTTCATCGACCCGGCCGCGCGGCCGCAGCTGTGGGAGAAGATCGGCCCGGTGATGCAGTCCCTGACGCCCGAGCTCGCGATGCGGGACGCCGGCGCCTATCTGCGCTGGATGGCCGAGCGGCCCGAGGTCGCCGACGGTCCGGTCGCCCTCACCGGCTACTGCATGGGCGCGGCGCTCGCCCTGCGCACCGCCGGCACCTACCCGGACCGGGTGGCCGCCGCGGCCGGTTTCCACGGCGGGCGGCTGGCGACCGACGCGCCGGACAGCCCGCACCTGGTCGCCGAACACATCACCGCGGAGCTGTACTTCGCGCACGCCGACGCGGACCAGTCGATGCCTCCCGAGCAGATGGAACGCCTCGACGCCGCGCTCACCGCCGCCGGGGTCCGCCACCGGTCCGAGGTCTACGAGGGCGCCCACCACGGCTACACCCAGGCCGACACCGCCGTGTACGACGAGGCCGCGGCCGAACGGCACTGGGCGGCGCTGCTCGATCTGCTGAAGCGGACGTTCTGACAGCACCGTGCCGGTGGCGCGGCGGCCCGGGGCGGGGCCGGGTGCGGGGTTATCGTCGGCGGCGTGGACGGTGATCGGCGAGGGTGGCGGGCGTGTCTGCTCAGCGGGGCGGTGTTCGCCGTGTGCATGGCCGGCACCACCCTGCCGACCCCTCTCTACCCGCTCTACCAGGAGAAGTTCGGGTTCTCCGAGCTGACGGTGACCGTCGTGTACGCCGTCTACGCCTTCGCGGTCATCGGCGTGCTGCTGCTGATGGGCAACGCCTCGGACGCCGTGGGCCGGCGGGCGGTGCTGCTGTGCGGTCTGGGGTTCGCGGCGGCCAGCGCCGTCTGCTTCCTCGGCGCCACCGGGCTGGGGTGGCTGTATGCGGGGCGGCTGCTGTCGGGCCTGTCCGCCGGGCTGTTCACCGGGGCCGCCACCGCGTATGTGATGGAGCTGGCGCCGTCCGGTGGCGCCTCACGGGCCACGTTCGTGGCGACGGCCGCCAACATGGGCGGGCTGGGCTGTGGTCCGCTGCTCGCCGGGGTGCTCGCGCAGTACGCCCCCTGGCCGCTGTACCTGCCGTTCGCCGTGCATCTGGTCATGGTGGCCGCCTCGGCCGCCGTCCTGCTGAGGCTTCCGGAGACGGTGCGGGAGCGGGTGCCGCTGAGCACCGTACGGCCGCGGCGGCCCGGTCTGCCCGCGCCCGTACGGCCGGTGTTCGGGCCCGCGGCGATCGCCTCGTTCGTGGGGTTCGCCCTGTTCGGGGTGTTCACCTCGGTCAGCCCTGAATTCCTCGCCGAGTCACTCGACGTGACCGACCACGCCGTGAGCGGGCTGGTCGTCGCGCTGGCCTTCTTCGCCTCGACCGCCGGGCAACTGGCGGTCGGCCGGGTCGGGGTGGGGCGCTCGCTGCCGCTGGGCTGCGCCGGGCTCCTCGCCGGGCTGGCGCTGCTGGCGGGGGCGCTGGCGTGGGACCTGATGGCGTTGGTGGTGCTGAGTGCCGTCGTCGGAGGGGGCGGGCAGGGGCTGGCGTTTCGCGGTGCGCTGGCCGCGGTGGCCGGGGCATCGCCGGCGGACCGGCGTGCGGCGGTGATCTCGACGCTGTTCGTGGTGGCCTACGCGGGCATCTCGGTGCCGGTGATCGGTGTCGGGGTGCTGTCGGGTCCGGTCGGCCTGGAGAACGCGGGGCTGGTGTTCATCGCGTGCATGGCCGTTCTGGTCGCGACCGCGGCGGCCTATCTGCTGCGCAGGCCGGTGCCGGCGAACGCGTCGGCGGGTGAGCGCATGACCGGGTGAGCGCACGGGGAGGCGGCGCCCCGGTCGTCCCCGCCGCTCTCACTGCCGCTCTCACTTTCGTCCAAGCGCCGTCGATCTTTGTCCATCGACTGGTCCGCCACCGGGGACGAGGGTGGGCCCATGAGGGAAGGTGGAGAAGGTGGGCTCTTCGCGCTGGCCCTCGGCGGTTTCGGTATCGGACTGACCGAGTTCCTGATCGCCGGGCTGCTGCCGCAGGTGGCGTCGAGTTTCGCGGTGTCCGAGGCAGCCGCGGGCCGGCTGATCTCCGGATACGCGCTGAGTGTGGCGGTAGGGGCGATCGTGCTGACGGCGGCCACGGCGCGGCTGCCCCGCAAGGGCGTACTGGTCGGTCTGATGGCGTTGTTCGTCATCGGCAACCTGTTGTCGGCGGTCGCGTCGAGCTACCCGGTGATGCTGCTGGGGCGGGTCGTCGCGGCGTTGTGCCACGGCTCGTTCTTCGGCATCGGCTCCCTGGTCGCCCGCGGCCTGGTCGAGCCGGAGCGCAAGTCCCGCGCGGTGGCCGTCATGTTCGCCGGTCTGACGGTCGCGAACGTGCTGGGCGTGCCGTTCGGCGCCCTGGTCGGGGAGCGCTGGGGCTGGCGGGCCGCCTTCTGGGCGGTCACCGCGATCGGTGTGCTGGCCCTGGCGGGCATCGTCGTCCTGGTCCCCGGCCGGGCGGGGAGGCCGGGCTCGACTCCCCTGACGGGCAGGTCGGACCCGGTGCCGCCCAGCGGCATGCGGGCCCAGGTCCGTGCCTTCCGGTCCGGGCAGGTCTGGCTGACCCTGGCGGCGACCGCGCTCGGCTACGGCGGGATGTTCGGGGCGTTCAGCTATCTGGCGTACACGTTCACCGAGGTCGGCGGCTTCTCCTCCGGGGATGTCGCCTGGCTGCTCATGGTGTACGGCGTCGGCCTGGTCGTCGGGAACCTGATCGGTGGGAGAGCGGCCGACCGTGACCGTGACCGCGCGCTGGTCCTCTCCCTGCTGGGCCTCACCGTCACCCTGGTGGTGTTCGGTCTGCTGGCCGCCAGCGCCGTCGCCTCGGTGGTTCTCGTGTTTCTGACGGGCGTGTTCGGGTTCGCCGGTGTGCCGGGGCTGATCACGCGCGTCACCGACTTCGCCCAGGGAGCGGCGCTGGCCGCGAGCGCCAATGTGTCCGCGTCCAACATCGGCAACGCCCTCGGCGCCTGGCTCGGCGGCCTGGCCATCACGGCGGGCCTCGGCTACACGGCGCCGCTCTACGTCGGCGCCGGGACCGTCCTGGCCGCCGTCGTCATCATGGTCGTCGCCGCGAACCAGGTCAGATCGTCGGGTCGGCGGACCGGCCGGCCTTGCTGACACCCCCTCGGCCGGCGGCGCGGCGGCGTCGCCGCGAGGTCCGGGATGCGGGGCCACCGGCTGCGGGTGAGGCTGGTGCCATGTCCGCGCGCAAGAGCACTCGGGGCGGCCGAGAACCCGATGTGGAGGCGGTGCTCGACGAGCTCTATGTCACCCCTCCGGCCCAATTCGTCTCCCGCCGTGCGGAGATGGCGCTCGCGGCCAAGACGGCCGGCCGGGGCGAGGACGCCCGCCGCATCCGGGCCGCCCGCCGCCCCACCCTGGCGGCCTGGGCGGCGAACCTGCTGCTGCGTTCCCGGCCGGCCGAGAGCAGCCGGCTCCTGGAACTGGGGCCGGTCCTGCGGGAGGCGTACCGCACGCTGGACGCCTCCGGCATCAGTGAGCTGTCGGAGCAGCGCCGCCGCACGGTCTCCGCGCTGTCCCGGCAGGCCGCCCAGCTGGCCCTGGAGGCCGGGCACCGGCTGTCGGCATCCGTACTGCAGGACGTCGAGTCCACCCTGCGCGCCGTGCTGGCCGACCCGGAGGCCGCCGACCTGTGGGCCGTCGGCCGCCTGGAGGGCGCGCTCACCCCACCGTCGGAGTTTCCCTCCGGCCCCGAACGGCCCGCCGGTACGGCCACCAAACCGACCCGTACGGCGGCGCCCCCGCCCTCGGCCCGCACCCGGACGAAAGACGAACTCGCCGAACGGCGCCGTCAACGCCAGGAGCGGCTCGACCAGGCCCGGAAAGCGGCCGAAGAGGCCGCGCAGCGGCTGCATGACAGACGCGCCGAACAGGCCGACGCCGACGACGAGTTGCGGCAGTGCCGTGACCGGCACGACAAGGCCCGGCAGCAGGTGTCGGCTGCCGAGCAGCACCTGCAACAGTCCCGGGAAGAACTCCGGCAAGCCGACCACGAACAACGGGAGGCCGAGAAGCGAAGCCGGGCGACCGCCGCCGCACTGACCCGCGCGGAGCGGGAAGCACGCGAGGCCGAGCAGGCGGTGAAGCGTCTGAGCACACGACGGCGTTAGGGACGAGAGTTGTGGGAGAACCAGGATGACTTCGATGGCGAATCTGCCGGACGTGGTGTCGCGCGAGGAGTGGCTCGCCGCCCGCAAGGAGCTGCTGGCCAGGGAGAAGGAGCTCACACACGCGCGTGACCGGGTGAACGCCGAGCGGCGCAGGCTGCCCATGGTCCGGGTCGACAAGGCGTACACCTTCGAGGGCCCGGACGGGACGGTGGGCCTGCTCGACCTGTTCGAGGGGCGCCCCCAGCTGGTCATGCACCACTTCATGTGGACGTACGACATCGACGCCGACGGCACCGAGCGCCCCCGGGACACCGGCTGCCCGAGCTGTTCCTCCGCGGCCGACGGGATCGGCGGGCTGCGGCAGTTGCACGCCCGCAACACCACGCTGGTCGCGGTCAGCAGGGCGCCGTACGCGAAGATCGCCGCCTTTTCGGCGCGGATGGGGTGGGCCTTCCCCTGGTACTCCTCGGCGGGCGGCGACTTCAACTACGACTTCCACGCGACCGTCGACGAGCGGGTCGCGCCCGTGCAGGTCTTCCACCGCGGCGAGACCGAGCTCGCCGAGGCCGGCATGCCGTGGTCGGAGCGGATGCGCGGCGACTGGCCGGGCATCAGCGCCTTTCTGCGGGTCGGCGACGAGGTGTTCCACACCTACTCGACGTTCGGCCGTGGCATCGAGCAGTTCCACTACGGCATCCCGTACCTCGATCTCACCGCGCTCGGCCGGCAGGAGGAGTGGGAGGAGCCGAAGGGGCGCGCGGTGCCGCTGGGGTTGCAGGTCGGCGGGCCCGGGATCCGGCTGCCCGACGAGTACGACGGTTGACGCTCCGGCCCCAGCCCCCAGCCCCCCATCCCTCAGCCCCCAACCCCCAGTCCCTAGTGGGCGTGTGCCGCCCGGCCTCAGTGGTGGTGCGGTGGCGGTGGCGGCATGCTGCCCAGGCCCGGGGTGGCCTCCGGCCAGACCAGGAGGACCGGGCAGGGGGCGTGGTCCACGACGAAGCGGCTGGCAGGGCCGAGGCTCTTGGGCCCCAGATGGGTGCGGTCGCCGTCCCTGGCCAGGATGAGCAGGTCGGCGCCCTCGGCGGCTGCGACGACCTCGCGTTCGACGCGGCCGGAGCGTTCCTCGCGGGTGCAGGGCCTGCCGAGCCGGTCGGCCGCCTCCCGCAGCAGCCGGCGGGCGGAGTCGACGGCCAGTTCCTCCATCCGGGTGCCGGGATCCCGCTCGGGGTGGCCCCGGCCGAGCAGACCGGCGAAGGCACCGTGCGCGGCTCCCGGGCCCTCGTGCCCGGTGACATGGAGGAGGACGATCTCCGAGCCTTCGGGCACCCGGGTGCGGGCCGCGTCCACGCAGGCCGGCCAGGTGCCCTCGACGATCCACACGATGACGGCCATACGGGTCAGCCTCCGGCTTCTCGGTCCGGTCCGAAGGGCCGGTCTCGATCAGGCTCCGGTCAGGTTCTGGTCAGGTTCCGATCACTTGCAGCGCGCCCCACAGTGCCACCACCGAGCAGGTGAGCGCGGCGGGAACGGTGTACAGGCCGAGCCGGGTGAACTCCCCCAGCTCGACGTCAGTGTCGTGCTGGTGCACGATTTTCCGCCACAGCAGCGTCGCCAGGGACCCGGCGTAGGTCAGGTTGGGGCCGATGTTGACGCCGAGCAGTACCGCCAGCACCGCGCCGGGCCCGGCCTGTGCGGTGAGCGGCAGCAGGACGAGCACGGCCGGCAGATTGTTGATCACGTTGGCCAGTACGGCGGCCAGCGCCGCGATGCCCAGCAGCGTCGGCAGTCCCGTTCCCTCGGGGACGAGATGGCCGAGAGCCTCGTCGAGCCCGTTGTCGACGACCGCCCGGACGACGATGCCCAGGGCCAGGACGAACGCCAGGAACGGGAGGCCGGCGGCCCGCACCAGGGCCCGAGGGCTGGTCCTGCGCCGGACCAGGGCGCGCACGGCCAGCACCAGCGCGCCCGCGAAGGCGGCCCACGCCGGGTCGATGCCCACCACCGAGGTCGCCACGAATCCGGCCAGCGTGCACGCCACCGTGACCAGGGCGAACAGCGGCAGCTCGGGCGGCCCGGAGGCGGCCGGGGCCTGCGCGCCGGCGTCCAGATCCACCGCGAAGAACCGTCGGAACACGACGTACTCGATCCCGATGGCGACCAGCCACGGCAGCGTCATCAGCGCGGCGAACCGGGTGAAGCTCAGCCCGCTCGCGGCGAAGGCCAGCAGGTTGGTGAGGTTGGAGACGGGCAGCAGCAGCGAGGCCGTGTTCGACAGGTGGGTGCAGGCGTAGACATGCGGCTTGGCACGGGCGCCGAGCCGGGCGGCGGTGGCGAAGACCACGGGGGTGAGCAGCACGACCGTGGCGTCCAGGCTCAGCACCGCGGTGATCAGCGAGGCGACCAGGAACACCTGCCCCAGCAGACGGCGCGGGCGACCCGCGGCGGTGCGTGCCATCCAGGCCCCGCACGCCTGGAACAGTCCCTCGTCGTCACACAGTTGGGCCAGTACCAGGACGGCCGCGAGGAAGCCGATCACCGGCCCGAGCCGGGCGGCCTCGTCCGTCGCGTGGGCCGGCGAGATCGCCCCGGTGGCGATGACCAGCCCTGCGGCCGGGACGGCGACGACCGCCTCCGGCAGCCCCCACGGTCGCACGACCGCGCAGACCAACACCAGCACCAGGAGGACGGCAGAGAGCGCTTCCGCCAGCGGGCCGTTCAGGGTCGGAGCCTTTCAAAAGGGGGAGGTCACAACTGACGTCGAGCATGCCACGCCACCTGCGACGGTTCCCGAGCGGGGAGCGGGCGGATCGCGGAGGCAGCGGGAATCAGGTGCGGTCGGCCCGTGCCGACAACCCACGGCGCAGGCACTCGGCGAGGCGGGCGGCGATGCTGCCGTCCGGGTCGAGGCGAGGATTGAAGATGGTGACGTCGAGTCCCACGGCCCGCGCGTCACCCAGGGCCGTGCGCAGCACACTCTCCAGTTCCTCCCAGGTCAGCCCGCCCGGCTGGCGGTAGTCGACGGCGGGCATGATCGCGTCGTCCAGGACGTCGACGTCGAGATGAACCCAGAAGCCGTCACCCGCACCACCGGCCAGCCTGTCAACCGCTTCCCGCACAGCCGCGCCGACGCCCACCGCACGGACGCCGTCGAGGTCGACGGCATGCAGTGCCGCCGGGAGCGGCTGCATACCGGCCCGGGCGGACTCGGCGCCGTCGCGGAAGCCGAGGGCCACGACGTCCTCGTCCCGCACGAGGGGGCCGCGGCCCTCCAGGTCGGTGAGCAGCCGGGGGCCGCGGCCGGTGGCCAGGGCGAGTTCCATCGAGGCCGCCTCGCCGTTCGGCTCCGCGGAGGGCTGGTAGAAGTCGGTGTGACCGTCGAGGAACAGCAGTCCGTGGCGGCCGCGGCGGCGCAGGGCGAGGAGGTTGCCGAGCAGGATGCTGCAGTCCCCGCCGAGGACGACGGGGAAACGGCCGGCGTCCAGGACAGCGCCGACCGTGTCGGCCAGCCGGGCGGAGTAGCGCACGATGGCGTGCGCGTTGAGCACCCCGGTGTCGGGGTCCCTCGTCGGGTCGTACGCCGGAGGATCGACCCGACCGACCCGACCGACCCGACCGACCCGACCGACCCGGCCGACCCGCACCGCACCGAACCCGTCCGACAGACCGGCGTCGAGCAGCGCCGTCGGCAGTTCCTCCACCCCGGAGGGCCGCAGACCGAGCACGGACGGCGCCTCGATGATCGCGAGTTCCCGCATGTGTCCGGCCCTTTCCACCGTTGTCCCTGCCCGGCCTCATAGCAGGCGTTCCCGAACCCGGCCTTCACATGGCTGAAATTCATCCCTCCGTGACCGGAGTTGACTCATGGTCAAAAAAGTTCAGAGCTACCCGTGGTAACCGCTTGCTTTCATGCATCCCTGCCCCGTACACCTTGCTCAATATCTGGCTCAATATCTGGCCATAAATCTCGGGGGAGTTGGCTATGGAAGGCGTGGAAGGCACGGTTGACGGGTTCCGCTACGGTGCGGTGACCCCGGTGGCGGCCTATCTGATGGCCTGCCTGGGTGGGGCGTTGGGACTGCGGTGCATCGTCCGGTCCCTGCTGAACGACCAGTCGTGGAAGCCGGGCTGGCTGGCGCTCGGCGCCGCCTCGATCGGCTGCGGCATCTGGACGATGCACTTCATCGCCATGATCGGCTTCCAGGTCGAGGAGGCCCGGATCCGCTACGACACGGGCCTGACCGTCCTCAGCCTCGCCGTGGCCGTCGTGGTGGTGGGCATCGGCGTGTTCATCGTGGGCTATCGGGGTGCGGGCGGGGGCGCGCTGACCTGTGCGGGCGTCATCACCGGGCTCGGCGTGGCCGCCATGCACTACCTGGGCATGGCGGCGCTGCGTCTCGACGGCACCGTCCGGTACGACGCGTTGCCCGTCGGGCTCTCGGTCCTGATCGCGATCATCGCCGCGACGGCCGCGCTGTGGGCGGCCGTCACCGTCCGTGGCTTTCTGACCAGCCTCGGCGCGAGCCTGGTCATGGGCGTGGCCGTCTCGGGGATGCACTACACGGGCATGGCGGCGGTCAGTGTGCATCTGCACGGCCCGTCCGGTTCCTCGTGGGCCGGTGACTCGCCCACCTCGCTGCTGCTGCCGATGCTGCTGGGCCCGGCCGTCTTCCTGCTGCTGGCCGGGGTGGTCGTGATGTTCGACCCGCTGCTCGTCCTCGGCGAGCCCGAGCGGAGCCGGTCCGGGGCGAACGACACCCCACGCCCCGCCGAGACCGACCACGGCACCCGGCCGGGCACCGCCTCGTGGCAACGCCCCGATGGCGACCCGGAGTTCAGGACGCGGGCCGCCGGGTCCGCACAGCATCGTCGGAAACCGTACGCACGCAAGTGGTGAGTAGGGGGAGGCAGGGCGGAGGCGACGTGCCGGAGCCCGCCTCCCCCTCTCGGCCTTCTCTAGATCATTGTTACGGTGCACCGGTGTCTGACTCCTCACGCGATACCGCCGCGGGCGCCGGTTGGGGCGCCACCGAACTCGGCGAGTACAAGCGACTGCTGCCGCCCAGGACCGAGAAGATCTCCTGGCTCAACCCCAAGACGCTGTGGGCCGCCCGCAACGGCGTGCTCGCGTCCTGGTTCGGGGACCCCACGGGGCGCACCCGCAGCCGCTGGGTGGCGCAGCGGGCGGACGCCGGGGCGCCTGCCGACATGGTGATCCGGCGCGACGACCCGGACCGCTTCTCGTTCCTCGTCATCGGTGACACCGGCGAGGGCGACGAGCCCCAGTACTCCGTCGTGCCGGGCTTTCTGAAGACGGGTCAGGACACCCGGTTCGCGGTTCTCGCCAGTGACGTGATCTACCCGGTGGGCAGCGCCGACGACTACGGCACCAAGTTCTTCCGGCCGTACCAGGACTACCGGGCGCCCATATACGCGATACCGGGCAACCACGACTGGTACGAGGACCTCGGCGCGTTCATGCGCGTCTTCTGCGACGACGCCCCGCCGCTGGCCCCCGAGGCCGCCCCGCGCCCGCTCGGCAAGGCGTGGCTGCGCTCCCTGCTGTGGCACCGGCCGCGCAAGGGGGACGGCGGGCGCCTGGCGGAGGACCGGGAGTTGAGGTCGGCTCCGGCCCAGCGGGCCGTACAGCCGGGGCCGTACTGGGCGATCGACGCCGGGCCGGTCCGGATCGTAGGCATCGACACCGGGCTACTCGGGGGCATCGACGCCGAACAGGGAGCCTGGCTGCGCGAGGTGTCGAAGGATCCCCGGCCGAAGATCCTCATCACCGGCCAGCCCCTGTACGTGGACGGTGAGCACCACCCGTGCGCGATCGAAGGGGGCGGCACCGTCGACGAGATCGTCCGCGACCCTGCCCACCGCTATGTGGCGGCGATAGGCGGCGACATCCACAACTACCAGCGCTACCCGGTGCCGGTGGACGGCCGCACCATCCAGTACGTCGTCTCGGGCGGCGGCGGTGCGTTCATGCACGCCACGCACACGATTCCGCGGGTCGACATCGCGAACGTCACCGAGAAGGAGTTCCGCTGCTATCCGCTGCGCGGGGACTCCCTGGCGTTCTACAGCGCGCTCTACGGCCGCAGGCTGCGCATGCGCCGCTTCTTCGGGCTCACCGAGGCGCAGGCCACGGCCGTCATCGCGGAACGGCTGGAGATCCAGCCGGGTCGCGCGGCGGCCCCGGACGCCCGCATCACATGGCGCACCCGTCTGGTCGCGGGCCTGCTGGGCACCGGACGCCGCCCCGACCGGGCGAAGCGGTTCCGCCTCCCTGTGCGCAAGATCCACACCCAGCTGTTCTCCCCGAGCTCGGCGACGTACAGCCCGCCGTTCTTCAAGCAGTTCCTCCGCCTGGACGTCACCCCGGAGACCGTCCGCCTGCGCTGCTACGCCGCGACCGGCAGCCGCGCCCATGAGGTGGACCCGCCGGTCGAGGACGAGGTGACGATCCCGTTGAGGTGAACGGTGACGGCCTACCCCCTTGAAGTGATCGCGGGCGGCGGGAACAGCGCGGGCCGTGATCGAGTTGGCACGGGAACACGTCCATTGAAGGTTCAATGATGGAGGAGTCCATGCCGTCGACCTCACGCCCGCTGCGCAAGCTCGGCTTCCTCACGATCGGACTCTTCGACGAGGCGGATCCACGCCGGGGCCACGAGTCCACGCTGGAGATCATCGAGCTGGGCGAGCGGCTCGGTTTCGACAGCGCGTGGCTGCGCCACCGTCATCTGCAGTACGGCATCTCCTCCCCCGTCGCCGTCCTCGCCGCGGCCTCCCAGCGGACCCGCCGTATCGACCTCGGCACGGCCGTCATCCCGCTCGGCTGGGAGAACCCGCTGCGGCTGGCCGAGGACCTCGCCACGGTCGACCTCCTGTCCGACGGCCGCCTCAACCCAGGGGTAAGCGTGGGCCCGCCGATGCACTACGACCGCGTCAAGGAGGCCCTGTACCCGGACACGGCCGACGCCGAGGACTTCGGCTACGAGCGGGTGCGGCGGCTGCTGGACTTCGTACGGGGCAAGCCGGCCACGGACTTCAGCGGGACCGAGGGATTCGAGGTGTTCGCGGACCGGGTGCAGCCGCAGTCACCGGGGCTGGGCGGTCGTATGTGGTACGGCGGTGGCAGCCTGCGTTCGGCGCGATGGGCCGGCGAGCAGGGGATGAACCTGCTGACCAGCAGCGTCGTCAAGGCGGAGGGCCCCGAGGCGGAAGGCTCAGGGGACCCGGAGCGGGCGCCGGACTTCGCGGAGATCCAGCTCGCGCACATCCGCGCCTTCCGCACCCAGCACCCCGACGGCGAGAACGCCCGTGTCTCCCAGGGCCTCGTCGTCATCCCCACCGACTCCGCCACGCCCGAACAGCGCGCGAAGTACGAGGAGTACGCCGCGAAGCGCACCCCTCGGACGACCGCACCGCAGGGCCCGGCCCGACTGCTGTTCGCGCCGGACCTCGTCGGCACCGCGGCGGAGATCGCCGAACGCCTCCACGCGCACGCCGCGTTCCGCGAGGTGGACGAGGTCGCGTTCGCGCTGCCCTTCACCTTCGAGCACGAGGACTATGTGCAGATCCTCACCGACATCGCCACCCGCCTCGGTCCGGCGCTGGGTTGGCGTTCGGCGGCCTGAGGGGCAGCCCCTCTCCTTCGAGGACACGGTCGAGCAGGTGCAGCGGGGCGGATCGCACTCCGGCGGCCTCGGCGGCGTCCCAGTGGGCGAGGGCCCGGGGCAGGTCCACGAGGCCGTGGATCAGGGGGAGACCGCTCCGGGGTCGGCCGCCCTCGTCCATGAGGTGGGCGTGGAGCAGTGACTCCAGTCGGCACGAGGCCAGGGTGCCCGGGATCCCGGACCGCGTGGCGAACCCCGTGTTCGCCAAGCTCGGCAGGTCCTCGCTCAGCCGCGGCCGCGTGGAGTCGACGGCCAGCAGACCGCCTCCGACGACCAGAACGTCCTGGTCGCGGCTCATCCGGTCCAACGCCCTCGCGGTGTCGAAGCAGTGCGGGAAGGAGTCGTCCACCACGATCGTGCCGGGGCGGAGCCGACCGACGTCCAGAAGGGCCGTCGCACCGCTCACTGCGGTGACGATCACATCGGCCTCGTACACCGCCGCGGGCAGTGTCCGCCCCGACTCGGCGACCTCGACCGGCATCGCCGGATGCCCGGCCGACAGGTCCGCCGCCAGCTGCCGGAGTCGTGCCGTGCTGCCCGGCAGGTCGCAGAGCACCAGTCGGGCCGGCGGGCAAGGCTCGGTCGCCAGCAGCAGTCGTAGGGACGAGGTGCCGATGGACCCGCATCCGACGACGGCGAGGGAGAGTTCGTCGAGTCGACGGCCGGTCGCCGCGAGCGCGGACCGGACGGTCCTGACCACGGCCACGGTCGTCGTGGCGTGGCCGGTGGTGAGGGCCGCGTCGGTCCTGGTCTCCCGCAGGACGTCGTAGCCGTAGCCGGTGAGGGACGGGATCATCCCCGCGAGCGAGACGCAGCGGGCGCCGAGGGAGGCGGCGTGTTCGACGGCTCGGGCGGTGCGGGCGGCGAGATCGCCGCCCGCTGCCAGTTCGTCGGCGAAGACGGGGAGGGCGACGAAACCGGAGTTCCCGAGCGGCGTCCCGGTCTCCTCCAGCAGTCGGGCGCGGCCGTCCGGGAAGAGAAGCGCGCGGATCTCCTCACGGCCGAGGCCGGGACTCGCCGCCGGCAGTCCGGCGAGGGCGGCGAGGTGGTGCGGGGCGGGCAGGTATCCGACGAGCGCGGCGTCGAGGTGAGGGGGGCGGCCGCGGGCTGGGGCGAGGGTCGGGACTGGCGTGAGGGCTGGTCCGGCTTCGCTCAGGGCCTCGCGCAGCTGCGCCTGTATCCCTTCGGCGAACCCGGCGACTTCGCGGGGCGTAAGAGCCGCCGCGGGGGCCCGTACGGTGACGCGCAGTCCCTCTTCCCCGTCCGCCAACGGCCGCACGGCCAGGAAGACATCGGTGCCCACCGGCGGCGGGGCAAGGGCGGTGTCGGACTCGTCCGCGCGCAGAGTCAAGCCACCGACGCTGCCATCGCCATCGCCACCCCGACCGACGTCGCCGGCGGTCTCGGATCCGAGGGACGTGAAGTCGAGGAAGGTGAAGAAGAACTGGGCGTGGACCGGCAGTCCCGCCGTCGTGCGCACATCGCTGGGGCCTTCGGCCCGGGCCAGGTCCGTCTCGGCACCGATACGCCTCAAGTCGTAGTCGAATGAACAGAGTTGGTCCGCCCCATCCAACCCTCCATCGGCGGGTGGGGCGGCCGGACGCAGGGCCACCGCTTCCGCGAACGGGCCGAACACCCGATGCGCGTCCGCCGTGGACTCCTCGCGGCCGGTGACGGCGAGTCCGAGTACGAGGTCGCGGCGGCCGGTGAGCTCGGTGAGGGCGCGGTAGTACGCGGTGAGCAGCGGTGCGTACAGGGTGCGTTGTGCGTTGCGGGCGAGTCGCCGCAATTCGTAGGTCGTTGCGGCGTCGAGGGTGAATCCCGTGGTGTGGAACGGGGGTTGCTCGTCGGTCTCCTCGGCTGCCGGTCGGCGGAGCACGGGGGGTGTATAGGGCGCGCGGAGGCGGGCGCGGTAGTCCTCGGCCTCGGGTCCACGCGGGTGCGGGCGTACGGCGGACAGGGCGACGTGGTCGCGGAAGGAACTGTCGAGCGGTGGCAGGCCGGGCGGGAGGCCGCGGTCGAGGCGGTCGTACACGGTGAGCAGTTCGCGGGCCAGCAGGGCGGCGCTGTAGCCGTCGCCGATGAGGTGGTGCGCGTGGACCAGGAGTACGTGTTCGGTGGGGGCCAGGGTGAACAGCCGCAGCCTCAGCAACGGCCAGGCCCAGGGCTCCAGTCGACGCCGCGCCTCCTCGGCGGTGCGCTGCTGAAGCAGGTCGGGGTGGGCGAGGTACTCCGCCTCAACGGGCAGGCGCAGCGAGTCCGGCAGTTCCTGCTGTACGGGCGGGCGTGCGCCTGCGGGGAAGACGGTACGCAGCATCGGGTGACGGGCCACCAGGACGTCGACGGCGCCCTGGAAGACGTCATTCCGCAGCGGCCCGCTCAGCCGGAACCGGGCGAGCCAGCCGGAACCCGCGCCGGGGTCGATGGTGTCGGCGAGCAGGAATCCGCGCTGGGAGGGCGTGAGGGGGTAGGGGTCCATGGGCCGCGCCGAGCGTGAGGCCGGGTCCGGATCCACGTCCACGTTCGCCTTCACGTCCGGAACCGAGGTCGGTTCGGTGGCGGCGGCGTCGAGGGCCGCTGCCAGGGTGCTCAACGTGCGGTGGGTATAGAGGGCGGTCGGGCGGGGGACGGCCGGGAGTTCCTTGCGCAGGCGGGCGAAGAGTTCCAGCACCATGATGGAGTCGCCGCCGAGCGCGAAGAAGTCGTCCTCGCGGGTGACGTCCGGTATACCCAGCAGGGTCGACCAGATGCGCGCGAGGGTGTGCTCGGTCGGGGTGGCGGGAGAGGTTCCGGGACAGATTCCGGGGAGGGCTCCCTTGGCGTGATCGCCGACTCTCCCGGTGGCAGCCGCGCCGGTCGTTCCCCCGGCTTCGCGGGCCAGCAGGTTGCGGTCGATCTTGCCGGTGCCGGTGAGCGGGATCGCCGGGATCGGGTGGAGGCGTCCGGGCAGCATGTACGGCGGCAGGGTTCGGGACAGGAAGGCGCGTACCTCGCGTGGGTCAGGCTCGTCCGGGCCGGGGCGGGGTTCGACGTACGCCACGAGACGTCCGTCGATGAGCAGTACGGCGGCCCGGGCGATGTCGGGGTGGGCGAGCAACGCGGCCTCGACCTCGCCGAGTTCCACTCGGTGGCCGCGGACCTTGACCTGGTCGTCGAGGCGGCCGAGGAACTCCAGCGTGCCGTCCTCGGTTCGGCGGACCCGGTCACCGCTGCGGTACCAGCGACGGCCGTCGCGCTCGACGAAGGCCTCTGCTGTGAGCCGCGGCTCGCCGAGGTAACCGGGTGTCAGACCCATTCCGGCGATGAGCAGTTCGCCGGGCTCGCCCGTCGCGCAGGGACGTCCGTCCTCGGTGACGACGGCCAGTTCGGTACCGGCGACCGGCCGGCCGATGGGCAGCCGGCCTACGTCGTCGGTCGGCCGGGTGTCGATGATGTGGCAGGTGGCGTTGATGGTGGCCTCGGTGGGGCCGTACAGGTTGGCGACCCTGTGCTCCGGTCCCCCGCAGCTGTCGAGCAGGTCGAACCAGCGGCGGACATGAGCGGCGGGCAGTGCCTCGCCGCCGACGTGGACCCAGCGCAGCGCGGACAGGTCCGGGGGTGTCCCGTCCTGTAGTACCCGGGCCTCGGCGGCGGTCAACAGCCGTTCCCAGAGCGTCGGCACCGAACTCCACACCGTGACACGGTCGTTGACGATTCGGTCCAGCAGTGCCTCGGGGTCGCGCAGGAGGTCTCGGGTCAGGGTGTGGATGGTGGCCCCGGCCAGCAGCGGTGCCAGCAACTGGCGGACGGAGGCGTCGAAACAGACGGACGCCGTCTGCGCGAGGTGGTCGCCTGGGCCGTAGCCGAACGTGGTCAGGGACCAGTCGAGGTAGTTGAGCATGGACCGGTGCGTGATCGGGACGGCCTTGGGGCGGCCGGTGGAGCCCGAGGTGAAGATCACGTAGGCGATGGCGTCCGGCGTGGCGGGCGCCGGCGGGCAGTCCGGCGACTGTGGGGCCGGGGACGGGTCGTCGGTGGCGACGGGGGTGATGCCCGTGAGTCGGCCGGTGGCGGCGTGCGTTGCCGTGTGGCACACCACGACGCCGAGGCCGGTTCGTGTCACCTGGTCCTGGAGGCGGGCGATGGGGTGACCAGCCTCCAGGGGCACCCAACCCGCGCCCGTGCGGAGGATGCCGATCACGCCGACGACGGTGTCCACGCCCGGTTCGGTGAGCAGACCGACCAGGTCGCCGGGGTGTACGCCGGTAGCCCGTAGCCGGGCGGCGAGGGCGGCGGAGGCGTGGTCGAGTTCGGCGTAAGTGAGCGTCGTACTGCCGGTGTTGATGGCCACGGCGGTCGGGGTCGCACGGAATCGGGCGGAGAGGCGCTCGATGATTCCGTCGCCGTCGCCGTCGCCGGACGTCAGCGGAAGAGGGGAGCGGGACGGGAGGGGTGGAAGGGATGGAAGGGGTGATGCGACGGCAGGCGGCGTGAGAGGGCGTACGACCGGCGAGGTGCCGGATCCCGACGGCTGCTGCGAGAGCTGCTGTCCGGTCGTGGCGCGGAGTTCGGCCAGGTAGTCCTCGGCGAGGCGCTCGACTGTGGCGCGTCGGAAGAGGTGGGCGGGGTGGTTCCAGGAGAGACGCAGGGCCGTGTCGGACTCCCAGCACAGCAGTCCCAGCCGGGTCGCGGCGGAGGCGGTGGCCGCAGCGGTCGGGGTGACGGTGACCGGCCAGTCGCGACCGTGGCTCACGGGGAAGCGGGCGAAACTGAAACCGGCCGGGGCGACCGTGCGCGGGGCGGGGCCGGTGGCGGGCAGCAGGGCGGCGATGTCGGGGCTGGCGAGGGTCGCGTGGGACTCCGCCTCGTGCCAGATCCGCCGCAGTCGCCGGGCCAGCGTGGTCACGGGCTCGTCCGGGTCGACGGTGGCGAACACCGGCAGCGTGTCGGCGAGCGGTCCCACGAGCCGGTCGATTCCGGGCAGGGGCGCCTCGCGGCGGGCACGCGCCACGTTCACCGCGACGGCCCGCTGTCCGCTCCAGCGGGCCAGACAGCGGCCGTACACCGCGAGCAGCAGGTGGAAGAGGGAGACCTCGTGCCGGGCGGCGAGTTCCCGCAGCGCCGCCGTGAGCGTCGCGTCGACCGTCGTCTGGTGGTGGGTGAGCGGCGGCTCCGGGAGGGCTTCCGGGTCGCCGTCGTACGGGAGTGCCGGGACCGTCGCCGACGCGGTGTGCTCGGCTATGCGGTCACGCCAGTACTGCTGGTCACGGGTGAAGGCGGGCGACTGGCGGTCGGTGGTGAGGAGGTTCGCGTAGTCGGCGAACTCGGTGTGTGGGATGGGGAGTTGGAGGTTCCGCCCTTGAGTGAGTGAGGTGTACAGCGACCAGAGTTCCTCACACAGGATCTTGAGGCTGTACCCGTCCGCCGCGCTGTGGTGGACGACCAGCAGCAGGTGGGCCAGGTCGGCGTCCAGGCGGTCGCGGACCAGCACGGCACGCACCGGGTCCTCGGTGGTCAGGTCGAACGGGCGGTTGTACAGGCGCTGTTCGAGGTCGGGCAGCGGCGCTGCCGTGGCGTCCGGCTCGTGCACCTCGTACCAGCGGGGAGCCGGGTGAGCGGGGTCGGCGGGGGCGGCGGGGGCGACGGGGGCGACGTACTGGCGTGGTGGTGTGCCGTCCGTGGTGATGCGCAGACGCAGCATGGGGTGGCGTGCCGCGAGGTTGGCCAGTGCTCGGCCGAGGAGTTCGGGGTCGAGGGGTCCGCGGACGGTCTGGCGTAGGTAGCCGAAGGCGGTGACGCCCTCGTACAGGGCCTCCGTGGTGAGGAAGGCACGTTGGAGCGGCGTGAGGGGGCGCGGGGTGTCCTGCTCCTGGCTGCGGTGTGCTGAGCGTGCGGCTTGCGGTGCGGTTGGCGTCTGTCCGCCGAGGTGGGCGGTCAGCTCGCCGATCGTCCGGTACTCGAAGAGCAGCGTGGCGGGCAGGGGCAGCCCGAGTTCGCTCTCCAGGCGGCGTGCGAGATCGACGGCGGTCAGGGAGTCGAGCCCCAGGCCGAGGAACTGTTCGTCGTCGCCGATGTCCTCAGGGGTGCGGTGCAGTGCCTCGGCGAGCATGCGGCGTACCAGGTCCGTGACGTGCCGGTCGCCTGGAGGGGCCGCTTTGACGGCCGTGGTGGACGCCGGTGTCTCCGAGAGCGTCGACGGTGCTGAGGGAGTCGCGGAGGTCTCGGCGGTCCAGGGGGTCGACGGTGTCGCGGGGGGATTGGAGGTCGAGGCGGTCGACGGTGTCGAGGGTGCCGGTGGGGTCACCAGCAGGTGCGCGGCATCGGTGGCGACGGCCACCCGCAGCGCGGCGATCGCGGCCCGCGTGGTCATGGCGCGGAGTCCGCGATCGCGCAGTCGGGCCAGGGCCGGTGCTGGTGCCCCGGCGGCCAGTCCCGCGTCGGAGACGGGACCGAACCCGACCGCCTGCCAGGGCCGGCCGGCCGCTCGCTCGGCGGCTGCGTAGGCGTCGAGGAAGGCGTTGGCCGCCGCGTAGTCGCCGAGCGCGCCCGCCAGGCCGGGCAGTACGGAGGAGAGGGAGGAGAAGGCGACGCATACGGCAGGTGCGTGACCGTGCCGCAGCAGC
>JABFVM010000591.1 GCA_013362785.1 Streptomyces sp. | reverse complement strand
CGTGTCTACTTTGTCACTTCTCTTATCGGGGGGTAGGCACCTGAATGCTCAACTGCCGCGAAGTATGGTGCGGGCATGAAAGATCGGAAAGCGGTTGCTCGCCTCGGATCCCGGTCTGCCGTGCGCCTCACCGACCTCGCCCAGCTCGTCAGGGCGCCGGCCGCGCTGAGTGTTCCCGGTGACGTGATCGCGGGAGCGGCCGCAGCCGGACGCCCGCTGGGCGCCCGTACCTTCGGAGTGATCGGTTCCTCCGTCTGCCTCTACTGGGCCGGCATGGCCCTCAACGACTACGCCGACGCGGCGGTCGACGCCGTCGAGCGGCCGGAGAGGCCGGTCCCGTCGGGTCGCGTTCCGCGGCGCACCGCGCTTGCCGTGGCCGGGGGGCTGACGGCGGCGGGGCTCGGTCTCGCCGCGGTGGCGGGTGGGCGTCGTAGTGTCTCCGTCGCGCTTCCCTTGGCCGGGCTGGTGTGGGCGTACGACCTGAAGCTGAAATCCACGCCGGCGGGCGCTGCCGCGATGGCGGGGGCCCGTACTCTCGACGTTCTGGCCGGAGCGCTCGTCTCGGGGCCCGGTGCCGGGGCGGCGGGACAGGCTGTGCGTCGTGCCGCCGTGCCGGCTGCGCTGGTCGGTGCGCATACGGGCACATTGATGGCCCTCAGCCGGCATGAGATCGGTGGTGCGCCGGTGCGGGTTCCGGCCGCGACTCTTGCTGTGTCGACGGCGACTGCTCTGGCTACGGGCGTTTCGGTCACGAGGAAGGCCGCGGGAAGTGCCGCGACGGGGCGTCGTGCGGGTGCTGCGCCGTCGTGGCCGGTCGCGCAGTTCCCCGCGCCCCTGAGGGGCGTTGCCGCCAGCCGCGCCGAAAAGTTCCGTACCGCCGTCACCTTCGCCGGTGCTCTCGCCTACCTCGGTACCTACGGCACCGCCCAAGTCCGTGCCGTTCAGGAGCCCTCGGGGGAGAATGTGCGGCGGGCTGTCGGGGCCGGGATTCTCGGGTTGTTGCCGCTTCAGGCGGCGCTGACCGCGCGGGGCGGGGCGCCTGCCGTCGCCGCCGTGCTCGGTGTTGTCCATCCCCTCGCGCGACGGCTGGCCCGGCGCATATCGCCCACCTGAGACCTACCCACCTCCGTGTGAGGAACCGGCACCATGAGACCTCCCCCCACCCCCCTCAAGTTCGGCTACGGCACCAACGGCTTCACCCACCATCGGCTGTCCGACGTCCTGACCGTCCTCGCCGACCTCGGCTACGACGGCGTCGCGCTCACCCTCGACCACAACCACCTCGACCCGTACGCCGACGACCTGCCCCGGCGCGTCACCGCCCTGGCCCGGCAGCTCGGGCGGCACGGTCTGGACGTCACGGTGGAGACCGGCGCGCCCTACTTCCTCGACCCCTGGGGCAAGCACCTGCCCACGCTGATGTCGGACGGCTCCGAGCTCAGGATCGACCTGCTGCGCCGCGCTCTGCGTATCGCTGCCGACCTCGGCTCGCCCACCGTCCATCTGTGCAGTGGTCCGGCGCCGGGCGTACTGCCGGAGGCGGAGGCCTGGAAGCGGCTCGCGGCCGGTGTCCGGACCGTCCTGGAGACGGCCGAGGAGTACGGGGTGGCGCTGGCCTTCGAGCCGGAGCCGTACATGTTCGTCGACACCGTGGAGCGCTGTCTGGAGCTGGCTCCACTGGTCGGCGGGCATGAGCTGTTCGGGATCACCCTGGACATCGGTCACGCGCACTGCGTGGAGGAGCGTCCCGTACTCGACTGTGTGCGTCTCGCGGCGCCGATCCTGCGCAACGTGCAGATCGAGGACATGCGGCGCGGTGTCCACCGGCATCTCGAATTCGGCGCCGGTGAGATCGACTTCCCGCCCGTCCTCGCCGCCCTGCGCGAGCTTCCGCACCGCGGCCTGGTCTCCGTCGAGATCCAGGGCGGCTCACTCGACGCGCCCGACGTCGCCCGCCGCTCGATCGAGTTCCTGCGGGCGGCGGCCGTACAGGCGCCCGAGGCCGTCGGGACCCAGACCCCCGCGGCCGCCCTCTAAGACCTGCCGCAGCCTTCACATCCGCGCGGGTGTCCTGGCACTCCCCACCTTCCCCGCCTTCCTTCCTTTCCTCGCCCAACCCCTCCCACCTCCCCGGAAGTTGCTCCCCCATGGCTGTGATGACCGCGTCTCAACCGGCTCCGGCGGATCCCCGCCCCGCCCTGGCCGCCGTACTGGACACAACGGCCCGCACCTGGCTGGACGAGAGTGCCGCCGAGATCGCCGCCGAACCCGCTGCCGTACGGCGTCTGTTCCCCGCCGCCCGAAGGCGTTGCGGACACGGCCCGCTCACCGAGTACTGGACGGTCGACGAGGCCGCCCGCGCCGTTCTGCTCACCTCGCTGCCCCTGAGCGGTCAGGCTCTCGCCGACGAGGTCGGCCGGCTGCACCGGCATGGTGACCCGGCCGAACAGCGTGCGGTGCTCCGTACCCTGCCGCTGCTCGACCTGGGCGACCTCGCCCTGCCGCTCGTCAGGGAGACCCTGCGCGGCAATGACACCACCCTGATCGAGGCGGCCCTCGGTGCGTACGCCGCCGCTCACCTTCCGGACGCCGAGTACCGCCAGGCCGTACTGAAGTGCGTCTTCTGCGAGATCCCGCTCGACCGTGTCGCCGGCCTCGACACCCGGGCCGACCGTGAACTGGCCCGTATGCTCGCCGATTTCGCCCATGAGCGGATCGTCGCGGGGCGGGCCGTACCCCAGGACATCCGGCCCGTCGTCCGTGCCTTCCCGGACGTCATCGGTGCCGAACTCAAGCCCGCACTCATGGACGTAGTCGCGGACGTACTCAAGGAAGAGGACTGACCGTGCGGATCTTCGACCCCCATATCCACATGACCTCCCGAACGACCGACGACTACGAGGCGATGTACGCGGCCGGGGTGCGTGCCGTCGTGGAGCCCGCCTTCTGGCTCGGCCAGCCCCGGACCTCGCCCGAGAGCTTCTACGACTACTTCGACGGGCTGCTGGGCTGGGAGCCGCACCGGGCCGCCCAGTTCGGCATCCAGCACTTCTGCACGATCGCGCTCAACCCGAAGGAGGCGAACGACCCGCGCTGCCTCCCGGTCCTGGACGAACTGGACCGCTATCTCGCCAAGGACCGCGTCGTCGCCGTCGGGGAGATCGGCTACGACTCGATGACCCCGGAGGAGGACGAGGCGCTCGCCCGTCAGCTCCAGCTGGCGATCGAGCACGAGCTGCCCGCCCTGGTGCACACCCCGCACCGCGACAAGGCCACCGGGACGCGCCGCACCCTGGACGTCGTACGGGAATCCGGCATCGCCCCCGAACTCGTCGTCCTCGACCACCTCAACGAACTCACCGTCGGCATGGTCCTGGACAGCGGCTGCTGGGCCGGGTTCTCGATCTACCCCAAGACCAAGATGAGCGAGGACCGGATGGTCGAGATCCTCCGCGAGCACGGGACCGAGCGGGTCCTCGTCAACTCGGCCGCCGACTGGGGGCGTTCCGATCCGTTGAAGACACGGAAGACCGCCGACGCCATGCTCGCCGCCGGGTTCGACGACGACGACGTCGACCGGGTGCTGTGGCGCAATCCCGTCGCCTTCTACGGGCAGAGCGGACGCCTTGAGCTGGAGGAGCCCAAGCCGGACGAGGCGGCCACCTTCCAGGGGAACTCCATACGTCGCGGGGGAGCGTGAGCATGCCATGCGGTTTCAGCACCCCGACGGCACCACCGTCCACCTCGGCTACTGCAGCAACGTCCATCAGGCGGAGGACCTCCAGGGCGTGATCGCCCAGCTCGCCGAATACGCCGAGCCCGTGCGTGAGCGTCTCGGCGTCGACCGGCTCGGCATCGGGCTGTGGCTGGCGCGGCCCGTGGTGAGTGAACTCGCCAACGACGAGGGCGCGTTGGAGCGTCTCAAGGCCGAGCTGCGGGCGCGCGGGCTGGAGACCGTCACCCTCAACGCCTTTCCGTACGCCGGCTTCCACCGCGAGGTCGTCAAGAAGGACGTGTATCTGCCCGACTGGGCCGACGAGGCACGGCTGAAGTACACCCTGGACTGCGCCCGAGTCCTCGCCGCCCTCCTCCCGGACGACGTCGGCCACGGCAGCGTCTCCACCCTGCCGCTCGCCTGGCGGACCCCGTGGCACCGCGCCTGCGCCGAGGAGGCCCGCCGTGCCCTGGACCGGCTGACCGCCGGGCTCGCCGCCCTCGAAGCGTGGACGGGCCGCCGTATCCGGGTCGGTTTCGAGCCGGAACCCGGGTGCGTCGTGGAGACCACCACCCAGGCGGTGCGTGAACTGGGCGGACTGGATCCCGACCGGCTCGGGATCTGCCTCGACGCCTGCCATCTCGCCGTGCAGTTCGAGGAACCGGCCGAGGCGCTGCGGCGGCTCGCGGAGGCCGGGCTGCCCGTGGTCAAGCTCCAGGCGTCCTGTGCCGTGGAGGCCGCCGACCCGGCCGACCCCGCCGCCCGCGCGGCGCTGCGGCGGCTCGCCGAACCCCGGTTCCTGCACCAGACCCGTACGGTGACCGACGGCGGTGTCCTCGGGGTGGACGACCTCCCGGACGCCCTCGACGGCGAGCTTCCCGCCGACGGCGGCCCCTGGCGCGTCCACTTCCACGCCCCGCTGCACACCCGGCCCGAGCCCCCGCTGCGTACCACCGCCGGCCAGCTGGACCAGGTCCTCACCGGGCTGCTCGGCGGGGCCTCGGCCCACTGCGCCCACATCGAGGTCGAGACCTACACCTGGTCCGTCCTCCCCGAACCGCCCGCCGACCTGCCCGGCGGCATCGCCGCCGAACTCGCCTGGGCCCGGGACCGGCTGACCGGTCTCGGCCTCAAGGAGGACCTCTCATGAACCGCGTGGTCGTACTCGACATCGTCGGCCTGACCCCGAAGCTCCTCAAGCACATGCCCGCCGTGGCCGCCCTCGGCGAGCGCGGCTTCCAGGCCCGGCTCGACACCGTGCTCCCCGCCGTCACCTGCACCGTCCAGTCCACCCTCCTCACCGGCGCACCGCCGTCCACGCACGGCGCCGTCGCCAACGGCTGGTACTTCCGCGACCTCGGTGAAGTCATGCTGTGGCGCCAGCACAACGCGCTCGTCGGCGGCGAGAAGATCTGGGAGACGGCCCGGAAGACCGACCCCGACTACAAGGTCGCCAACGTCTGCTGGTGGTACGCGATGGGCGCCGACGTCGACTGGACGGTCACCCCGCGCCCCGTCTACTACTCCGACGGCCGCAAGGAACCCGACTGCTACACCTGGCCGCCCGCCCTCCACGACGAACTCGTCGACCGGCTCGGCCCGTTCCCCCTCTTCACCTACTGGGGCCCCAACGCGGGCATGCCCTCCACCCAGTGGATCCTGGCCGCCGCCCGCCAGATCTTCGACGAGAAGCGCCCCGACCTCACCCTCGTCTACATCCCGCAGATGGACTACGAGCCCCAGCGCTCCGGCCCCGACTCGGACGCCACCATCCGCGCCGCCCGCCAACTCGACGACGCCCTGCGCCCGTTGCTCGACCACTTCCGGCGCGAGGGCGCCACCGTCGTGGCGCTCAGCGAGTACGGCATCGCCCCGGTCTCCCGCCCCGTCGACATCAACCGCGCCCTGCGCCGGGCCGGGCTGCTGGAGGTGTACACCCAGGACGGCATGGAGTACCTCGACCCGTGGACGTCGCGCGCCTTCGCGGTCGCCGACCACCAGGTCGCCCATGTGTACGTCCGCGACCCGGCCGACACCGAGGCCGTCGCGAAGCTCGTCGGTGAACTCGACGGCGTGGAGCGGGTGTTGGACGCCGAGGGCAAAGCGGCTCACGGCCTGGACCATGAGCGCTCCGGCGAACTCGTCGCGCTCGCCGACCCGGACGCCTGGTTCACGTACTACTACTGGCTGGACGACGAACACGCCCCCGACTTCGCCCGCCAGGTCGAGATCCACCGCAAGCCCGGCTACGACCCCGCCGAGCTGCTCTACGACGAGACGGTTCCGGCCGTGAAGCTGCGCGCCGTCGGCCAGGTCGCCCGCAAGAAGCTCGGCTTCCGCTACCGCCTCAAGACGGTCCCGCTGGACCCGTCCGGCGTCCGCGGCAGCCACGGCCGGCTGCCCGCCGACCCCGACCACGGCCCCGTACTGCTGTGCTCGGAGCCGGACGGGGCGCGGGACGCCTACGCCGCCACCGAGGTCAAGTCACTGCTGCTGCGCCTCGCCGGCCTGCACACCGAAGGCACCGAAGGCGCCCAAGGCACCCAAGGCACCCAAGGCACCGAAGGCACCCAAGGCACCCAAGGCACCCAAGGCACCGAAGGAACGGACCGATGACGACCCACCCGTCCCTCCCCACGATGCGTCCCCTGCTCGACCCGGCCCCCGAGTACGCCAAGTGGCAGGCCGAGGAGCCGGTCCGCCGGGTGACGATCTGGGGCGACAACAGCCCCTGGCTGGTCACCGGTCACGAGGACGCCCGCACGGTCCTCGCGGACCCCCGCTTCAGCGCGGACGCCAACCACCCGAACTTCCCCCACACCCGCCCCGGCGCGCCCCCGCAGGCACCCGGCCTCTTCCACCAGATGGACCCGCCGGACCACACCCGGCTGCGCCGCATGCTGATCCCCGACTTCACCTTCCGGCGCATCGAGGGGATGGAGGGCGCGATCCGGCGGATCTGCGACGACCTGCTGGACGCGATGACGGACGGCGGCGCGACAGAGGCGGACCTGGTGGCGTCATACGCGCTGCCGCTGCCGACCTTGGCCGTCTGCGAGTTGCTCGGCGTCCCCTACGAGGACCACGGCTTCTTCCGGGAGAAGTCCAACGCCCTCACCAGCGTCGCCGGTGACCCGGCGGAGGCCATGTCCGCCCGCGTGGCGCTCTACGGCTATCTGCGCGCCCTCATCGAGCGGCGCGCGCAGGAGCCCGCCGACGATCTGATCTCCCGGCTGGCCACCGAGCGCGTGGCGACCGGCGAGGCCACCCTCGACGAGGCCACGGGCATGGTCTCGCTGCTTCTGCTGGCGGGCCACGAGACGACGGCGAACATGTTCCCGCTCGCCGTGATCGCCCTGCTGCACAACCCGGCCCAACTCGACGCACTGCGCGCCGACGACTCCCTGTGGCCCGGGGCGGTGGAGGAACTCCTGCGCCATCTGACCGTCATCCACTCCGGGATACGGCGGGTCGCCACGGAGGACGTCGAGCTGTCAGGGGTGCGGATCCGGGCCGGGGAGGGCGTGGTGGTGGCGTTGCAGTCCGCCAACCGCGACCCGTCGACGTATGCCGACCCGGACGCGCTGGACGTGCGCCGCGACGCGGCCGGACACCTCGCCTTCGGCCACGGTCTGCACCAGTGCCTCGGCCAGTCGCTGGCCCGCACCGAGCTCCGCCTGGGCCTGTCCGCCCTGTTCCGCAGGCTCCCGGCGCTGCGGATGACGGCCCCGCCGGAGTCGCTGGCCCTGTCCACGAGCACGGTGCACGGGGTGCGCTCACTGCCCGTCGCCTGGTGATGAACCTTCCGTGACGCACGGTGCCCGCCCCCTGGGCCGAACTGAAATTCCCGGCATGAGAGGGATAATTGGGGTGATTGCCGCAGGGGGCGTGCAAAGGGTGGAGCGACATTGATCCGTGTCCTTCTCGTCGAGAAAGCCCGCCTCGTGCGGGGAGCGTTCGCCGCTCTGCTGTCTCGCGAAGAGGACATCGAAGTCGTCGCCGAAGCCGAGGGCAGTGGTGAGGTGCTGGCGCGGGCGCAGTTGTGCCGCCCCGACGTGGCCGTCATCGACGTCGACTCCAAGGAGGGCGAGGAGTTCGCCGCGCGGGGCGAGCTGGGGGCGCGGCTGCCGGACTGCCGGATGCTGCTGCTGATGGCCTCGACGACACCGGACCGGCTGCGCCGCATCCTCGACCTGCACGCGCCCGGTGTCATCAGCACGAACGCCCCGGCGGACCGCCTGGTCCACGGTGTCCGCAAGCTGGTCAGGGGGCAGCGGTTCATCGACCCCGAGTTCGCACTGGTCGCGCTGGACGCGGGGGAGAACCCGCTGACCCCGCGGGACGTGGAGATCCTGCGGCTGACCGCCGACGGTACGCCCACCCGCGAGATCGCCGAGCGGTTGTCGCTGTCCGTGGCCACGGTCCGCAACCATCTGTCGGCGATCACCAGGAAGACCGGCGGACGCAATCGGATCGACGCCATCCGGATCGCCCGGGAGTCGGGCTGGGTGTGACCGTACGGAGGTGAACGGCGAGCCGCAGGAGGACACGGACCGCCTCCCGTACCCGCTTCGTACGGCTCCTCGACCCGACGGGTGCCAAGGGTGCCGAGGGCGGTTCCGCCGTACCCCAGTGGCCGACCAGGTCGCGGTAGAGCGCGCAGCCGGCGATCAGCTCGTCGTGGGTGCCGAGGACGATCCGCGTACCGTCCATGACCAGGATCCGGTCGGCCCGCAGCGCCGAGCTGATGCGATGGGCCACGACGATGAGGGTGCCCGGGCGCGGGGCGAAGGCCTGCTCGGCGACCGCCTCGGCGACCGGGTCGAGATGGCAGGTGGCCTCGTCCAGCAGGGTCAGTCGCGGTGCCGGGAGCAGCGCGCGGGCCAAGGCCAGGAGCTGGCGCTCCCCGGCCGAGAGGTCACCCGGGTCCAGCGCCGCGTCGTAGCCGCCCAGCCGCTCCACCAGCCCGGCCGCGCCCACGGCACGGACCGCGGCCTCCACGTCCGCCCGGGCGGCGTCCGGTACCAGATAGTTGAGATTCTCCTCCAGCGTGCCGGAGAACACATACGCCTCCTGCGGGATCAGCACCCGGCACCGTGCCAGATCGCCGCCCCCGACCAGGTCGAGCACCGGCACTCCGTCAAGGCGCACCTCCCCCGCCCGCGGTTCCAGCACTCCCGCGATCAGCGCAGCGAGGGTCGACTTCCCAGCCCCGCTCGGCCCCACCACGGCAAGGTGCTCACCCGGCCGCACAACAAGGTCCAGGTCCTGAATCACCGGCTCCGCCGACTCGGCGTACGCGAAGGTGAGACCGCGGACCTCTATGCGGGCGGCATCGGGCGGGAGGGGGGCATGCGTCGGCGCGGTGTGGCTACCGGTCCCTGCGGCTCGGGCTTTGGTGGCTCCGGCCTCCGTGGTTCCGGCGTTGGCGGCTCCGGCCTCCGCGGCCCTGAGCCCGGCGGCAATGCTCCTCGCGGCCCCGGGTTGGGCGGCTCCGGCCTCAGCGGTCCCCGCCTCCGTGGCTCCGGCCCCAGCGACACCAGCCCTGCGTTCGGCGGCCCTGCTCCTCGCGGCCCCGGGTTCGGCGGCTCCAGCCTCAGCGGCACCGGCCTCCGTGGCCCCCGCGCCCCCGCCCCCGGCGGCCCCCGCTTCGGCCCCTCCGGTTGCGGCGGGCTCGTCGTGGGTCGGCTCCGCCGCGATCTCGGCCATGCGGCCCACGGTGACGAGCAGCCACAGTCCGCTGCTGCCGAGTCCCTGGACGAAGCCCTGCAGGGCCGGTTGGAGTGCCTGCGACACGTATGTGATCGCGCCGAGGATCGCGCCCGCCGTCACGCCGTTGCGTACCAGCCAGGGGGCGCCGAGGAGGATGAGCAGCAGAGGTACCCAGCCGCTGATGCCCAGGGCGGCGGTCCGTACGGCGGTGAGCCGGGCCAGGGACACGGCGGCCCGTGCCGCGGCGTCCACCCCGGCGCCCGTCTGTGCCCGTACGCGCTCCTCGGCACCGCACGCGACCACGTCCCGCAGCCCTCCCGTGAGGGCGCCGGCCGCCTCGGCGATGCGTTCGTCCGCCAGGATGACCTCCCGCTGCCGTGCGGCCATCGCCCGCAGCGCCGCGGCGAACAGGGCGAGGCCGATCACCAGCGGGGGCAGCACGAGCACGAGCAGCACGGGGTCCAGGCCGGCCAGCCCCACGCACACACCGACCGTGGTGACCAGGAAACCCTGCACGAACAGCACGATCGCGCCGTAGGCGTCCCGGGCCCGTTCGACATGCTCGGTGAGCCGGGCCACCCCGGCCGTGTCGGCGGGCTCGCCCAGTCGGGCGGACCGGTGCAGCGTGCCCGTGATCACGAGGGTGACGAGCTCGTCCCGGAAGGGTTCGATGAGCGCGGCGAGCCCCAGGGTGGCGTGCCGGGTGGCCCAGGCTCCGACGAGACAGGCGAGCGCCAGGACGCCCAGCCAGAGGAAGCCGGTGGCGGGCCGGTCGGCGAGGAAACCGTCGTCCACGGCGCGGGCCACGATCCACCCGGACAGAAACGCCGGTACGGCCTGGACCAGCGACCAGGCCACGAGTCGCCCGTACTCCCGGCGCCGACTGCTCAGCGAGGAACGAAGGATCCGGACGGACCGCCGTCGCACCGCACACCTCCTCCATCCACCCCTCCGTCCGCCCCTCCATCGGCCACTCCATCCGCCTGGAACGCGGCCCGGTACGCGGGATCGGCCCACAGCGCGCGATGCGTTCCCCGCCCCCGCACCGTGCCGTCGGCGAGCCAGACCACCAGGTCCGCGCGGGCCGCCGTGGAGGCCCGGTGCGTCACGACGATCCGCGTACGGTCGGCGAGCGCGCCGGTCAGCACCTGGCTGATGTGATGCTCGGTCACCGTGTCCAGGCTGGCGGCGACGTCGTCCAGGATCAGCACCCGGCCGGCCTGAACGAACGCGCGGGCCAGCCCGACCCGCTGGGCCTCCCCGCCGGAGATCGGCGTGTCGGCGACGCGGCTGCCGTAGCCGGCCGGCATGTGCCGGATGAACGCGTCGGCCCGGGCCGCCCTGGCCCCGGCCATCAGCTCCTGGTCGGACGCGGGGCGGGGGCCGAAGCCGATCGCGTCGGCGAAGGTCTCCCCGAGCAGCACCGGGCGTTCGAAGCCGTACCCGACCGCCCGCCTGAGCTCCTCCCGGCCCAGGCGGCGCAGCGGCACACCGTCCAGCCGTACCTCGCCCTCGTCCGGGTCGACCAGCCGCCCGGCGAGCGCGGCCAGCAGCGACTTCCCGGAGCCCGACCTGCCCACCACGGCGACCAGGGCGCCTCCCGGGACGACCAGGTCGAGACCCGAGAGCACGGCGCCGCCCGTACCGCCCGTACCGCTCGCACCGCTGGCACCGCCCGTACCGCTGGCACCGCCCGCGCCCCCCGCACCGCGCATCGTCACCTGCCGGAACTCCAGCCGCCCGGAGCCTTCGGGCAGGCGCGCGTCGCCGTATGCCACCGTCGGTTCGGCGACCACCTCGGCGATCCTCCCGGCCGTCGCGCGGGCCTGGGCGAGCTGGTTCAGGGAGGACATCACGTCGCCGATGCCGGCCGCCATGACGACGTACTCGCTCGCCGCGAGCACGTCGCCCGCCGTGATGCGCCCCTGCGAGAGCGCCAGACCGGCCACGGCCAGCACGGCGACCTCCAGCAGGGGGACGACGAGGGCTCCGCTCGCCGAGATCCGGGCGACCGTGTTCCACATGCTCAGTCCGTGCCGCCGCAGTTCGGGCAGTGGCGCGAGGACCCGGCGTGCCTCGCGGTCGACGGTGCCGGCCGCGGTGATCGTGCGGATTCCGCCCAGGGCGTCGGTGAGCCGTGCGGCGATGCTCCCCTGCACACGGAAGTAGCCCTCGTTGGCGTCGGAGATGTCACGGAGGAAGGCCCGCACCAGGAGCACCACGAGCGGCATCCCGGCGAGGAAGGTCAGGCACAGCCAGTAGTCGATGAGCGCCAGGGCGACGATCGCGCCGAGCGGTGGGACGAGGCCCATGACGATCCAGACCAGGCCCGAGGCGACGTTCCCGGTCCGTGCCGAGTTGCCGACGAGGCGGCTGACCAGGTCCCCCGGCGTGAACCGGCGGGTGGCCCGGGTGCCCAGCGCCAGTACATGCCCGAGCAGCGTGTGCCGCAGCCAGGCGGTCGACCGGGCCTCGGCCACCTGCCCCACCAGGTCGTCCACGGCTTCGCAGGTCACCAGGACGAAGATCAGAAGGCCGCTCAGGGTCAGCCAGCGCGCGATGTCGCCGTCGCTCAGGACGGCGTCCACGGTGCGGCCCATGACGGCCGGCAGCGCCAGGGAGGCGCCGGTGAGCAGCAACGCCATGAGCATCGTGACGCCCACCCAGACACCACCGTGCCGGGCCGTCGACAGCAGGAGGCGGTCCGGTGCGCGCAGCCCCATGGCTCCTCCAGGGCGGCCCCGGTCGCGCGGGACGGGGAGGGATCGGGTGCGACCGGGGCAGGGTGGCGGGGGCGCGGGAAGCGCCCCCGCATCGGATGGCTACCTGCTGCTGCACAGCAGCAGGCTGATGTTGCTGGCCTTGCCCGCGCAGAGCGTGACACTGAGGTTGCTGTGCTTCTTGCCGCCTCCTCCGCCGCCGGTGGCGACGGTGGGGTCCAGGGTCTGCAGCTCAAGAACGATCATCAGGGTTCACCTCCTTCCTGGGCTTGCGGGAACGAGGGTCGGTGGCTGTGCGGCGCCCGTTCCAGCGGTCGCTGGGAGCGAGGAACGGCAGCCGCACGGGGCGGTCGTGCAGGGCCGAGCCGACGGCGAGCAGGACGCCCGCGCTGCCGGTGGCCAGGTCCGTGGACAGGCGCAGCAGTTGATCGCCCGGGAAGGCCAGCTGCCCCTGGTGGTCCAGCGCGTGCCGGGACAGTCGGCGCACCTGCTCGGCGACCACCGGGTCCCGTACGGAGGCGGTGCCGGGCGGATACGGCCGGCTGAGGGCGAGGATCATCCCGGCCATGCCCGAGAAGAGCCCGGACTGGATGAAGAAGCGCTCCCTGGCGGCGGTGCGGGTCGCGGCGGACGCCGCACGGAACCCGTCGTCCGCACGGTGGGTGAGGTAGTCGTCGAGCACGAGGCCGATCCCCGCGCTGCCGCCGCCCAGATACGGCAGCGTCCGCCAGCCCTCGTCGACCTCCAACGCCCCGCTCTCCCGGACGACGCAGTGGCGCAGGTCCCGCCGCAGCGCGGTACCGGCCAGCTCCAGGAACTCCGGGTCGCCGGTGGACTCGTACAGCCGCAGGAACATCAGGGCGGGCCCCGTCCAGCCGCGCAGCAGTCCCGCGGCCATGCTCGCATCGGTGCCGTCGTCGCCGTCGGCCGACGTCAGCCGGTCGGCGACGAGGCCCGCCACCGCCAGGGCCGTGTCCCGCAGCGCGGGGTCCCCGGTGGTGGCGGCGAAGTGCTGGAGGTTCAGGCCGATGCCGGCCAGCCCGCCGTGCAGGCCGAGCCCCAGCCGCTGCCACGGCTCGCCCAGGCACAGGTCGAGGATCTTCATCGCGACGTCGCGTTGGCCCAGGCGGTCGAGTGTGTACGCGACGCCGTGTAGGCCGTCGTAGAAGCCGAGGTGCGTTCCGGGCTCCGGGTGCAGGGCGTGCCGTACGAGCCAGTCCTCGTGGTCCGGGTGACGGCCGGCGCCCACCTCGTCGAGGGCGTACAGCACCCCCGCCGCACCGTGCGCCAGCCCCAGGCCGCCGCCCGGCGCGGTGAACTGCTCGACATCGCCGGGGAACAGCCGGTCGTCCCGCTCGGGTGTGGCGGCCGCCAGGATGCCGGCGGCCAGTGACGCGCGGGCGCGCACCCAGCCCCGCCGGTCCGGCTCCAGCCGCCGCGGCGCCCCGGAACCGACCGTCGCAGGACCGACCGTCGCAGGGGCGTCCTCTCCGGTGATCACTCGTACGGCCTGGTCGAAGAACCCGGCGGGCAGCGGGAACTCCCGGGCGGCCTCCTCGGCGAGCTGCGCCGCCTTTCCCGGCTCCAGCTCCAGCAGACCGGTGAGCGGCATGAACAGGGAGAGCCGCAGACAGGCCAGTGCGTAGTGGTCGATGTCGACGCCGGTACGGCCGGCCGGGGCCGCGAACCCCGGCGCGGCGAGCCGCTGCCGTCCCCGCTCGGCCGAGTCGGCGGCGCCCTCGAAGTCGATCAGCACCACATGGCCGTCGGGCCGGACCAGCATGTTGTCGGAGTGCAGATCGCCGATGATCATGCCCCGGCCGTGCACCGCGGCGACGGCCCGCTCGACCTCGTCGAGCATGTCGAGGGCCCAGGAGGTGTAGCCGCCGGTGTGCGTGACGTCGGCCTGCGGCAGCACCAGCGGGTACTGGTCCACGAAGAGGCTGTTGAGTGTCTGTCCCTCGATGAACTCCTCGACCAGGAAGTGGTGTTCACCCAGCACGAAGTGGTCGAGCAGCTCCGGCACACAGTCGAGCCCGCGCAGCCGTTCGAGGGTTTCCGCCTCGCGCCGCTGCCGGGTGACCGCGTCGGCGCCGTCCAGGGTGAGCCCCGCGTACGGCCGGGCCTCCTTGAGGACGACCTTCCGGCAGGTCCGCAGGTCGTGGCCGATGTAGAGGCCGCCGCCGTTGGAGAAGTGCACGGCGCTGTCGATGCGGTACGGCAGCTCGGCGACGGTCGTGCTGTTGCGCGCCGCCACATGGGGTTCGAGGAACCCGGGCAGCGTCACCCACTCCGGCACCCGGAACGCCGGTCCGCGCACATCGGGCACCAGCCGCCCCGACCCGTCCTCGATCGCCGGGACCGTCTCCCCGTCCGGCGCCACACAGGTCCGGGAACTGAAGCCGCCGTACCTGACGTACAGCGGGCCGTCCCCCCAGCGCAGATCACTGAGGATGTACGGCCCGGACCGGCCTCGCAGGACCGCGCCCAGCTCGGTGAGGACCGTCTCCAGCCGGTCCTCGTCGGCCGGGTAGACGGTGACGAACTTGCCGCTCGATCCGCGGTGGGCGTACTTGGCGTTGGCCAGCAGGAGGTTGTCCGCGCCGCGCAGGAACTTGAACGCGATGCGGCGAGGGACGCAGTAGTCCCACACCGCGGTGAGCACGTCCTGGGCGTTGTCGAGGGTGGCCGACACATGGATCTTCCAGCCCTGAAGGGGCAGTTCGACACCGTCGGGACCGAGCACCACCCAGTCGTCCAGCCTGTAGCGCTGCCATGCGTCCGGGACCGGGCACCGGGCCTGGTGGAAGTCGTTGTCCTGCTCCTGGACACGGGTGGGCGTGTCATAGAAGGAGGGGTCCATGAGGCAGTAGGCCTCGTATCGCATGTCCACGGGTGTCTCCGCAGTTCCGCTCATCGGCGTCTGTGGACTTCTTGGGGGAACGTTCACCCGGGATCAGTAATGAGGATCCCAGAGCGGTCCGCCGCGGAACACCACCGTTCCTCACGGATACGGCGTGAAACCGTCCTCCGGGGGCCGGGAGTAATGACGGTCGGTCCCGGCCCGTTCGTACGGGGGCTGCTATAGAGGCACGCATGACCACCATCAGGCTCGTCCAGGGCGACATCACCCGAGAGAGCGTCGACGCCATCGTCAACGCCGCGAACTCCTCCCTGCTGGGAGGAGGCGGAGTCGACGGCGCGATCCACCGCCGCGGCGGTCCCGCGATCCTCGACGACTGCCGCAGGCTGCGCGCCTCCCACTACGGCAAGGGCCTGCCCACGGGTCAGGCGGTCGCCACCACCGCCGGGGAACTGGACGCCCGATGGGTGATCCATACGGTGGGGCCCGTCCACTCCCACGAGGAGGACCGGTCGGAGCTGCTGGCCTCCTGCTACCGGGAGTCGCTACGGGTGGCGGACGAACTCGGCGCCCGCACCGTCGCCTTTCCGGCCGTTTCGGCGGGCATCTACGGATGGCCGATGGACGACGCCGCACGGATCGCGGTGGAGACGGTACGGGCGACACCGACGTCCGTCGAGGAGGTCAGGTTCGTCCTCTTCGACGAGGACGCGTACAACGCGTTCGCACGGCAGGTCCGATGACCGCGAGCAATACCGTCGGCATCCTGCGTGACCACTCCCATGATTTCTCCCGTAATTGTGTACTCCGCATCCCGCGCATGTCGACAGCCCGTCGCAATCCCTGGCGGCGAGTAGATTCGGAGCCCAAGTCGCACAGGGTTGGAAAATTGCTGAGTAACGAAATAATTCGGCCTGTATCCGGGCTGCTTGAAGCACATGCCGACCGCACGCCGGACCGCCTGGCGTTCTCCGACTCCGCGCGCAGCGTCTCCTACGCCGAACTGGAGCTGCGCACCGCCAGACTCGCGGCACATCTCGCCCGGGTGGGCGTCGGCCGCGGCGACCGGGTCGCGTTCTGCCTCGGTACGTCCGTGGAGACGGCGGAGAGCTGTCTGGCCGTTCTGCGGGCGAGCGCCGTCGGAGTCCCCCTGAATCCGCGTACCTCCGACGCGGAACTCGCCCAACTGCTCGCCGACAGCGGGGCGTCGGTCGTCATCGTCGACCCCGCACGCCTGGCACGCGTGAAGCGGCTGCCGCCCGAATGCCGGCCCTCCCATGTGCTGCTGACCGGCCCCGACCCGGTCCCGGCGGACGAGCCCGCCTCGACCGTGCTGTTCAACGACGTCGCCGGAACGGACACCGCCGAACGGCCACGGGACGATCTCGGACTCGACGAGACGGCCTGGCTGCTCTACACCTCCGGCACCACGGGCCGCCCGAAGGGCGTGATGTCCACCCAGCGCGGCGCGCTGTGGTCGGTCGCCGCGTGCTACGCCCCGCTCCTCGGTCTCTCCGCCGACGACCGGCTGCTGTGGCCGCTCCCGTTGTTCCACAGCTTCGGGCACTCGCTCGCACTCCTGGGAACCGTCGCGGTCGGCGCGAGCACACACCTCACGGGCGACCTGCTCGCGCCCGGCGAACTGCTCCACCGGCTGCGCGCCTCGGTCGACCACCCCGACGGCCCGTTCACCATGCTGGCGGGAGTACCCACGACGTACCGCCAACTCACGCTCGCCGCCGCCGACTTCGAGGACGGCGGCCCGACGCGCACGGGCCTGAGGCTGGCCGTCGTGGCCGGGGCACCGAGCTCCGTACGACTGCGGCAGTCCGTCGAGGGCCTGCTGGGAGCACCCCTCCTCGACTTCTACGGCAGCACCGAGACCTGCGGCGCGATAGCCATCTCCCGGCCGGGCGAGCCGAGCGCCGAAGGCTCCTGCGGGCAGCCGGTGCCGGGAGTCCGGGTGCGGCTGGTCGACCCGCGGACCGGCGAACCCGCCCCGGCGGACGGCGAGGGGGAGGTGTGGGTACGGAGCCCGGGGATCATGACGGGCTACCGCGACCAGCCCGAGGCGACGGCGGCGGCCCTCGTCGACGGCTGGTACCGCACCGGCGACATGGGCCGCTGGGCGGAACACGAAAGCCTCACGCTCACCGGCCGCGTCAGCGAGATGATCATCCGGGGCGGCGAGAACATCCACCCGGCCGAGATCGAGGACGTGCTGCTGAGCTGTCCCGGCGTGGCCGACGCCGTCGTGACGGGTGCCCCGCACCCGGTCCTGGGCGAGGTGCCCGTCGCGGGTGTCGTGCCGGGCGCGGAGAGCCTCGACCTGGCTCAAGTGCAGGCGCACTGCCGGGCGTTGCTCGCCGAGCACAAGGTCCCGGTGACGATCCGGCGGATCACCTCCGTTCCCCGCACGGCATCGGGCAAGATCATGCGTACGGCCGTCGTACTGGACCCGCCCGGACCGGACTCACCGTCCGGCGCGGAACCCGGCGACCCGAGCCCGGCCGAGCCGCCCGCCTCGCCGGACGCCCTCCTTACGGCGGTCCTGGACGAGACGGCCGCGCTGTGCGGGGCGGAGCCCGGCCAACGGTCCGCCGCCGACCGCGCGTTCACCGACCTCGGACTCACCTCCGTGGGCGCCGTCACGCTGGTCGAGCGGCTGGGCGCGCTGACCGGGCTGCGCCTGCCGGCCACGCTGGTCTTCGACCGGCCCACGGCCGCCGAGGTCGCCCGGCACATATGGGCCGAACTCGTCGCCACGCAGACCCCTCGTGCCGGTACGGCCGTCCGGCGTCCGGCCCCCGACCTGGCCGACGATCCGGTGGTGATCGTCGCCATGAGCTGCCGCTTCCCCGGCGACGTCGGCTCGCCCGAGGACCTCTGGCGCCTGGTGTCCGAGGAGGGCGACGCGATCTCCGGCTTCCCGGCCGACCGGGGCTGGGACCTGGAAGCCCTCTACGACCCCGACCCGGACGGGTTCGGCACGTCCTACACCCGGCACGGCGGCTTCCTGCACCGCGCCGCGGAGTTCGACACGGGCCTGTTCGGGATCTCACCGCGCGAGGCCCTGGCCACCGACCCCCAGCACCGGCTGCTGCTGGAGACCTCCTGGGAGCTACTGGAACGCGCCGGCATCGACCCCCTGTCGCTGCGCGGGAGCGACACGGGCGTGTTCGTCGGGGTGATGTTCGACGACTACGCCACCCGGTTCCACGGACCCCACGAGCTGGACGCCCATCTGGGCATCGGCTCGGCCGGCAGCGTGGCCTCCGGCCGGATCTCCTACACGTTCGGCTTTCACGGGCCCGCCGTCACGATCGACACCGCGTGCTCGTCCTCGCTGGTCTCGATGCACTCGGCCGTCGAGGCGCTGCGCTCGGGCAGGTGCTCGCTCGCTCTGGCCGGGGGCGTCACCGTCATGGCGAGTCCCAAGTCGTTCGTCATGTTCAGCCGGCAACGCGGGCTCGCTCCCGACGGCCGGTGCAAGTCGTTCTCCTCGTCGGCGGACGGCACCGGTTGGAGCGAGGGCGCCGGCATGGTCCTCCTGGAACGGCTGTCCGACGCGCGGCGGAACGGCCACCCGGTCCTGGCCGTGCTGCGCGGTACCGCCGTCAACTCCGACGGCGCCTCCAACGGCCTCACCGCACCCAGCGGACCGGCCCAGCGGCGGCTGATCGAGCAGGCGCTGGACAGCGGGGGACTGCTGCCCGGCGACGTGGACGCGGTGGAGGCGCACGGCACCGGCACCACCCTCGGCGACCCGATCGAGGCGCACGCGCTGCTGGCCACCTACGGGCAGGGTCGTACCCCGGAACAACCGCCGTTGTGGCTGGGCTCGGTCAAGTCCAACCTCGGTCACACCCAGGCGGCCGCGGGCGTCGCCGGGGTCATCAAGATGGTGATGGCGATGCGGCACGGAGTACTGCCGCGCACCTTGCACGTCGACGCGCCGTCGCCCCATGTGGACTGGTCCTCGGGCCGAGTCGAGCTGCTGACAGCCTCCCGCCCGTGGCCGGCGACCGGCCGCCCGCGCCGAGCCGGCGTCTCGGCGTTCGGGATCGGCGGCACCAACGCCCACGTCATCCTCGAACACGCCCCGGAGCCCGCCGAGCACACGGAACCCGACGCCCAGCCGACTCCCGTGGGCGCGTTGCCCGACGCCGGGCCGACTCCTATGGTCGCGTTGCCCCACGCCGGGCCGGCCGCCGTACCCGCCGTACCCGCGGTGCCCTGGCTGATCTCCGCGGCCGACGAGACCGCACTGCGCGCCCAGGCACGGCGGCTGGCGGCCTGGGTGGCGGACCGGCCCGACGTGCCGATGACCGACACCGGCTTCTCTCTCGCCGTGTCGAGGTCCGCGCTGCCCCACCGGGCGGCGGTGTCGGCCGGTGACACGGACGGCATGGTGGCGGCCCTGCGCACCCTCGCCCGCGGCGAGCACGGCGTCACGACCTTCCAGGGCGTCGCGGACGGCCCAGGCCTGCGTACGGCGTTCCTCTTCACCGGGCAGGGATCCCAACGGGTGGGCATGGGGCGGGAGTTGAGCTCGGCGTTCCCGGTCTTCGCCGCCGCGCTGGACGAGGTGTGCCGTGAGCTGGACCGCCATCTGGAGCACCCGCTGCGCACGGTGATGTTCGCGGACCCCGCATCGGCCGAGGCCGCGCTGCTCGACCGTACGGACTTCACCCAGACCTCGTTGTTCGCCTTCGAGGTGGCGCTGTTCCGGCTGCTGGAGTCCTGGGGCGTGCGTCCGGACTTCCTCGCGGGACACTCGGTCGGCGAGCTGGCGGCGGCACATGTCGCCGGTGTGCTGGACCTCGCCCACGCCGCGGAACTCGTCGCCGCCCGAGGCCGTCTGATGCAGGCGCTCCCGGCGGGCGGGCGGATGGCGGCACTGCACGCGGCGGAGGACGAGGTGGCCCTGCTCCTCGCGGAGGCCGGGCTCGCGGACCGGGTCGCGATCGCCGCGGTGAACGGGCCCCGCTCCGTCGTCGTCTCCGGGCCGGGCGAGGATGTGCGCGCCATCGCCGACCGGTTCGCCGCCCAGGGGCGACGTGTCGTACGACTGCGGGTGAGCCACGCCTTCCACTCGCCGCTCGTGGAGCCGATGCTGGACGAGTTCCGCGCCGTCGCCGAACGACTGACCTTCCGGTCACCGCGGATCCCGGTCGTCAGCGCCGTATCGGCGGGCGTGGGCGAGGACCTGTGCTCCGCGGAGTACTGGGTGCGGCATGTGCGTCTGCCGGTCCGGTTCGCGGACGCGGTGCGATGGTTGCGGGACGCGGGTGCCGCGGCGTTCCTGGAACTGGGGCCGCGGCCCGTGCTGACCGCGGCCGCCGAGGACTGCCTCGCGGCCGCCGCGGGCGGCCGGGAACCGGAACCGGTGCTCGCCGCCACCGTCCGGCCGGGCGAGCCCGAGCCGGAGACCCTGCTGTCCGCCCTGGCCCGCCTCCATGTACACGGCGCGGGCGTCGACTGGCCCGCCGTGTTCGCCGGCAGCGGGGCGCGCCGCGTGGACCTGCCGACGTACGCCTTCCAGCGCCGCAGGTACTGGCTGGACCCCCCGAGCACGACGGACCACGCCGCCACGGTGACGCGCGCACAGGGGCATCCGCTGCTGGGACCGGCCTTCACGCTGCCGGACACGGGCGGCGCGGTGCTGTCCGGGCTGCTCTCCGCCGAGACCCAGCCATGGCTGGTCGACCATGTCGTCGCCGGCGTGCGGCTGGTGCCCGCGACGGCCTTCGTGGAGATGGCGGTCCGCGCCGGGGACCAGGTGGGGTGCGGGGGAGTGGAGGACCTCGTCGTCCTGGCACCGCTCACACTGCCCACCGGTGCCGCGGTGTGCGTCCAGGTCGTGGTCGGCCCCGCCGACGGCGAGGGCCGGCGCTCGGTCGACATCCATTCCCGCCCCGGGAATGCGGGGCCCGCCGCGGACGACTCCGACCTGCCGTGGACCCGGCATGTCACAGGAGTGCTGGCGAGGGTGCCGGAGACACCGGAACTCGACTTCCCCGCGGGCGACTTCACGGTGTGGCCGCCCCGGGACGCCGTCGAGCTGGACCTCACGGACGCCTACGACACGGTGGCGGACGACGGCATCGCCTACGGGCCCGCGTTCCAGGGCGTCCAGGCGGTCTGGCGTCGGGGCGGGGACCTGTTCGCCGAGGTACGGCTGCCCGAGCAGGGGGCTGAACAGGGAGCCGAACACGCGGCCCGGTTCGCGCTGCATCCGGCGCTGTTCGACGCCGCCCTGCATGTCGCCCTGCTGGCCGCGTCCGGTCCGGGCACGGAGGCGGCGCCGGTCCGGGTGCCGTTCGGCTGGAGCGGGGTGCGTCTGTACGCCGGCGGAGCCACGGCACTGCGGGTGCGCCTGACCGAGCAGGGCGCGGACTCCGTCTCGGTGACCATGGCCGACGCGACGGGCAGGCCGGTCGCCACCGTCGGCTCCCTGACCACCCGGGAACTCCCCGACCTACGACGGGATCCCGCCGAGGACCTGGTCCGGCGCGCACTGCTGCGCCCCGACTGGATGCCCGTCGGGACACCCGACAGCTCGGAGGGAGGCCTCTGGACCACCGTCGGCCCCGACGACCTGGGCCTCGCCGCGCTCCTCCCCGGCCTCACCCACCCGGCCGACGCCGTCGGAACCAAGCCCGACCTGGTGGTGGCCACGGCCGTGGGTCTCGTGGACGATCCCGATCCGGTGTCCGCGACGCACGACCTCACCGCCCGGATGCTCAGGACGTTGCAGAACTGGCAGGACGACCCCGCCTCGGCGGGCGCACGGCTGCTGGTCCTGACACGCGACGCCACCGCCGCCGTACCAGATCTGGCCGGGGCCGCCGTCTGGGGGCTGGTGCGCACGGCGCAGTCGGAGATGCCCGGGCAGATCGTGCTGGTCGACGTCGACGGGCACTCGGATTCCCTACGACGACTCCCCGCGGCCGTGGCCACGGGCGAGCCCCAGATATCCATCCGGGCCGGCCGGACGACGGTGCCCCGGCTGACGAGGACCCACCCCGGCACCCATACCGATACCAACCCCGATACCAACCCCGGTACCAACCCCGGCACCGGCGCCACCGGATTCGGCGAGCAGGGCACGGTCCTGATCACCGGCGGCACCGGCGCCCTCGGCGCGGAACTGGCCCGGCATCTGGTCACCGCCCATGGCGTACGGCATCTGCTGCTCACCGGGCGACGTGGCCCGGCGGCGCCCGGTGCGGCCGAACTGCGCGCCGCCCTGCGGGACTTGGGCGCCCAGGTCCGCATCGTCGCCTGCGACGCGGCCGACCGGGCCGCCCTCGCGGACGTGATCGACGGGAGCGAGCCGCCCCTGTCCGCCGTGGTCCACGCCGCCGGAGAGCTCGACGACGGTGTCCTGGCGAGACTGACCCCCGAACGCCTGGCGACCGTGCTGCGGCCGAAGGCCGACGCGGCCTGGAACCTGCACGAACTGACCCGGGAACTCGACCTCTCGGCCTTCGTGATCTTCTCCTCGGCCTCGGGCCTGCTGGGCCGTCCCGGGCAGGGAAACTACGCGGCAGCGAACTCCTTCCTGGACGCCCTCGCCCGCCACCGCACCGCCCAGGGACTGCCCGCGCTGTCACTGGCCTGGGGACTGTGGGAACACTCCGGCGGCATGGCCGCCCAACTCCGGCAGAGCGTACGGCCCCAGGCCGCCGACGACGGTTTCCCCGCGCTGTCCCCCGCAGCGGGCCTGGCCCTCTTCGACGCGGCCCTGCGACAGGGAGAACCCGTCCTGGCACCCTTCCTCCTGGACCGAGCCGCACTGCGGTCCGCCGGCACGCCCGTGCCGCCACCGCTGCGCGAGCTGATCCCCAACGGCCGGCCGAGCATCACGTCCGGGCCCGGCGCCCAGACCGGAGACCGAAGTGCTGAGCAACCCGGATCGTGGCGCAACCGGTTGGCCGACCTGTCGGCCGGGGAACGCGAGGGAACCCTCTCCACGCTGGTGCGCCAGGCCGTGGCCGAAGTCCTCGGCTATCCCGACGCCGACGCGCTGCCACCCGGAAAGGCCCTCACCGACCTCGGGTTCGACTCCCTGATGGCGGTCCAGGTCCGCGACCGGCTGAGCCACGCCTGCCAGATCCGGCTGCCCGCCGCCGTCGTCTTCGAGCACCCCACGACCCAGGCGCTGACCCGGCACATCCTGGACCTGCTCGGCGAACTGCCCGAAGCGGCACAGGAGTTGGAGGCGGAATCGGCAGCACCGGGTGACCGTCCCACACACAGCCTTGCCGCCATCTACCAGCAGCTCTGCGCGGTCGGCCGATTCGTCCCGGCGATGCACCTGCTGCTCAGCGCCTCCTGGGCACTGCCCACCTTCGACGCCTCCGAGAGCGGCACACGAGCCCTGCCGCCGCTGCGCCGGACCAGCGGCGGCCGGGGACCGGTGCTGGTCTTCTTCCCGGGACTCCAGCCCCGGCTCGACTTCCCCGGCGGTGAGTACGCGCAGTTCCAGCGCTGCTTCGACGGCGAGTCGGAGATCATCGAGTTCCGGCATCCGGGGCTGGACGGAGGCGACGCCGTACCCGCCGACCTGGAGGCGTTGGCCCGCACCCAGGCCGAGGCCGTACTGCGGCACGTGGAGGACAGGCCCTTCGTCGTCATCGGCGTGTCCAGCGGCGGCGCCGTCGCCCATGCCGTGACCCGCCGCCTCGAAGCGCAGGGCGTGCCGCCGCTCGCCCAGATCCTTCTCGACACCTACCTCGTCAACGACCAGAACCACGGCAAGGACTGGCTGCTGGCCCTGCCGGCCGCCATCGCGCCGCTGCTCGGGACGAGCCGGTACTCGGCGGACGAGAACACCGGGCTGGCCGCGATGGGCGCGTACACACGGCTGTTCCTCGACTGGGCTCCCGAACCGGTGGCCACCAGGACCCTGTTGGTGCGCGCCTCCGAACCGACAGCGCAGATGGCGGCCGGACCCGACGCCGACCACTGGCAGACCTCCTGGCCACTGCCGCACGAATGCGTGGACGTCGCCGGGGACCACTTCGGCTTCCTTCAGGAGCACGCCCGGACCACGTCCGAGGCCGTACGCGCCTGGATCGGCTCCCTCGACGGCTCCCTCGGCGAAAGAGGGAAGGAACAGTGATACCTCTTCTGACACCGCTCGCCGCTCATGAGTCACTCCCGGTGAATCCGGCGGAATTCCCGGCACTCGGCGTGATCAACTACACCACCAGACATCTCGGCCCCGTGATCCGCGACGGAATTCCGCGGTTGGACATTCACATGTCCCATACGACGCGGGACGGGTTCGCGGAGGTGTGGCCGGCCCAAGGCGTCGTGCTGTCCGGTGAGGACCAGGGAATCGTCCATGCCCGCGACGGCGTCCACATGTTCTGCGCCGGCCGGATCGCCCCCGCTCCCGCATACGTCAAATCCGCCCGTGACGCGTATATGACGGCCTTGGACCTTCTCGCCTCGGCCGGTTACACCGAGATATTCCGGGTCTGGAACGTCATCGGACGCATCAACGACGACAACGCCGAAGGACTGGAGATCTACCAGGACTTCTGCCGGGGCCGCGCCGAGGCATTCGAGGCGTGCGCTCCGGAAGCCTCACGGATACCGGCGGCGAGCGGAGTGGGCGCACTGGGGGAGGGCATCTCCTTCTATCTGCTGGCCGCACGTCCGGGACGTACGACCAGTATCGAGAACCCCCTCCAAGTCCCCGCGTACCGCTATCCGGAACGGTACGGGCCGAAATCGCCGACCTTCGCCCGGGCCACCCATCTGCGGCCCCCGGACGGGGCGGACGGCGCCGACCGGATCTGTGTCTCCGATACGGCGATCTATGTCTCCGGTACGGCGGCCATTCGCGGGCACGAAAGCCTGCACATCGGCGATGTCGAGGCCCAGTGCCGGATGTCGCTGGACAACATCGCCGAACTGCTCGCCCCGGGGAACATCGGCCGGCACGGTCTGAGCGGCCCCACCGGACTGGCGTCGATGCGTCAAGTCCGGGTCTATGTCAGGGAACAGGCCGACATTCCGCTGGTGCGGCGCCTGTGCCAGGAGGCGTTCCCCGTCGCGACCGACATCTCATTCCTCAACGTTGACCTGTGCCGCCGGGAACTCCTGGTGGAGATCGAGGGGATCGCGCATGACCATTAGCGTCAAGGACGTCGACGTCGTAGTGATCGGCGGCGGCCCCGGCGGCTCCGTCGCCGCCGCCGCGCTCGCCAAGGCCGGACGCAGCGTGCTCCTGGTCGAACAGCGGCGATTCCCCCGCTTCCACATCGGCGAGTCGATGCTGCCGTACAGCATGGGACTCTTCGAGCGCATGGGCATCGCCGACCATGTCGCCTCCCAGGGATATGTGATCAAGCCGGGAGCGGAATTCATCGTGCGGGACGCGGTTTTCCGTATCCCCTTCGCCGACCAGGGGCCTGACCGGCACCCGGTGACCTATCAGGTGGAACGCTCCCGGTTCGACGCCATGCTGCTCCAGAACGCCCGCGACCAGGGGGCGATGGTGCTGGAGAACGCAACGGTCACCGAAGTCCTCTTCGACGACGCCGAACGCGCCGAGGGAGTGCGTTTCCAGTTCGGCGGACTGACGCACACGGTGACCGCACGCCATGTCATCGATGCCGGTGGACGGTCCAGCCGGATCGCCAAACAGCTGGGTCTTCGGCGCATCAACACCAAGCTCCGCAATGTGGCGGTGTTCCGGCACTACAAGGGATTCGACGAGGACAACACGCCCGGCCATCGCGGAGACATCCAGATCGGCGCGCACCAGGACGGCTGGGTGTGGGCCATTCCCATCGCGGAGGACCGGATCAGCATCGGCGCGGTCACCGCCCGCTCCACGGTCCGT
>JABFVM010000143.1 GCA_013362785.1 Streptomyces sp. | reverse complement strand
GGGAAGCTGGCGCTGGTACTTCCCCGGCACCACGACGACCGCGCGGGTCGTGTCCGCCGGGGACGCCGTGACCCTGAAGTAGCGGCCGCCCAGAAGTTCCGCGCCCAGGTCACGTCACCCACCGACGTGACCTGGGCGCGGGGTCGCCACGCTGCCGACGGACGGCCCGGGGAACCCGCCGCGGCAAGCCAGACCAACGACGTCGGCACACCTCGGTCCACCGGAACCCCCCTGCTTCATTCCGGGAAGCCCACGGCGGCCATGGCCAGGCCTGAGCGGGTGCCCCACGTGGCAGGTGTCGCGAGCTACTTGCAGCAGGTCAGGGCGGCGGCCATGGCCAGGCCCTGGCTCCGCCAGCCGTCGCGGACCACGTACGGGATCTTGAGAGCACGAGCAGCCCATGGCAGGCTCATGCCGCATGATCGACGAATTCGCGAAAGACAGCCTGCACGGGAGACTGCGGCGGGACCGCAACGCGCTGCTCTGGAAAATCGACGGCCTGTCCGAATACGATGCCCGCCGACCTCTGACAGCGACCGGGACCAACCTCCTCGGACTGGTCAAACACGTGGCCACCGTCGAGGCCAGGTACTTCGGCGAAGTCTTCGACCGCCCTTCCCCGGAACCACTGTGCCGGTGGCAGGACTCCGACGGCAGCGATCAGTGGGCGACCGAGGACGAGACCCGCGATCAGATCATCGCGTTCTACCGGCGCACATGGGAACACTCGGACGCGACGATCAACGACCTTCCCCTCGACGCCCCCGGCCACGTGCCGTGGTGGCCGGAGCCTTACCCCAACACCAACCTCTTCGCCATCACGGTCCACGTCCTCGGCGAGACCATCCGGCACGCCGGACACGCCGACATCCTGCGCGAGGGCCTCGACGGCCGGACCGGGGTCCGCGCCGAAAACGAGCAGCCGATCGACGAGGAAGCCCGCGCAGCCCACCGCGCCAAGATCGAGCAGGCCGCCAGGTCGGCCGCCCCCATCAAGGCCTAGAAGTCGTCCCCACGTGACTTGACGTCCGTGCGGCATGACCCCGGCCGTGGGTGGGGTGCCGATCCATAGAAGCGCCTGGTTCCTGATGAACTCTGGGAGCCGGCCGCCCCGTTACCGCCGTCGTCCGCTGCCCGTCCGCACGGTGGTGGGACCGCTCCGTGTGACGGTCGGCTGTGTTCACGGCAGTGGTGTACGCGCTGATCAGCGGCTGTGCCTGCCGGCATCTTGCGCCGACGTTCGGCACGTCGCCCGCCAGCGCGCATCGCCGCTTCACGGTATGGACCGAGGCCGGGCTGTGGCATCGGCTGCACCGGGCGGTGCTGGACGAACTCGGGGCCCGGGGCCAGGTGGACTGGACCTCGGCGAACGTTGACGCGGCCTCCGTTCGCGCCAAAAGGGAGGGATCGCTGACCGGGCCGAACCCGGTCGATCGCGGCAAGAAGGTAAGCAAGCTGCACATGCTGTCCGATGCGCAGGGCATCCCGCTCGCCGTCGCCGTGCCCGGCGCGAACGTCCACGACAGCCTCGCCCTCAAGCCGCTAATCCGCGGCATACCCGACCGTCCGGTCCTACCGGGGACCACGGGGCGGGGGCGGCGATGCTCATCGTCTGGGCGTCGGGAGGAAGAACGAGTGAGTCGGACTTCACGAGCCGTGCGCTCAAGGAACGAGGAAGCCGGCGTCCGAGCTGTGACCAAGCGGCGCGGCCACCTCAGGCGAGGGCGCGTGTCCATGACCGGACGCGCCCTCGCCCGGCGGTCAGCGGGGCCGGATGCGCTGAGTGCGGCGGGACTTGGCGAGGCGGGCGGGTGTGCCCGGGTCCGTGACCGTGCCGGCGGTCTGGGTCCGGAACTCGCTGTGCTGGCTGGTGTCCAGTCGGGCGGCGACCTTGGCCAGGGCGCGGCTGCCGGGCCCGGTGTTGATGTGGAAGTGTGAGGCCTTGACCGGGGTGAGGTCCGCGCCCCAGGTCACGGTGCCTTCGCAGTCCGCGAGGATGTCGCGGACGACGGCTTCCTGGTGGGGCCACAGTCGCTCGCTGCCGCCAAGGGGGTAGGCGGTGGGGTGGAGGGCGATGGCCGTGCCGGACAGCTGGTTCGACTCGAAGTCGGCGTCGATGACGCGGCTGGTGGTGTGGCCGGTGACACCGCCGCCTTCGCCCGTGTCCAGCGGGGCGATCTCGTAGTGCCAGCGGCGTGCGACGTGCAGCAGCACCGCGGCCGCGGCGGTGTGCAGGGAGACCTTGGCGGTGGTGCCCTGGATCCGGTGGGTGCCGATGGCGGCGGGGTCGATGCGCCAGCCGTTGGCGGAGCGGTCGCGGCTCCAGCGGCGGTCGGCCGGTGCCGCCGCGGCCGTCCCGGGGACGAGGACGCCGTCCGCGAGGACGAGCAGGCCGGTGCCCGCGGCGGCTCCCATGAAGGTACGTCTGGTGATCACGGACGGTTTCCTCACTTCTCTTCCTCGGGGTCGGGCGGTGCGCGGGTCAGGAGACACGGGACACGCCCGGGTCGCCGCCGTCGCGCCAGATGTTGTGGTCCAGGCCCCAGCCGGACTGGAACTCGTACTCCCGTATCTGGTTGAGCGACCAGTTCGCCGGCAGGGGATAGCCGAGGTTTCCCGAGAAGCCCCAGGACATCCCGGAGACGAACGACCAGCGGGCGTCGGCCTCGTGCGAGACGCGGATGCAGACGTTGCGGGAGCCGTAGACGCCGTAGTCGTAGCGGTTGCCCAGCGCGGCGAGGGCGTCCCTGACGCCTTTGAAGTACGGCAGTACGTTGCTGTCGATCTCGGAGTCCATGGCGTCGTAGTCGACGGCGAAGTAGATGCAGGCGCCCGCGCCGATGCCGTGCTCGACGGCCTTGGCGTGGGCCTTCCCGCCCTGGTCGTACCCCTTGTCGTAGGTGAAGTTGCCGAGTTGGGTGCCGTTGTACTGGAAGATCGGGAAGAGTCTGAGTCCGGCGTCGTAGATGACCTGCGGTTCGCCCGGCTTGAGGGCCTTGCCGAGGTAGTAGGGATCGCTCGGGGGGAGGTGTTCGTCGAGGTAGCGGCCGACGATCCGGTAGCCGGCGGCCTTGAGTGCCTGGGCGCGTGCCGGTGTGATTTCGGTGATGCAGTCGCAGCCCGTGGCGGGGCGCGCGGTGTCACCGGAGGACACCAGGAGCTGGGCCCAGGTCGTGTAGTCGTTGGTGGCGGTGACCGGGATCTGGGAGAAGGCCTGGAACGACCGCAGCCACGTCAGGTGCGTACTGGTCTCCGCGTCCGTCCCGATGTCGTCCGGGTTGTACATCAGCGGCGCGCCGCTGGACAGGATCGTCGGCGAGTTGAAGTAGCAGGCCGCGCGGAACAGGTGGCGCAGGTCGCCACTGAGCGCGGCGGACCCCTTGCCCTTCAGCCCGGCCTGGGTGCCCGGACCGAAGTACCCGTTGATGGAGGCGGGCGCGATGCCGATCTCGTACTGGATGGCCATCATGAACCCCTGCTGGACATCACGGGAGTAGATGCCGTCGCAGGGGACGAGCCCCATCGCGGGTATGCCGATGCCCGCGACATAGCGGGAGTTGAGGCGGTGCTGGACGGCTCGTATGTTGATGTCGCCGGCGCGCACGAGACGGAACTGGTCCATGCGCAGCAACGCCTTGGAGACGTGGGGCCACATGGCGTACTTCTGCGACAGGTTCGTGTACGACAGGCCGATGTCACCGTAGAGCTGGGCGAGCGCGTCCTCGGAGTCGCTGTTCCATATACCGAGCTTGGTCGACGTCCAGTAGCCCTTGCACCACAACGCGCTGTTGTAGATGCGGACGATGTTGGCGTTGAACTCCTGGCCGGGCAGCGTGTTGCGGTTCTTCACGGCGGTGAACGTGCCCGGTCCATAGCTCTGGACCGTGGGCGATATACCGAGTTCGTGCTGCAGTCCCTGGGTCAGGGACAGCACGGTCGACCAGCCCGTGTATCCGGTCTCGGGACATCTCACGTACCCGGGGGCGACCCCTGCGTAGGCGGCGTTCACCCACTTCTGGGCCGCGTAGACGTAGATGTCCCCGCGGCCCTTCCACGGAACGGACGGATCGATCGTCGAGCCCTGCTGCGCGTACATGGTGAGATTGCCGGGGCACTGGGTGTCGTATCCCTTGGAGTGCGGGAAGATGTTCGGCCCGGCCCGTCTGTCGCTCGGTGCCTCGCTGCGCAGATAGCCGATGAGGTCCCGGTACGACCGCAGCATCTCGTCGGTGGGGTAGTCCGGTTCGGCGAGCAGGGCGCAGATGGAGTAGAAGGCGGTGTTGCGCCCGACGGCGCCGTAGCCGTCGACCCAGATGTGGCCCTTGGGGACATCGCCGCTCGCCGGGGCGTCGCCTCCGTTCGCCTCACCCCGTTCCAGGCCGCGGCCCTCGTAGACGACGCCGTGCGGGCAGATCAGGAAGTTGTACTGGATGTCCTTCTCGCCGTCGTCCAGATCTTCCTCGAAGACGCCCGCGATGTCCTTCTTGCAGTCTTCCTCCGAGTCGGGATCGAAGGAGAAGAAGGATCCTCTGTAGTGGATGAACACGCCGCCCTTGTACGGCTCCCACGGGCTCCCGGCTTCCGGTGGAGCGGCCGCTTTGGCCCGCTCCGCATCGTCCTCCACGTACACGGCCCAGGTACTGCGCGGCTGGATGGTGACTGGCATGGTTCCTCGTTTCGCCTGAACGCGGTCTCAGTGGCGAGCGGTGCAATGGGGGCTGTGCATGTTGTCGATCACCAGGCCGGAGTGGTCGTCGGACTCGCCTCGAAGTCGTCGTCGGACTCGTCGTCGGACTGGTATGAGCGGGTCCGCGCCGTGATGTGCCCTGCCACTTTTCGGCCATGTTTGTCTCGGGCATGACAGACCCTTCCCCCTCAGGGCATGCCCCCTCGGCCGTCCCGGATCCGACGTCGAGTTCGGTGAGCTGCGTTCGAACACGGACCGGCCGGATCGGTCCGGTGACACTCATGGTCGCGGTCCCCCGGCGGGTGGGGAGGGCATCCCGCCAAAGCTGGGAAATTCGGGGACGACCCCTCCGCGACCTGGTGGGATGCCAGCCACCGTGGGAAGGATGGGGACATGACACGCTGGAGAGCGCTCCCGGAGGATCTCGAACCGGAGGTGGCTCACCTCGTTCGAGAACTGCGCGGCCTCAAGGACGTCACCGAACTGACGCTCGCCGCTCTCGCCTCGAAGACGGCTTACAGCAAGTCCGCCTGGGAACGCTACTTCAACGGCAAGAAGCTGCCACCCCGCCAGGCCGTCACCGCGTTGGCGGAGATCGCGGGCCCCGAGCACGTGGCACCCCTGCTCGCGTTGTGGCAGCGGGCGACACAGGCCGAGACGCGAGGCCGACCTCGTCGGCAGGGCGGTTCTGGGGGGACTGCGGCAGTTGACGAGCAACGCCGGCAGGTCGGCACTGAGGGAACTACGGCGGCTGACGAGCAACGCCAGCAGGACAGCTCTGGGGGGACTGCGGCGGCTGGCGGTGAACCCGTGACGACCGGCGGCGATGGCGACGAGGGGGCTGGTGAGAACGAGCCCCTCCCCTCGGGCCGACGTGTCCGACCTGCCCGACCTGCCCTGCGGGGTGTCGTAGCCGTCTGCGCAGCAGCGACCACCCTTCTCACGGGTCTCGCCGTCCTCGTGGCCGTCGTCCTGCAGCAGCAGGAGCCCCGGACTCCGGGAAGCGGAACCGGAAAGGCCGGGGCTACGGCGGCAAGCCCCTCGCTCCTGGCCGCCGATCAGTCGGCAACGCCGGTCGGCTGCCGGAAAGAGGCGTGCGAGGGGAAGGATCCTCAGCTGATGGGCTGCGGACAGGACGCGCGGACAGCGGCCTCCGTGTGGCTGTCCGGCACGCTGATCGAGCTGCGCTACAGCTCGCGCTGCCAGGCCGCCTGGGGTCGCATCCTGGCGGCGAAGGTGGGGGATCAGGTGCACGTCGACGCCGTGGACGGACGAGCGCTGACCGGCCGGGTGAAGTTCGGTGTCGACGCCTACAGCCCGATGGCCCCGGCCACGGACCCGTCCGAGGCGCGGGCCTGCGCCACACTGACGGAGAGGATCGCCAAATGCACACCCCAAGGGTCGAATGCCGTGGTCAGCCCGAGTTCTTCTTCCGGCGGTTGAAGGTCCCGCAGGAGGGCCGCGCACCGCGGTCGTCCGTCCGTCCGCCCGTCAGGGGCTGTACACCGGAGTGCAGAAGCTTCCTTGCCAACGGCCCGACCACGCCGTACCCCTGGCGTGACCTGCGCAGACTCCGGAACGAACTCGTGGCCGCCCCGGTCCGGGACGAGGCACCCGTATGCCCCGCACGACGGCCTTGGACTGCCGGCCGTCACCGCGCTGACCAGCGTGACCGGCCTCCGTCGTCGGAGGCCCGAGGCGATATCGCGGCCGCGTGCAGTGTCGCGCGGCCACCGTCAGGGAGCGCCCCGGACGCCGTACGGCCGTATCGCGGGCCGCCTCACTCCCACGCCCCCGACAGCCTCCGGGCCACGACTGCGCTCAGTACGCGCACGCCATGGGTCGAGCCCGGGGCGATGCCGGTGAGCTCCCGTACCCGGCGCAGGCGGTAGTCGAGGGTGCGGGCGTGGACGTTGAGGGCCGTGGCCGTGGCGCCCCGGTGCATGTCGTGGTGGTAGTAGGCGTCGAGTGTGAGAAGGAGGTCGGGGCCGTC
>JABFVM010000136.1 GCA_013362785.1 Streptomyces sp. | reverse complement strand
GGCGCGCTCGCGCTCCACCAGCAGCGGCAGCGGCTCGGAGGCGGTGACCAGATCCCGCAGCGGATACCGGCCCAGCACCGCGTCCACGTTCGCCGCGAACGCCGCCGCCAGCCGCGACTCGGGCGGCAGCGAGTCGTCCCGCAACGCGTTCGCGGCGGCCATCACCGTCGCCCGTCCCGCGTCGTCGGGCACTCCGGCGGCCGCACGCTCGTACAGGTCGCCGCCCTCCTCCAGGACCAGTCCGACGTCGATCCCGGCCGGGATCTTGATCCGGGCGTGGTGCCGCCAGGTCGTGACCGGATCGCTCCAGGCCTCCACATGGAACGTCCAGCGGCCCACCACGGGCGGCGTCACCTTCGCGCCCCAGCGGTCGGTGCCCGGAGCCAGTTCGTGCATCGGCGTCCAGGGGCCGGGACGGCCGTCCGGATCGGTGAGCACGACATTGGCGGCCACGGCGTCATGGCCCTCGCGGAACACGGTGGCGGAGACCTCGAAGGTCTCTCCCGCGACCGCCTTCGCCGGATGCCGGCCGCACTCCACGGCCGGCCGCACATCCCGTACCGGGATGCGGCCGATGGTCCCGGTGCCGGCACCGGTCCTGCTCTTGGTCCTGCCCATGGTTCACCTCCACCGTGCTCAAGGCCGGGCACCAGGCCCGGCCGGGGGATCCGACTGCGCCGGAAGGCGCCGGTCCGCGTGCTATCTGCCCGCGAGGAAACGCCACCGCCGTGATCTCGGCGGACCCCGCCGCGCCGCCGGGCGCGTACGGGGCCGCTCGTCCTGCTCCCGGAGGTAGGCCGCCAGGGTGATGCGCAGATAGCGCTCCGCCGCGTCCACGGCCTCGCGCGCGCAGCGCTTCCCCATCAGCACGCACAGCGTGTAGCCGGCGTCCTCGAACGTGGCGCGCACCGCATGGTCGGCCGGGGCCGCGAGCATGGCGCGCTCCCAGGCCCGGTACCGCCGCAGTTGCCGGGCGACTTCGGCTTTGGCCGGTAGCAGCATGGCGCCGTTCACCTTCCGGGCTGCTCGATGACGCGTCTCCCGACCGTCGGGCGGGACCCGTGCGCGCACACGCACGGGTTCCGTTACGGGCATCGAGGTCTTCACACATGGTGCATGGTCGACGACGCAGCGTCCTGTTGGAGCTTCAACTACCCCAGGTGCGCGCTCCTGTTGCACGAATGGCGTACCGCACTCACCCTGGAGTGACTCAGAAGCGATCAGTGCTTACGCTCCGTGCTCGGGGCCCGTCCCGCAGGGGCGAGGAGAGCGGGAGCTTTCGCGGTGAGGAGGTAACGACGGTGAAGACCGCAGTGCCCTGCTACTACCACCTCGATGTGGAAGTCAGCCCCGAACGGGTGGGTCAGGTCAGCCGAATTCTGGCCGCCCACCTCCGGTACTGGGACCTGGAGACCCTTGTCGAGCCCGTCCGCCACGGCACGGAGATGCTGCTGCGGGCCATCGACGAGCATGCGAGGGACAAGAACACCTCGATCGAGATGTGGTGGAACGGCCAGCACCTCATCACCGCCATCGGCGACAACGACCGCGCCCTGCGCCCGGACCACGAACTGCGCGCCTGTCTGCAGCACCTCGCCGCGACGAGCGACGGCTGGGGCTGCTGCGCCACGGAGACCGGCAGCAAGGTCATCTGGTTCTCCCAGCGCGTCCGCGCCCCCGAACGCGCCCCCCTCAGGCCGGCGGCCCCCGCCCCCAGCCTGCGCGAGGCACGCCGAGTGCCCCGGGAGATGCCCGTCACGGCCCTGGCCGACGCGGTGGGCACCCGGGACGAAGTCCTGGAGGAGGCCCGGTGACCGCGAGACGGCGCCGCAAGGAAGTGAGCAAAGGGGTGCCCGCGTGGAGCGGGCACCCCTATCCGCTGGGCGCGGCCTTCGACGGACAGGGCACGAACTTCGCCCTGTTCAGCGAGGTCGCCGACCGCGTCGAACTCGTCCTCGTCGACGACAAGGGCCGGCACACCCCGGTGCCGCTCACCGAGGTCGACGGCTTCGTCTGGCACGGCTATCTGCCCGGCATCGGCCCGGGCCAGCGCTACGGCTACCGGGTCCACGGCCCCTGGGATCCGGACCTGGGCCACCGGTGCAACCCGGCCAAGCTGCTGCTCGACCCGTACAGCCGGGCCGTGGACGGTCAGGTCGACAACCACGCCTCCCTGTTCGAGCGCACCCCGGGCGCCCCGTCCCCGGCCGACAGCGCCGGGCACACCATGCTCGGCGTGGTGACCGACCCGCGCTTCGACTGGGGCGAGGACATTCCGCCCAGACGGCCGTACGCCGACACCGTCATCTACGAGGCGCACGTGCGCGGCCTCACCCGCACCCACCCCGACGTCCCGCCGGACCTGCGCGGCACCTACGCCGGACTCGCGCACCCCGCGATCGTCGGGCATCTGACGTCCCTCGGCGTGACGGCCGTCGAGCTGATGCCGGTCCACCAGTACGTCCAGGACGGCGTACTGCGCGACCGCGGACTGTCCAACTACTGGGGCTACAACACGATCGGCTTCTTCGCACCGCACAACGCCTACGCCGCCCACGGCACCCGCGGTGAACAGGTCGACGAGTTCAAGGCCATGGTGAAGGCGCTGCACGCGGCCGGCCTCGAAGTGATCCTCGACGTCGTCTACAACCACACCGCCGAGGGCAACGAGCGCGGCCCGACGCTGTCCTTCCGCGGCATCGACAACGCCTCCTACTACCGCCTCGTGGACGGCGACTGGGCGCACTACTACGACACCACCGGCACCGGCAACAGCCTGCTGATGCGCCACCCCTACGTGCTCCAGCTGATCATGGACTCGCTGCGCTACTGGGTCACCGAGATGCACGTCGACGGCTTCCGCTTCGACCTCGCCGCCACCCTGGCCCGCCAGTTCCACGAGGTGGACCGGCTCTCGGCGTTCTTCGACCTGATCCAGCAGGACCCGGTGATCAGCCGCGTCAAGCTGATCGCCGAGCCGTGGGACGTGGGGGAGGGCGGCTACCAGGTGGGCAACTTCCCGCCGCTGTGGTCGGAGTGGAACGGCAAGTACCGGGACGCCGTAAGGGACTTCTGGCGCGCCGAACCCGGCTCGCTCGGCGAGTTCGCCTCCCGGCTGACCGGCTCCGCCGACCTGTACGCCCACAGTCGGCGCCGCCCGCGCGCCAGCGTCAACTTCGTCACCGCGCACGACGGGTTCACCCTGCGCGACCTCGTCGCCTACAACGACAAGCACAACGACGCCAACGGCGAGGGCAACCGTGACGGCGAGAGCCACAACCGGTCCTGGAACTGCGGCGCCGAGGGCGAGAGCCGGGACCCGGCCGTCCTGCGACTGCGCGCCCGGCAGCAGCGCAACTTCCTGGTGACGCTGCTGCTGTCCCAGGGCATCCCCATGCTCTGCCACGGCGACGAACTCGGCCGCACCCAGCGGGGCAACAACAACGCCTACTGCCAGGACAACGACCTCTCCTGGATCGACTGGCACCTTACCGAGGACCAGCGCGCCCTCGCGGAGTTCACCCGCTACGTCATCGCCCTGCGCGCCGCCCACCCCGTCCTGCGCCGCCGCCGCTTCTTCCGCGGCGAGACCCCCACCCACCCCGGCCAGCCCCTGCCCGATCTGGTGTGGCTCCAGCCGGACGGCGACGAAATGACCGACGACGACTGGCACCGCCCCGACGCCCACTCCCTCGCGGTCTTCCTCAACGGCGACGCCATCGCCGAGCCGGACTGGTGCGGCCGGCCGGTCGTGGACGACTCGTTCCTGCTGCTGCTCAACGCCTACTGGGAGCCGGTGGAGTTCCGGCTGCCGGACATCGCCTACGGCGAACGCTGGACGACTCTGATCGACACGGCCGAGACCCAGGACCCGCCCGACGAGCAGGAGCACAAGGCGGCGACCCGGGTGCTGGTCGAGCGCCGGAGCCTGGTGCTCCTGTCGAGACCGTCGCACAGGACCTCGTAGCCGCGGCCGCCACCGAAGCCGCGGCTTCTACCGATCACGTCTACCGGCCACGTCTACCGATCACGTCCACCAATCGCCTCTACCGATCGCGTCTACCGGTCGCGTCGCAAGGTCACCGTGAACTGCGCTCCGTCCGGATCCCGCAGCACGGCCTCGTCGATGACCTTCGACAGCACGCTCCCCCCGTGCAGCTCCGCCGCCCGTGCGCACCCCTCCACGTCGGGCACCGCGAAGTGCACCTGCCAGTGCGGCCGGATCGTCGGGTCGGGCGCGGCCTCCAGGGCCCCCGACTCGATCCGCGCCACCACGTCCCCGCCGCTGCGCAGCACGACCTCGCCGCCCTCGTAGCGGACCTCGCAGCAGCCCGGCCGCTCCGTCGCCCAGTCCAGGACCTCGCCGTAGAACATGGCGGCGTCGAAGGCGTCGCGGGTGTGGAGCCGTATGAACGTCGGGGCGGCACGGCGCCAGGTCTCCCAGTTGGAGATGAGCTCCCCCTCCCAGACGCCGAACGTCGCCCCGTCCCGGTCGGCGAGCAGCGCCGCCCGCCCCGGCGGCAGGGACAGCGGCCCGACGGCACTGGTGCCGCCGCGCTCCTGCACCCGGGCCACGGCCTCGTCCGCGCTGGGCACGGCGAAGTACGGCGTCCAGGCCACGGCCATCTGCCACATCGAGGCGACCGCGGCGATCCCGGCCACCGGCACGCTCTCCGCCAGCGCGACCCGGAACCGGTCGCCCAGCTTGGCCGGCCGCCAGCGCCAGCCGAGGACGGCCGAGTAGAACGCCTGCGTGGCCTCCAGGTCGCGGCTGGTCAGGCTCACCCAGCAGGGTGCGCCGAACACGGAGTGGGTGGACACGACCTCGGCCGTGCCCCTGGGGGTCTTCACATCGTTCATGTCAGTCGCGTCCTGGTCTCGCCCGGCCGGCGGTCACCGGCTTCTCCCAGTGTCCGGCCGGATGCCCTCCGGGGCCTGTCGAGTAGGCCTGTCGAGTACCCCGACCGGGGCAGGAAAACAGGTGAGGAACGGCCTTCCGCTTCTCTGGCATGCGACCGGCAAAGAGGCGAGGATAGTGGCGTGGCACCGACACCGAACGAGCCCGCCGACTCGAACGAGACCGACCGGATCCTCGCACTTGAGGTGGAGGTCGACCAGCTCAAAGAGGCGGTCGTTTCGCACGCCGTCGTGGACCAGGCCATCGGAATGGTGGTCGCCCTCGGCCGGGTGGCGCCGCACCAGGGGTGGGCGGTGCTGAAGGACGTCTCCCAGCACACGAACATCAAGCTTCGCCAGGTCGCGGAACTGATTCTCATCTGGGGCCGGGACGGGGAAATGCCCCCCGAGATCCGCGTCGAACTCGAAGAGGCCCTCGAACGTTACGGTCCGACGCAGATTCCGGGATCCCCCGGGGAGTAGACGCACACCCCTGGGATTTCAGCGGGCCTCGGCGAGCAGTTCCTCCCGCAGATGGGCGAAGCAACCGCTGAGCAGCCGGGACACATGCATCTGCGAGATGCCGAGCTGCGTGGCGATACGACTCTGGGTCATACCGCCGAAGAAGCGCAGGTAGAGAATGGTCCGCTCGCGCTCCGGCAGCCGCTGCAGACACGGCTGGACGGACACGCGGTCGACGACCACCTCGTACGCCGGATCCGGACCGCCGATCGCGTCCCCCAGCGCGTAGCCGTCGGTGCCGGGCATCTCCGCCTCCAGCGACAGCGCGGAGAAGCACTCCAGCGCCTCCATGCCGGTGCGTACCTCCGACTCGCTCAGATGCGCGTGGTCGGCGATCTCCGACACGGTGGGCGCACGCCCCGGGGTCAGCTGTGACAGCTCCTTCGCGGAGCTCCGCACCCGGTTGCGCAGGTCCTGGACCCGGCGCGGCACGTGCAGGGTCCACATGTGGTCGCGGAAGTGCCGTTTGATCTCGCCGGTGATGGTGGGCACCGCGTACGCCTCGAAAGCGTGGCCGCGTGCCGGGTCGTAATGGTCGACGGCCTTCACGAGGCCCAGGGCGGCCACCTGGTACAGGTCCTCAAGGGACTCGCCGCGGCCCTTGAACCGGACGGCGATCCGCTCGGCCATGGGCAGCCACGCCTGAACCAGTTCGTCTCTGAGGATCTTGCGCTCCGGGCCGTCGGGCAGTCCCACGAGCCGATCGAACGCCTCGGCGGTGTCGGGGGCGTCGTCATGAGGGTGCTTCGTTCTGGTGGTGGCACTCATCCGTGCGCACCTCCTCGAGCAGGTGCCTGCTGGACGGACACCATGGGAGGCGCGGACTCAGACCACGTGGAGGACATCCCGGGGCCTGAGCCGGCTCCCACGGACGTGCCTCCTGTCCGAAGCACATAAGGATGAATTCCCTCCTAAATGGTAGCTGAAACACAATTCGTGAATGCGACTACGTGTTACTGCCGAATAACTGTGAGTTTGCCGGTGATCTCGGCATCAGCGAGGTCTCCAGGCAACCGGGCGGTCGGCCCGCTGATCTTCGCTCGGAACGTGATGTGCGGCACGTGGGTGAACACGTCCGCCGGACCGGAAAGCGGATTCCTCCTGCCCACGGCTTGATCGGTGATCAAGAGGGCGAATGGGCTGGCCACAGCGCATTCTGCTCATTTGACAGTGCCCTGAGCGCAAAGATAGGAAGCAGCTCTCTGGGTCGAGAGGTGGATTGTGTACGAGCCGAACGTGGTCGGGGACTGGCACGAGTACGA
>JABFVM010000587.1 GCA_013362785.1 Streptomyces sp. | reverse complement strand
AACGAAGCCCCAGGTCAGGGCCACACAAGGCAATACGGCTGATGCCCCGCCTCATGAAGGCGGTGGCTGAAGTCCTGCCACTCGTGCAGCAGCTGGTACACGTTGAACGCATCCCGGGGCCCACCCCGGTCCGGCACCGTCGACCAGATGAAAGCGGCCGCGCCCACCGCTTCCTCTCCTATGCCCCGCAGCGGATCCACCACCGTCATCGGCAGCTTGACCACCGCGTAGTCGGGGTGAAGGACGACCAGTTCCAGCGGGGGGACCTTGTGCAGGGGGACGCCCTCGATGCCGGTGAGGACCATCGCGGCCATCGTCTCCGGCTTGATCTTGGTGAACATGCCGTTCATGCCGAGCTCGTCGCCGCCGAGTTCTTCGGGGCGCATCGAGATCGGGACGCGGGCCGCGGTCGCGCCGTCGGGCGCGCCGAAGTACTTGTACGTCACCCCCACCCGACCACCATTCCTGCTCCCCGGCCTCAGCCGATCGATCCGACGTTCGATACGTCGATCGTCCGCCTCTGACTCACCCGGTACACGTGCTGCTTCTGCGGCTTCCTCCGCGTCACGCCGGTGCCTTCCCCGCCGGGCACGTCGAGGACCCAGGTCATCAGTCCCCTCGCCCAGTCCGCCACCGCGATGCATATCTCCACCCGACTGCTTTTCTAGGACGCGTGGCCCCCGCCGCGCAACCCGATCATCGTGTCAGTGACCTCCCCCACGGCCGCCCGCCGAAACGTGCGCTGAAACACCTGTCCGCAGGATCTTTTCAGCCCCTGACCAACACACCCCGCATGAGCTGTGTGTATCACGTCCAGTCTCGCAGATGCCCGGCAGGGAACGGGGGTGAAGGGGAGTGGGGGAGAGGGGACGGGAGGGAGGGGGACGGCGCACGGTAGGCGGATGGGGCGGATGGGGCGGGCGGGGGAGCAGGGGCGCTCGGGAGGCTCAGCACCGGCCGGCCTGTGGGCCGCGCCCCCACCCAGCACATCTCTGTGGGCCGCGCCCCCACCCAGCACATCTCTGTGGGCCGCGCCCCCACCCAGCACAGCCCTGCGGCCCCCGCCGCCCCCTGGCCTACCCTGAGGAGGTCACTGGGAACCGGAGTCCGAGATCATCGGAGAAGGTCAGAGAAGGTCGGAGTAGTCGCAGGTCATGAGCGAAGCGCCCTCTTCAGGAACGCCCTATCCATACGATGCGCCTGCCTCGCAGGCTCTGTTCGACCGTGCGGCCGCCGTCACGCCCGGCGGCGTGAACTCCCCGGTGCGCGCCTTCCGGGCCGTGGGCGGGACGCCCCGGTTCATGGTGTCCGGCACCGGTCCGTACCTGACCGACGCCGACGGGCGCGAGTACGTCGACCTCGTCTGCTCCTGGGGACCCATGATCCTCGGGCACTCCCACCCCGAGGTCATCGCCGCCGTACAGGACGCCGTCTCCCGCGGCACGTCCTTCGGTACGCCGGGTGAGGGCGAGGTCGCTCTCGCCGAGGAGATCGTCGGCCGGATCGAGCCCGTCGACCAGGTGCGGCTCGTCTCCAGCGGCACCGAGGCCACCATGTCCGCCATCCGGCTCGCCCGCGGGTTCACCCGGCGGTCCAAGGTGATCAAGTTCGCCGGGTGCTACCACGGGCATGTCGACTCGCTGCTCGCCGCGGCCGGGTCCGGCGTCGCCACCTTCGCGCTGCCCGACACCCCGGGCGTCACCGGTGCCCAGGCCGGCGACACCATCGTCCTGCCCTACAACGATCTTGAGTCCGTGCACGAGGCCTTCCACCGCTACCCCGGTGAGATCGCCTGCGTGATCACCGAGGCCTCGCCCGGCAACATGGGCGTCGTCCCGCCGCGGCCCGGGTTCAACGAGGGACTGAAGGACGCCTGCCGGAAGAACGGCGCCCTCTTCATCTCCGACGAGGTCATGACCGGGTTCCGGACCAGCCGCGCCGGGTGGTACGGGGTCGACGGGGTCAAGCCCGACCTCATGACCTTCGGCAAGGTCATGGGAGGCGGCTTCCCCGCCGCCGCCTTCGGTGGGCGTGCCGATGTGATGGCCCACCTCGCGCCCGCCGGGCCCGTCTACCAGGCCGGCACCCTCTCCGGGAACCCGGTCGCCACCGCGGCCGGCCTCGCCCAGCTGCGGCTTCTCGACGAGGCCGCGTACGTCACCGTCGACGCCGTCTCCGCGCAGATCCAGTCCCTCGTCACCGAGGCCCTCACCAAGGAAGGCGTCGCGCACCGGCTGCAGAACGCCTCCAACATGTTCTCCGTGTTCTTCACGGACCGTGAGGTCCGCAACTACGAGGACGCCAAGCGGCAGGAGTCCTTCCGCTTCACCGCCTTCTTCCACTCGATGCTGGCGCAGGGCGTCTATCTGCCGCCCTCGTCCTTCGAGTCCTGGTTCGTTTCCACGGCACACGACGAGCAGGCCGTCCAGCGGATCGCCGACGCCCTCCCGGCGGCGGCCCGAGCGGCGGCGGAGGCCACGGCGGAATGAGCGACGACAACAAGACCATCGACAACAAGACCATCGACCCCATGGACGAAAGCCCCATGGACGACAGCTCCATCGACGACAGCCCCATGAGTGACAGCCCCATGAACGACAACAGCGACATCACCGTCGTACACCTCATGCGGCACGGCGAGGTCGCCAACCCGGACGGGATCCTCTACGGCCGGCTCGCGGGCTACCACCTCTCCGAGCTCGGGCGGCAGATGGCCGACCGGGTCGCCGAGCACCTCGCCTCCCGTGATGTCACCCACGTCTGCTCCTCCCCGCTGGAGCGGGCGCAGGAGACCGCGACGCCGATCGCCAAGGCGCACGGGCTGGACCTCGCGACCGACGGGCGGCTCATCGAGGCCGACAACGTCTTCCAGGGCAAGACCTTCGGGGTCGGGGACGGGGCCCTCAAGAAGCCGGAGAACTGGAAGCATCTGGTCAACCCCTTCAAGCCGTCCTGGGGTGAGCCGTACGTCGACCAGGTCATCCGGATGATGGGTGCGCTCAGTGCCGCCAAGGACGCCGCGCGGGGGCACGAGGCCGTGCTGGTCAGTCATCAGCTGCCGATCTGGATCGTGCGCAGCTACGTCGAGAAGCGGCGGCTGTGGCACGACCCGCGCAAGCGGCAGTGCACGCTCGCGTCCCTGACGACCTTCACGTTCCAGGGCGACAGGATCGTGTCCGTCGGGTACACCGAGCCCGCCATCGATCTGGTGCCCGCCCACCTCCGCGCCGGCGCCAAGCCGGTGAAGGGGAAGGACAAGGCCTTCGGCGCCTGATGGTGTCCTGGGCGGGTTGCCCCACGTGGGCTTCTAAGACACGTTTGTGACATTTGTTGCGAATCCTCCGAGATCCGGAGGAACCTCCCTGTTCGTCGTGCCCTCTGACTGGGTGACCACGAGAGCACGACGGATGGGGCAACAATGCGCAATGTCACCCGGAGGGGACTTATAGGACTCGGTGTCGGCACGGCCGCCGCCGTCGGACTGGCCGGCTGCGGCACCCTCACTTCGTCAGAGGGGTCGAAGGGGTCCGAAGGTTCCGAAGGCGGCGAAGGCAACAAGCCCGGGACCCAGACCAACCGCGCCCGCCCCATCGGTGACGGCTCCACCTCCTACACCGGCAAGCAGCCCAAGCAGCCGGCCAAGCCCCAGCCGCTGGAGCCCGGTCAGGAGCCGCCGCAGTTCGTGATCTTCTCGTGGGACGGCGCCGGCGAGGTCGGCAACGGCCTCTTCCCGCGCTTCCTCGACCTCGCCAAGGAAAACGACGCGCACATGACCTTCTTCCTCTCGGGGCTCTATCTGCTCCCCGAGTCGAAGAAGCGGCTCTACAACCCGCCGAACAACCCGGTCGGCGCCTCCGACATCGGCTACCTCACCGACGAGCACGTCAAGGCGACACTGGCGGGCGTCCGGCGCGCCTGGCTCGAAGGGCACGAGATAGGCACCCACTTCAACGGCCACTTCTGCGGCGGCAACGGCACCGTCGGCAACTGGACGCCCCAGCAGTGGCGCAGCGAGATCCAGCAGGCCAAGGACTTCGTGAAGAAGTGGCGGACCAACACCGGGTGGACCGACCTGCCGTCCCTGCCCTTCGACTACGACAAGGAGCTCGTCGGCGGCCGTACGCCCTGTCTCCTCGGCCAGGACAACCTGATGCCCACCGCCAAGGAGCTCGGCTGGCGCTACGACGCCTCCTCGCCCGGCGGCCGTCAGGTGTGGCCGCAGAAGAAGCAGGGGCTGTGGGATCTGCCGTTGCAGCAGATACCTTTCCCCGGGCGCTCCTTCGAGGTCCTCTCCATGGACTACAACATGCTGGCCAACCAGTCGGTCAACTCGACGAAGGCCCCCGCCCACAACTACCCGGGCTGGCGCGAGCAGTCGTCGCAGGCCTACATCCAGGGATTCAAGCGGGCATACGAGACAAACCGCGCCCCCTTCTTCATAGGCAACCACTTCGAGCAGTGGAACGGCGGCATCTACATGGACGCCGTCGAGGCCGCCCTCAAGCACATCGCGCGGGAGAAGGAGAAGGGCGCCGACATCCGGCTCGTCTCCTTCCGGCAGTTCGTGGACTGGATGGACGTACAGAAGCCCGAGGTCCTCGCCAAGCTGCGGACCCTGGAGGTCGGGCAGCAGCCGGCCGGCGGCTGGAAGACGTTCATGAAGGGCGGCTCCACCAGCACCTCCAGCGGTTCCTCCATGGGTACTCAAAGCGCCGCCTGAAATGCGGGTTTACGTCCGGGAGGGGGGTGCGCAAGATCCCCGGAACGGGCATGCGAAACTTTTCACATGAGTGCCCGTAGCGCCCGTAGTCGTGTCGCCGTCCTGGCCATCACCAGCGCCGCCGTCGCCGCGCTGACCCTGTCCGCGTGCAGTTCCGGCGGTCTGTCGGGTGGTGGCGGCGACACCAACTTCGTCCCCGGGAGCAACGGCATCGACACCGCCGCCCAGGGCAAGCGCTCCGTGGCGCCGGCCCTGTCCGGCGAGACCATCGACGGCAAGCAGCTCGACACCGCCGACTACAAGGGCAAGATCCTCGTCATCAACGTATGGGGATCCTGGTGCCCGCCGTGCCGGGCCGAGGCGAAGAACTTCCAGACCGTCTACGACGACGTCAAGGGCCAGGGTGTCGAGTTCGTCGGCATCAATACCCGGGACACCAGCACCACCCCCGCGAAGGCCTTCGAGAAGGAGTTCGGGGTCACCTACCCGAGCCTGTACGACCCCACGGGCAAGCAGATGCTCCGCTTCGGCAAGGGCACGCTCAACCCGCAGGCGATCCCCTCCACGCTGGTCATCGACCGGAAGGGAAAGATCGCCGCGCGTGCGCTGACGCCCCTCAGCGAGGAGAGACTGCGCAGCATGATCAAGCCCGTCCTCGCGGAGAAGTGACGTGAGCGCGCTGTCCACGCTCGCCGAGGCCGCGGGCCCCAACCAGACGGTGATGAGCGGAGCCCTGCTGCTCGCCCTGCCCATCGCGCTGCTCGGCGGCCTCGTCTCCTTCTTCTCCCCCTGCGTCCTGCCGCTGGTCCCCGGCTATCTCTCCTACGTCACCGGGGTCACCGGCACGGATCTTGCCGAGGCCCGGCGTGGCCGGATGGTCGCGGGCGCCTCCCTGTTCGTGCTCGGCTTCACCGCGGTGTTCGTCTCCAGCGGAGCGCTGTTCGGCTACTTCGGTGACTCGCTGCAGGACCACAAGGACGTCCTGTCCAAGGTGCTGGGCGTGCTCATGATCCTCATGGGCGTCTTCTTCATGGGCCTGATGCCCTGGATGACCCAGCGCGAGTTCCGCTTCCACAAGCGGCCGGTGACCGGGCTGATCGGCGCGCCCTTCCTCGGCGCGCTGTTCGGCATCGGCTGGACGCCCTGCCTCGGCCCGACGCTGACCTCGGTGATCGCGCTGTCCTACAACGAGGCGAGCGCGGGCCGCGGCGCCATACTCACCGTCGCCTACTGCCTGGGCCTCGGCGTGCCCTTCGTGCTTGCTGCCGTAGCCTTCCGCAAGGCCCTCGGCGCCTTCGCCTGGGTCAAGCGCCACTACGTCTGGGTGATGCGCATCGGCGGCACCATGATGATCGCGACCGGTGTGCTGCTGCTGACCGGCGCCTGGGACCGCATCGTGCAGGAGATGCAGGTCTGGTCCAACGGCTTCACTGTGGGGATCTGATCCATGAGCAACACGACCGACAAGGCCGCCCCGGCCGCCGGTGAGGAGGACCTGGACGCCGCCGGCTCCCAGCTCTCCACCGCCCCCGCGGAGGACGCGCCCAATCTGCCGTCCCTCGGCGTCATCGGCTGGGCCCGCTGGTTCTGGCGGCAACTCACCTCGATGCGGGTCGCGCTGCTGCTGCTCCTGCTGCTGTCGCTCGGCGCGATCCCCGGCTCGCTCATCCCGCAGACCGGCATCGACGAGACCAAGGTCGCCGAGTTCAGCAAGACGCACGAGACCCTCGCGCCGATCTACGACAAGCTCGGCCTCTTCCACGTCTACAGCTCGGTGTGGTTCTCCGCGATCTACATTCTGCTGTTCGTCTCCCTCATCGGCTGCATCGTCCCGCGCACCTGGCAGTTCGTCGGCCAGCTGCGCGGCCGTCCGCCGGGTGCCCCCAGGCGCCTGACCCGGCTGCCCGCCTACACCACCTGGCGCACCGAGGCCGAGCCCGAGCAGGTCCGCGAGGCCGCGCTCGCCCTGCTGAAGAAG
>JABFVM010000610.1 GCA_013362785.1 Streptomyces sp. | reverse complement strand
CGCCCTGTTCTGGTCGCAGCGCGAGGAGAAGACCGAGAACCCGGATGTCGCGGGCGTCGTCGACGTCCAGGAGGCGTTGCGTAGACTCCCGTTCCGCAAACGCGCCTGCGTGGTGCTGCGGCACGCCTTCGACCTGTCCGAGAAGGACACCGCGCTCGCCCTGGGCGTCTCGGTCGGTACGGTGAAGAGCCAGACCTCCAAGGGGATGGCCGAGCTGCAACGGCTGCTCGGCGCCCAGGGAGCTCCGCTCAAGGTGCATGCGGCCGCCATGGCCCGCACCGGGAGCGCCGGAGGAAGGAACCGATGATGCGGCGGGACGTGCACGACGAACTGCGCGCCCGGCTGCACGAGGCGGCCGAGGCGCACCAGCCCAACCGCGAGCGGATCCTGGCCCGCGTCGAGCGCGGCATGGCCGAGCAGACCCGCCCCGACCACCGGGCGACCCGTCCGCCGGTCTACGGCTGGTTCCGGGTGGTGACCGCGACGGCCGCGGTGGCCGGCGTCCTCGCGGTCGGCGGTTACGCGGTGGCGTCCGCCGTGAAGGAGGACACCCCGCAGCAGACGGTGGCGACCTCGCCGACGCCCACACCGTCGCCGGACGCGACGAGCCGCGCCCCGGTCCCGCCGGTGAGCCCGAAGCCGAAGCCCACGCCGGAGTCCCGCGAGACGACCAAGCCCCCGTCGCCGCCCGCGAACCCCCTGCCGCCCACCGCCAAGGGCGAGGAGGACGGCCCCCTGTGGTCGGACGGCTCGGTGGACCCGCACAGCAACGACTTCTGGGCACAGAGCAACCTGACCCTCAAGACGAGTGAGCAACTCACCGCGCTCACCGTGCAGTTGAAGGTCGCGCAGACCGGCGGGGTCACCTCCACCGGCGCCTGGCGCTCGCCGCCGGAGGACGACTTCACGCTGACGGTCGAGGAGAAGGACGGCTTCGTCGTCTACACCTGGGTGCTCAAGGACGGCCGTACGGTCCGCGCGGGCGAGTGGGTGTTCGCGGGGCAGTACGACCATGAGCGCGGCGGCCGGGACGCGGGGGACGACAGCTATGCGATGACGGCCACGGCGGGCGGCGAACAGCTGTCCGTGGCGGGCGACTTCGCAGGCCACGACGACAACTCCGGCACAGACGCAGGGGATTCGTAAGAAAATCCCGAAGGCGCGGCAACCCTTCCTTCACCCGGGGGCGACCAAGAGTCGCAAGGATCCCCCACGCAAGGATTTGGGTAATGACAGCACGAGCCGAACAGCGCGTCAGCCACCGCCGCAAGGTCACGAAGCGACGGGCGCTGATCGCCGGAGCCTCCGCCCTCGGCATCACCGGTGCGGCGATCGTCACCACGACGCTCATGTCCAGCGCCGGTGCCGCCGCGTCCTGGCCGACGCCCAACGGCAGCAAGCCGGTGTCCAAGACGATCCCGGTGTCGGGCACGTACGACGGCAAGATGGCGAAGTTCTACGGCACCGGCGACCTGGGCGGCAGCGGCCAGGAGGAGGGCCAGGACCCGATCTTCGAGCTGGCCGACGGTGCGGTCCTGAAGAACGTCGTCATCGGCACCCCGGCCGCGGACGGCGTCCACTGCAAGGGCTCCTGCACCCTGCAGAACGTGTGGTGGCTGGACGTCGGCGAGGACGCCGCCACCTTCAAGGGCAAGTCGTCCTCGTCGGTGTACACGGTGTACGGCGGCGGCGCGCGGAACGCCGACGACAAGGTGCTCCAGTTCAACGGCGCGGGCAAGCTGGTCGTCTCCAAGTTCCAGGTGGAGAACTTCGGCAAGCTGGTGCGTTCCTGCGGCAACTGCTCGACGCAGTTCAAGCGCACGGTCATCATCAACGACGTGGACGTCACCGCGCCCGGCAAGTCGATCGTCGGCATCAACTCCAACTACGGCGACACGGCGGCGCTGCGCAAGATCCGTATCCACGGCGACAGCGGCAAGAAGGTCAAGACCTGCACCCGCTTCGAGGGCAACAGCAACGGCAAGGAGCCGAAGGAGCTGGGCACCGGACCGGACGGGACCTCCTGCAAGTTCTCGGCGGCGGACATCGCCTACCAGTGAGGCACGAGTTCCTGCCGGGACAACCTCATGTACACGTTCAACGTCCCTAGTAGTGCAGGGCAGAGCCCCGGTACGTCTTTCGACCGCATGGACCTGCTGACCTGAGCCCCCCTCGGTCAGCGGCGCCGGCCAGAGCCCCCCTCGGGCCGGCAAGGAGAACGCCCCGCCTGTGACGACAGGCGGGGCGTTTCTTCTTGGCTCCAATGGCTAGTTCATGGTCGAGCCGATGGTGGTGGAGCCGGTCGTCAGGAAGGTCGTCGCGGGCAGCGAACCGTCCGCCTTGCGCGCCCCGTACGCCGTCGCGGCGTCCTTCGACCTGAAGGCCGGGGTGGCCACCCCGCCGTCCCAGTTGTTGGCCGAGGAAACGGCCGACGAACCCAGCTTCGACAGCCCCTTCTTGTTGCCCACCGCGAGATTGCGCCCCAGCCGGGCCTTGCCGGTGGCGAAGTAGAAGCCGGTCTCGGCGTTGGCGTAGGCGGTGTTGCGGTTGAGGGCGATCGCCCCGGTATTGGAGTTCTCGGTGAAGCCGTGCAGCGAGTTGTCCCAGGCGGCGTTGTTGTTGACGACATGCGCGACCGAGGCACCGCCGCCGCCGAGCTTGAACCCGTTGCCGTTGCCCTCGAAGGCGGAGTCGTTCCAGCGGTTCTTGCCGTTGCCGTAGGCCCAGGTGTGCTCGATGGTGACCGGCGAGGAGAACTGCCAGAGGTCGATCCCGTCGTCCGAGTTGTTGTACAGACGCGCCCCGGTGATCCTGTTGCCGGTTCCGGAGCCGAACTTCACGGCGATCCCGTCGGCGTTCTGGCCGTGCCCGGCGGGGTCGTAGTTGCCGTAACTGTCCAGGTTCTGCACGAGGTTGCCGGTCGTACCGTCGCCGCGCAGCGTGAACCCGGAGTCGCCGTTGTCGGCCGTGACCAGGTTCTTGAAGACGCCGCCCACGCTCGACGTGGCGACGAAGCCCTGGGCCGGGGAGTTGACGAAGGTCAGGTTCTGCACGGTCCAGTAGTCGCCGTAGATCCCGGCGAGCCAGGACCCGTCGGGCAGCTTGGAGCCGTCGATCCGGACCTTCTCGCTGCCGTACGCCTGGAGCGTGATCCGGGCCGAACTCGTGCCGTTCGCCGTGGACTTGAGGGTGGCGGTCGGCTGATAGGTGCCGCCGCGCACCTGGATGGTGGTTCCGGCGGCGGCGTTCTTGACGGCCGCCTCCAGCTGGGCGGTGTTGGACACGGTGACCGTGGTCGAGGCGGCCTCTGCACCGCCGTTCGAGAGGCCGAGGTAGACGCCGCCCGCCCCCGCGGCGACGGCCACCGCGGCGGCGATGGAGAGGGTGCGTGTCCTGCGGTGGCGTCCGGTGCTCTGAAGCACAGGGCGTTCCTTTCCTAGGCAATGGGGACGAAGCGGGCCGGAGGGGCCGCCTCGGCCCGCTTCTGACATTTGGTCGCCACCGGGGGCGGGAAGGTTGCCACGCCCCACCGAAACCAAGCGAAACTTTCGCCGCCCCTGATCGCACACGCACCGATTGACGTGCCGTTTCCCGCTGGTGACACTCCGAAGGCGCACACCACCGAACACGAACCCCCACACTCACACAGGAGCGGCATGCGCCCTCGCATACTCCTCGTCGCCTGTCTCTCGCTGCTTCTCGCCCTGCTCACCGCGCCACCCGGATCCGCCCGTTCAGGAGCACCACCCGTGAACCAGTCCCAGTACGCCGGCTATCTCTTCGCCTACTTCACCGGCGAGGGCACCGCCGACGGCGAGCAGATCCGCTACGCCCTCAGCCGCGGCAACGACCCGCTGCACTGGCGTGAGCTGAACGCCGGGAAGCCGGTGCTCACCTCCACGATCGGGGAGAAGGGCCTGCGCGACCCCTTCGTGATCCGCTCCCCCGAGGGCGACCGGTTCTACATGATCGCCACGGACCTGCGGATGTATCAGAACAGCAGCGGCAGCTGGGACCAGGTCCAGCGGCACGGCAGCAAGTCGATCATGGTCTGGGAGTCCACCGACCTGGTCCACTGGACCGACCAGCGCCTCGCGCGGGTCTCCCCCGACAACGCGGGCAACACCTGGGCGCCGGAGGCGTACTGGGACGACAGCCTCGGTGAGTTCGTCGTCTTCTGGGCGTCGAAGCTGTACGCGGCCGACGACCCCGACCACACCGGTTCGACGTACAACAAGATGCTGTACGCGACGACGAAGGACTTCCGCACCTTCAGCGAGGCGAAGGTCTGGAACGACCCGGGCTACTCGGTCATCGACTCGACGGTCGTGCGGCACAAGGGCACCTACTACCGCTACACCAAGGACGAGCGGGACCCGAGCTCCGGCTCGCCCTGCTCGAAGTTCATCACCGCGGAGAAGTCCACGAGCCTGACCGACACCTCGTACGACTTCGTGGCCGACTGCGTCGGCAGCGGTGCGATGGAGCGCGGTGAGGGCCCGACGGTGTTCAAGTCGAACACCGAGGACAAGTGGTACCTGTTCATCGACGAGTACGGCGGCCGCGGCTACGTCCCGTTCGAGACCACCGACCTCGACTCTGGCAAGTGGACGCCGTCCACCGACTACCAACTGCCCGCGAGCCCCCGCCACGGCACGGTGATTCCGGTGACGCAGGCCGAGTACGACCGGCTGCTGGCCGCGTATCCGGCGAGCCCCGCCTCGGTGGTGGACGCGACGGCGAAGGACCAGAAGGCCTACGCGACCGTCACGGAGAGCGCGTCGAAGGTGGTCCTGCCGATGCGGCCGGACGCCGAACTGTCCCGTCTGGACCCGAAGTTGTGGGTCGGCGAGGGCGCTTCCCTCACCCCCGCCTCCGGCACCCGCCGCGACTTCCGCAAGCCGCAGAAGTACACGGTGACGGCCGCCGACGGCACGAAACGCACCTGGACGGTGGAGGCGGTACGGACCGGAAGCCCGGTCCTGCCCGGCCTCAACGCCGACCCGGACGTGCACTATCTGAACGGCGAGTACTGGATCTACCCGACCACGGACGGTTTCCAGGGCTGGAGCGGGACGAAGTTCAAGGCGTACTCGTCGAAGGACCTGGTCCACTGGAAGGACCACGGAGTCATCCTGGACCTCGGTCCCGACGTGACGTGGGCGGACAAGAACGCCTGGGCCCCGGCGATCGCCGAACGCGACGGCAAGTACTACTTCTACTTCTGCGCCGAGCAGCAGATCGGCGTCGCGGTGGCGGACTCCCCGGCGGGTCCGTTCAAGGAGGCGCTGGGCAGACCGCTGGTGGCGAAGGGCGGCTCACTGCCCGGCCAGATGATCGACCCGGCGGTGTTCACCGACGACGACGGGACGTCGTATCTCTACTGGGGCAACGGACACGGTTACGTCGTGCCCCTGAACGACGACATGGTGTCGTTCGACGCGTCGAAGGTGCGGGACATCACGCCCGACAACTTCCGTGAGGGATCGTTCGTGATCAAGCGGAAGGGCACGTACTACTTCATGTGGTCCGAGGACGACACCCGCAGCGAGAACTACCACGTGGCGTACGCGACGGGCCCGTCCCCGCTCGGCCCGTGGACCAAGAAGGGGACGATCCTGTCCAAGCGTCCCGAGTACGGGATTCTCGGCACGGGCCACCACTCGGTGGTCAACACCCCCGGCACCGACGACTGGTACATCGTCTACCACCGCTTCGCCCTGAACGGCCCCGGAAGGCCGGGCGGCGACGGCATGCACCGCGAAACGACCGTCGACCGCATGAAGTTCGCGGCCGACGGCACGATTTCGCCGGTGGTGCCGACGCTGGAGGGCATCAGGCCGGTACGGCGATGAGGCTCAGCCGACGAAGTACGTCGGGTTCGGCAGCTTGTAGGTCCGGTCGGCGTGGCCGCCCTCAAGGTCCGAGTACTGGTCGCCGAAGTTGGCGATGATCTCGTACCCGAGGTCGTCCTCGATGTGCCCCCGGGTGCCGGACTTGTACTGCACGGTCGTGCAGTTCCAGGTGCCCGGAGTGGCGCAGGCGCTCAGATAGGCCGGCGGGTTCGCCTTGTCCTTGAGGAACATGTGGTCGGCGTCGAGGTTCACATCGGCGCCGACCTTCTTCAGGTTCGCGACGGCGGCGGCACGCTGGGCCTCGCTCAGACCGGAGTTGTAGAAGACCTCGACACCCTTGGACTCGGCGTACCGGACCAGCTCCGGGCTGCCGAAGACGGCCGGGCGGTCGGCCTTGTTCACGTACTCGGCCCAAGTGGTCCCGTTGTACGTGTAGTTGGTCTTCTTCTCGTAGTCGAGGCTGAGCAGCAGCGTGTCGTCGATATCGAAGACGACGGCGGGCTTCTCGCCCTTGTGCAGCGCCTTGCGGGCCGCCTTGTCTATGTACTTCCGGGCAGCCCTGTCCATCTTCGCCAGGTCCTTGGCGTAGGGGCTGTCCTTCGACGCCTGGTAGACACCGTTCGCGTCGAGCGAGGTGCCGTAGTAGGTGTCGATGTCCTTGACCAGCACCCCGATGTTGTAGGGCTCATGAGTGCTGTTCCCGGTCGACTGTCCGGCCGTGGCAGCACCGGCGCCGTACAGGGCGGCACCGGCGACGGCACAGGCGGTGGTGACGACCGCGATCCGCAGTGACTTGTGCGATGGCTTATGCATGACAGATTTTCTACGCGCGTCACCCCTGTCTGCGCGAGTTCCGTTGCGAGATCGAGATCTGG
>JABFVM010000605.1 GCA_013362785.1 Streptomyces sp. | reverse complement strand
GAAGGGGTCCTTGCCGCGGGTGCGGTTGTTGGCGTTGTGGGCGCGGTCCAGGGAGCCCGACAGCCGGGTCAGTGAGCTCTCGCTCATGCGGCCCAGGTCGCCCGCGGCCCGGTCGTACTCGGCGTGGTCGATCCGCATCCGGCCCGCACCACCACCGCCCGGGCCACCACCGCCGCCGCCCGCACCACCGCCGCCCCCAGGGCCGCCGCCCGCCGAACCGCCCGCCGAGTTCAGCTGCATCCCCGTGGAGCCCTTGCCATGCCCCCCGCCCCCGCCACCGCCGCCTCCGGCGCCGTCGGCCGGGGAAATGGCGCTGGAGGCCAGGTCCAGGACCACGTCCTCGATCATCTTCTCCAGCTTGGCGGCGACCGGCTCGGTCACCATCGCCATCACCTGGTCGACGATCTGGTCGGCGGCCTCCTTGATGAGCCGGCGCACCACCTCCCGCATCGCCGTGATCTCCGCCGCGCCGATCAACGCCGACAGACCACCCGTGACGAACGCCAGACCGATGGAGATCCCGACCGAAGCGGCCATCGCCCCCAGCTCGACCTCGGCCTTGATCTTCATGCCGTAGATCACGTCCGCGACGACATCCATCGCGTCCGCGAACAGGCGGGCCACTTCCGGCAGCTGCTCCAGGTGCGAGGACTTCACCTTGCCCCAGTGCTCCTGCAGGGCATCAACCGCCCAGCCCTCGCTGGAGGACAGCAGCCGGTTCACCGCACCGACTGCCTCGCCCGCGTGGTCGTCGAAAGCATCCGCGAGCTCGCGCATCGCGTCCGCCATCTCGCGGTAGTCGTCCTCGTCGACATTCGGCCAGTTGATCCCGATGAAATCCAGGATCTCGTCCAGCCAGCTGGGCAGAACGTAGCCCATCCCCCGTCAACCTCCCCGTGCGCGGCGCCCCGTGCCCACACTCCGCCGATCACTGCATGTGCGAATCCGACCGTAACTGATCACACTGACAGTGAACGAGAGCCTTCAGCAGTGGCCGCCGGGTTTGACGTGAACCTTTCCCCCTGTCGGCCTTCCCTGGCCGTACGGCGGCCCCCTCCTCCCCCCCCGGCCCGAGCACCTCTTTGCAGACCCCTTTGAGAATCCACAGCAAACCGCCAGCCACGGCACAGCCCGCACCCACCCCCGCCGCACACGATGCGCTGGTGACAGCCACCGATCCACATCCCCACACGACCGTGAACCCCGACGTGCCGCAGCCGGTCCCGCCCGCGGCACCCCCGGACAGGGCACCGCGCTGGTCACTCCCGGCCCTGCTCGCGATCCTGATCCTGGCGGCGGTGCTGTACTCCTGGAACCTGTCCGGGTCGAGCCTCAACAGCTTCTACAGCGCGGCCGTGCTGAGCGGTACGCAGAGCTGGAAGGCGTGGTTCTTCGGCTCGCTGGACGCGGGCAACTTCCTCACCGTCGACAAGCCGCCGTTCGCCCTGATGGTGATGGGCCTGTCGTGCCGCGTCTTCGGCTACGGCACCTGGCAGATGATGCTGCCGATGGTCCTGGTCGCGCTGGCGACGATCTGGATCGTGCACGCGTCCGTCAAGCGGGTGTGGGGGCACGGTGCGGCGACCGTCGCCGCGTTGGTCCTCGCGCTGACCCCGATCACCGTCGCCATCAACCGCGACAACAACCCGGACACCCTGCTGGTGTTCCTCATGGCCGGCGGCGCGGCGCTCGCCCTGCGTGCCGTCCACAACGGCAAGTTGCTGCCGCTGGTCGGCTCGGCCGTGTGCTTCGGGCTCGCCTTCAACACCAAGATGCTCCAGGGCTACATCGCCCTGCCCGCCGTCTTCGCGGTCTACCTGTACGCGGCCAAGCCCAAGCTCGTGAAACGGATCGTCAACCTGCTCATCGCGGGCGTCGCCCTCGCCGTCTCCAGCTTCTGGTGGGCGGCGGCGGTCTCCCTCGTGCCCGCCGACGAACGCCCGTACATCGGCGGCTCCACGGACGGCACCGCCTGGGACCTGATCATGGGCTACAACGGCCTCGGCCGGATCCTCGGCGGCGAGGGCAACGGCGGGGGCGGCGGTGGCGGTGGCGGTGGCGGTGGCGGTGGTTTCTCCGGGACTGCTGGGATCGGTCGCCTCTTCAACGACATCCTCGGCGGCCAGATCTCCTGGCTGATCCCCTTCGCCGCCATCGCCTGCGTCGGCGGGCTCATCCTGTGCGGGCGCGCCCCGCGCACCGACCTCACCCGCGCCGCGCTGCTGATGTGGGGCGGCTGGACGGCCCTGCACTACCTGACCTTCGCCATGGCCGAGGGCACGATGCACCCGTACTACACGACCGCGCTCGCCCCCGGCATCGCGGCCCTGTGCGGAGGCGGCGGCGTGATGCTGCTGCGCGCGTTCCGCGCGGACAAGCGGTGGGCGTGGGTGCTGCCGACGGGGCTGGCGGTCACCGCCGGCTGGGCCGTCGTGCTCCTGCGCCGGGCCTCCGGCTGGAACACCTGGCTGTGGCCGACGATCGCCGTCGTCATGGCACTGGCCATCGTCGGACTGCTCGTCTTCCGCTCCGCCTCCGGCAACCGGCTGCGGCTGCTCGCCGCCGCCGTGACGGCGGCGATCGTCGCTGCGGTCGCGGGTCCGGCGGCGTACGCCTGGTCGCTTCCGTCCGGTTCGAACGGCGGCGGCATGGGCGGCGGTACGAACCCGACGGCCGGGCCCTCGACGGGGAGCGGCTTCGGTGGCGGTCCCGGTGGGGGCGGCGGCCGGGGTGGCTTCGGCGGCGGCCAGACGATGCAGGGTGGCGGCAACGGCCAGGCCCCCGGCGGGAACGGCCAAGCTCCCGGCGGCACTGGCCAAGCTCCCGGCGGGAACGGCCAGGCCCCCGGCGGCACCGGCGAAATGGGCGGCACTCCGCCTAACGGCACCGGCACCGGCACCGGCAACAGCGACGGCAACGCCAATGGCGGTACGGCCCCCGGCGGCACAGGCGGTGGCGGCATGACCGGCGGCCCCGGCGGCGGCATGGGCGGCGCCGGCAACGAGCTCATCACGTACCTCAAGAAGCACCAGGACGGCGCCAAGTGGCTGCTGGCGGTGTCGAGTTCGCAGAGCGCGGCGCAGCTGATCCTCAGCAGCGGTGAGCCCGTGATCTCCATGTGGGGCTGGTCCGGCAGCGACAAGGCGATGACGCTGGCCAAGCTCAAGGAACTGGTGAAGAAGGGCGAGCTGCACTACATCCAGATCGGTGGCGGCGGCATGGGCGGCGGCCCCGGCGGCGGCAGCAGCAACGTCAGCTCCGAGGTCACGGAGTGGGTGCAGAAGAACGGGACGGCGGTGAAGGAGAGCGAGTACAGCAAGAGTTCGACGTCGGGCTCCTCGTCTTCCTCGCAGAGCGACGCCTCTTCTTCCCAGAGCAGCACGTCGACGATCTACCGCCTGGATCCGTCGGACATCAGCTGACCCTGGCACCGACACAACGGCCTCGACCTTCTGGTCGGGGCCGTTTCCACGTGTCAACTCGCGTAGGCAAGAGGCGATATGCCGGTTCACGTCACCTGATCGACACGTTCAGGCCATGGACATGCCCTCATGTCCATGCCACTCTCCCGTTTGCCGCCTCCATTCAACCCGCGTAGATGGGAACCCCACATGCTGGCGACACACATACGCCACCGCCGCTGGAAGTCAGTGGCGCTGACGACGGCCGCCGTCCTGGTCGGTCTCACGGCCCCGGCGCTCACCGCCTCCCCGGCCGCCGCGACCACGACGGCGTACGACGACACGTACTACGCCGACGCGATCGGCAAGACCGGCACGGCCCTGAAGGACTCGCTGCACACGATCATCAGCGACCAGACGAAGATCTCGTACTCGGCGGTCTGGAACGCGCTGAAGGCCGCCGACCAGGACCCGAACAACAGCAGCAACGTGCTCCTGCTGTACAGCGGCGTCTCCCGCAGCAAGTCCCTCAACGGCGGCAGCACCGGCAACTGGAACCGTGAGCACACCTGGGCCAAGTCCCACGGCGACTTCGGCGAGGTGACCGGCCCCGGCACCGACCTGCACCACCTGCGCGCCTGCGACGTCCAGGTCAACAGCATCCGCGGCAACCTGGACTTCGACAACGGCGGCAGCGCCGTCACCAACGGCGGCGGCAGCACCGTCGACTCCGACTCCTTCGCGCCGCGCGCCGCGGACCGGGGCGACGTGGCCCGCATGATCCTCTACATGGCCGTGCGCTACGAGGGCGACGACGGCTTCGCCGACCTGGAGCCCAACGAGAGGGTCGGCAACGGCTCCGCCCCCTACATGGGCAAGCTCTCCGTCCTCAAGGCATGGAACGAGGCGGACCCGCCGAGCGCCTTCGAGGAGCGCCGCAACGAGGTCATCTACGACACCTACCAGCACAACCGCAACCCGTTCATCGACCACCCGGAGTGGGTCGAGGCGATCTGGTAGGCGACACCCGGTAGGCGACCGGGTGTTCGGTCGCCGTGGACGCGCCGTGGACGCGCCAGGGCCCCGTCGGACCCTGGCGCGCTCCGTTACGGCTCCGCCACAGGCCCCGTCACCACCACCTGTGCAGCCGAGTGACCTGCACCGATCCGATGCCGTTGACCCGGCCATGAAGAAGATCAGCGCGCTCGCCGCGCTCACCATGGCAGCCCTCGTGCTCGCCGCCCCGGCCCACGCCGACAACGGCGACCGGGGCCGTATCAACATCGCCGGCTACTCCGAGGCCAGCCTCTGCAGGGAGGCACTCGCGATCGTCCCGTTCGCCCTGCCGCTGACCGCCCCCGCGGTGAACGACGCCTGCTACGACCGCGAACACGTCCACGACACGCAGGAGAACGCCCAGGCATCGCACTGAGGCTTCATGTTGAGGCTCAGCCCTGAGGCTCAACCCTGACGCTCAAACCCCTGACGCTCAAACCCTGAAGCTCAGCCCTGAGCAAGCCCTCACGTCGTCAGATGCGTCGGCGCGAACATCCGCAGCACCGCCGGGAGTACGACCACCGAGGGCCCCGGCGCGGACAGCGCCTTCGCGAGGTCCGCCTCCAGTGTCTCCGGGGTCGTACGGATCCCGGGGACACCGAAGGACTCGGCCAGCGACACATAGTCCGGCCTGGTCAGTTCCGTCGCCGTCGGCTCGCCGAAGGCGTCCGTCATGTACTCGCGGAGGATGCCGTAGCCGCCGTCGTCGACGATGAGCCAGGTGACGTTCAGGTCGTACTGGCGGGCGGTGGCGAGCTCGGCGATCGAGTACAGGGCCCCGCCGTCGCCGGAGACCGCCAGTACCGGGCGGGTCGGATCCGCGACCGCCGCGCCGAGGGCGGCGGGGAAGCCGTAGCCGAGGCCGCCGGCGCCCTGGGCGGAGTGCAGGTGGTTGGGGCCCTTGGCGTCGAAGGCCGACCAGGCCCAGTAGGCCAGGATGGTCATGTCCCAGAAGGACGGGGAGTCGGCGGGCAGGGCACGGCGTACCGACGCCAACACCTCCTGCTCCAGGGTGAGTTCCTGCCCGGCGATACGGTCCGTCACCTTGGCGAGCAGTTCACGCACCCGCTCCGGCGCCGTCGGGTCCGGGCGCTCGGCCACCGTCTCCAGCAGCGCCTGCAGCGCGAGGCGCGCGTCGGCGTGGATGCCCAGCGCCGGGTGGTTGGACTCCAGCTTGCCGAGGTCGGCCTCGATCTGGATGACGCGGCCGCGGGGCTTGAACGTGTGGTAGTTGGAGGACAGTTCGCCCAGGCCCGAGCCGACGACGAGGAGTACGTCCGCGTCCTCCAGGAGGTCCGTGGTGTACCGGTCCTCGATCCATGACTGGAGTGACAGCGGGTGCTTCCAGGGGAACGCCCCCTTGCCGCCGGGGGTGGTGACCACCGGGGCCTGGATCAGCTCCGCGAGCTGCCGCAGCTTGCCGCTCGCGTCCGCCCGTACCACTCCCCCGCCCGCGATGATCGCCGGGCGGGCGGCCTTCGACAGCAGGTCGGCCGCGACCGCGGTCAGTTCGGGGCGCGGCGGCAGTTCCTCCGGGAAGGCGTCGCCGCCCGACACCACCGGGATCGAGGTCTGCGCCAGCAGCACGTCCTGCGGGATCTCCACCCACACCGGCCCGTGCGGAACCGTCAGCGCCGACTTCCAGGCCGCCTCGATCGCGGACGGGATCTGGGACTGGGTGCGGACCGTGTGGACCGACTTCACCACGCCACGGAACGACGCCGCCTGGTCGGGGAGTTCGTGCAGATAGCCGTGCCGGCCGCCGCCCAGGCCCGCCGTCGGGACCTGGCTGCTGATCGCCAGGACGGGGGCGGAGGCCGCGGCCGCCTCCTGGAGCGCGGACAGCGAGGTGAGTGCGCCCGGCCCGGTCGACAGCAGCAGCGGGGCCGCCTCACCCGTCATCCGGCCGTACGCGTCCGCCGCGAAACCGGCGTTGTTCTCCACCCGCAGGCCGATGTAGCGGAGATCGGACCGCCGGAGGGCGTCGAACATGCCGAGGGCGTGCTGGCCGGGCAGCCCGAACACCGTCGTCGTGCCGAGCGCCGCCAGTGTCTCCACGACCAGGTCACCGCCATTGCGGCCCGGAGGCGGATTCAGCGCGGCCTCCGTCTGGGCTGCGGTGGGGCGGAGTACCAGGTCGTGGTCGTGAGTCACTTGGCTTCCGAGTCCTTCCGGGCCGCCGCGATCTGGCGGGACATGATCGTGGTCAGTTCGTACGCCGTGTGGGACGCGGCCACCGACGTGATCTCGGCGTGATCGTACGCGGGCGCCACCTC
>JABFVM010000397.1 GCA_013362785.1 Streptomyces sp. | reverse complement strand
GCGACACCGACGTCGATCTGCTGATGAGCCTGGTCAGCATGGCCCTCAAGGCCCACCAGAGCGGATCGTCCCCCGTCGGCCACCCGGCCCGGTCCGAGTGCAACTTCCACCGCGTCACGGTGGTGCCGCGCTAGCGCCGGTGCGTCAGCGCTGTTCGGTGTCGTCCTCGCCCGCCTCCAGCAGGCCCGCGGCGGCGCCGATGATGCGGGGGTCGGGGGCGCCCACGACCTCGTCGTCCTTGTCGGCGTAGTCGAAGCGGGCCAGCACGCTGCGCATGGCCTCGACGCGGGCCCGCTTCTTGTCGTTGCTCTTGACCACCGTCCAGGGCGCGTGGTCGGTGTCCGTCTCGCGGAACATGGCGACCTTGGCGGCGGTGTAGTCGTCCCAGCGGTCCAGTGAGGCCAGGTCCATGGGGCTGAGCTTCCACTGCCGTACGGGGTCGACCTGGCGGATCGTGAAACGGGTGCGCTGTTCGCCCTGGGACACCGAGAACCAGAACTTGACCAGGTCCACGCCGTCGTCCACCAGCATCCGCTCGAAGGCGGGGGCCTGCCGCATGAAGCGCCGGTACTCGTCGTCGGTGCAGAAGCCCATCACCCGCTCCACGCCGGCCCGGTTGTACCAGGACCGGTCGAACAGCACGATCTCGCCGGCGGTCGGCAGATGCTCGACGTAGCGCTGGAAGTACCACTGTCCGCGCTCGCGCTCGGTCGGCTTCTCCAGCGCGACCACGCGGGCGCCGCGCGGGTTGAGATGCTCCGTGAACCGCTTGATCGTGCCGCCCTTGCCGGCCGCGTCCCGCCCCTCGAAGACGATGACGAGCCGCCGCCCGCTCTCCTTGATCCAGCTCTGCAGTTTCAGCAGCTCGATCTGCTGCAGCCGCTTGTGCCACTCGTACTCCGGGCGCTCCATGCGCTGCTCGTAGGGGTAGTTCTCACGCCAGGTGTCCACCGGGCTGCCGTCCGGCCGGATCAGTACGGGATCGTCCTGATCGGTGTAGTCGACGCGCAGCCCTGACAGCAGTTCGGTATCCATACACCGATGCAAGCGAGCGCTTTCGTACGCCCGGCGAACCCCAGGCAAAGATCAGCTATAGGTGACGCCGGCGGGGCCGTTCTCCGCGGGGCCGTTCAGAGAGTGCCGGACTCCGCCTCGACCAGCCGCGCGAGGTTGGCCAGCGCCATCCGCGTGCCGGTCTCGTTGTCCTTGGCCGGGACGACGTCGGGGAGGCCCTCGTGCACGACGAGGACGTCCGTGCCGTCGTCGGCGTCGGTGAGGGTGGTGGTCATCGTCATCGTGCCGCGCAGCGCGGGGTCGTCGGTCTCGAACTCGATCTCTTCGACGACCTGCTCGTCCGGCACCAGTCTCACGAAGCGGCCGTGGTAGGTGTCGGTGTGCGCATCCGACTTGCCCGTGCCGGTCGGCAGGTCATAGGTGAGCGAGACCCGGAACGCCCCGCCCTCCGTGCCGTCGAAGTGGTGCACCCGCGCGGTCATGCCGTCCGGCACCCGCCACTTCGCGACGGCGTCCGCGTCCAGCAGTGCCCGGTAGACGGCGCCGCGCGAGGCGTTCACATGCCGGGAGACCCGTGTCGAGTGCATGGCCTCACGATAGCCCGCGTCAGGGGGACTCCCAGGAGGCCAGTGCCCGCATCGCCTCGGCCGTCCGGGTGAAGCCGTCGTCGCCGAGCAGGGTCCGTGCCTCGGTGTTGAACCGGTCGACCTCCGGCTGTGCGGCGTCGAGTGCGGCGGAACCGGGGGCGGTCAACTCCAGTACTACGGCCCGGTGTTCGCGCGGATGCGCTCGCTTCACGACGAGTCCGGCCACGGTGAGCCGGCCGACCAGTCCGGTGACGGCGGACTCGCGCAGGCCGAGGACGCGGGCCAGTTGCTGCTGGGTGATGCCCGGCTCGTCACGGACCGCGTACAGCGCGCCGAGTTGGGCCGTGGTGATCCCGGCGGCGGCCAGCAGACGCCGGTCGAAACCGGTGCGCAGCTGGTGGGCCGCCCGCTGGAGCAGGAAGAACAGACGCAGGTCGGGCTCGGACATGGACCGATGTTGACAGACCTCGCCGGGCGGCGCCATGCTCACTTCACTAGTGAAGTGAGGGAGGGATACCGGCCGCCCCCCCATCGCGCAGAGAGGCGGAACCCGTGCCCGTCATCGACGCCTGGATGCAGCATCCGACGCCGCGCCACGCCAACCACGAGATGTTCGAGTCGCTGCGCCGGTGGTCCGCCGGCCTGACGACGCTCGACAAGCCGCTGCCCGTGGAGGTCACGGTGTCGGCGCTGGAGGCCGCGGACGTGGAGATCGGGCTCGCGGCCGCCTGGTACGGGCCGCAGGGCGCGCTGATCGACAACAACGAGGTGGCCGGCTTCGTCGAGCGGTCCGGCGGGCGGCTGCGCGGAGTGGCGGGCGCCGATCTCGCCCGGCCCATGACCGCCGTACGGGAACTGCGGCGCGCCGTCGAGGAGTTGGGCTTCGTGGCGCTGCGGGTCATCCCATGGCTGTGGGAACTGCCGCCCACCGACCGGCGGTACTACCCGCTGTACGCGGCCTGCGTGGACCTCGGTGTGCCGTTCTGCACGCAGGTGGGGCACACCGGGCCGCTGCGGCCGTCGGAGACGGGGCGGCCCATCCCGTACATCGACCAGGTCGCCCTGGACTTCCCCGAGCTCACGATCGTGTGCGGGCACATCGGCTATCCGTGGACGACGGAGATGATCGCGGTCGCCGACAAGCACCCCAATGTCTTCATCGACACCAGCGCCTACACCGTCCGCCGGTATCCGCCGGAACTGGTGGAGTATCTGCGCGGCCGGGGCCGTCGCAAGGTGCTGTTCGGCTCCAACTACCCCATGATCACGCCGAGTCGGGCCCTGAAGCACCTGGACTCCCTGAACCTGGACGAGGAGACGCGGGAGCTGTTCCTGCACGGCAACGCCCGCCGCGTCTTCACCCTGTGAGCCCCTGACCCGGGACTCACCTCGACTCGCCTCGATTCACCGCGACTCACCGCAACTCACCGCAACTCACCGCACCAGGCAGGGCCGCTTGGCGTCGAAGGTCCAGCCTTTGACCAGGTACTGCATCCCGGCCGCGTCGTCCCGCCCCGACAGCGCCTTCTCCCGGTACAGCTCGTGCGCGGCGAGGAGCCGGTCCTGGTCCAGGCGGATTCCGAGGCCGGGCGTGTCCGGTACGGCGACCTCGCCGCCGACGATCCGCGGCGGCTCGGCGGCGAGCCGTTCGCGGCCCTCCTGCCAGATCCAGTGGGTGTCCAGGGCGTTGTACTCGCCGGGAGCCGCCGCTCCGCACTGGGCCATCATCGCCAGGGAGATGTCGAAGTGGTTGTTGGAGTGGCAGCCCCAGGTCAGCCCCATGGCGTTGCACAGCTGGGCAACCCGTACCGAGCCCCGCATGGTCCAGAAGTGCGGGTCGGCCAGCGGGATGGAGACCGACTGCAGGGCCAGGGCGTGGGTGAGCTGACGCCAGTCCGTGGCGATCATGTTGGTCGCCGTGGGCAGGCCGGTGGCCCGGCGGAACTCCGCGAGGATCTCCCGGCCCGAGTAGCCGTCCTCCGCCCCGCAGGGGTCCTCGGCGTAGGCGAGGGTGCCGACGAGGGGGCGGCACAGTTCGACGGCCTCGCGCAGGGACCAGGCCCCGTTGGGGTCGAGGGTGATCCGCGCTTCGGGGAAGCGGTCCTTCAGCGCCCGTACGGCCTTCACCTCCTCGGCGCCGGGCAGGACACCGCCCTTGAGCTTGAAGTCGCGGAAGCCGTAGTGGTCGTAGGCGGCCTCGGCCTGGCGGACGATCGCCTCGGGGGTGAGGGCCTCCTCGTGCCGGACGCGGTACCAGTCGACGGCGACGTCGGGGTCGCGGACGTAGTCCAGGTCGGTGCGGTCCGGGTCGCCTACGTAGAAGAGGTAGCCGAGGACCCGTACGGCGTCGCGCTGTTTGCCGTCGCCGAGCAGGGCGGCGACGGGGACCTCCAGGTGCTGGCCGAGCAGGTCGAGGAGTGCCGACTCCACGGCGGTGACCGCGTGCACCGTCGTGCGCAGGTCGAAGGTCTGGGCGCCGCGGCCGCCGGAGTCGCGGTCGGCGAAGGCCGCCCCGATCGTGCGCAGGACGCGCTGGTAGTCGCCGACGCGTGAGCCGACGACGAGGGGTTCGGCGTCGCGCAGGGTCCGGGTGATCTTCTCGCCGCCGGGCACCTCGCCCAGACCGGTGCGGCCCTCGGAGTCCTCCAGGACCACCACGTTGCGCGTGAAGTACGGGGCGTGGGCTCCGGAGAGGTTGAGGAGCATCGAGTCGCGGCCGGCGACCGGGTACACGGTGAAGCGGGTGACGACGGGCTGGCTCATGGCTGGCGGATGCCGTTCTCGTGAGGGGGGTGGTCGGTCAGACGGCGAGGGCGTCGAGGACCTGTTCCAGGACGAGGACGCCGCCGAGGCCCAGGATCGCGAGGACCGTCGTATAGGTCGTACGGGCCTTGATGGCGTCCAGGACGGACAGGTTGAAGTACTCCTTGAACATCCAGAAGCCCGGGTCGTTGACATGGGAGAAGGCGATCGAGCCGCAGGACACGGCGAGGACCATCACCTCGGGGTGTACGCCGCTGCCGGCGAGCAGGGGCAGTGCCACGCCGGAGGCGGTGACGACGGCGACGGTCGCGGAGCCGAGGGCCACCCGGAGGATGGCGGCGATCAGCCAGGCGAGGACGATCGGGGAGATGGACCAGCCGTCGGTCGCGTCCTTGATGTAGTCGGATATCCCGCCCTCGACGAGGACGTTCTTGAAGGCGCCGCCCGCTCCGATGACGAGCAGGATCATCGCCATCGCCTGGGCGGCCTCCTTGCACGAGGTGCTGACCTCGGCCAGGCTGCGGCCGATGCGCGGGCCGAACGCCCAGATGGCCACGAGCAGGGTGAGCAGCAGGGCGATCGGCGCGGAGCCGATGAAAGCGACGAAGTGCAGCGGACCACTGTCGCCGGAGGCCGCCAGATCGGTCACCGCGGCACCGGCGATCAGTACGACGGGGAGCAGGGCGACGGACAGCGACCAGCCCATGCCGGGCATCTCGTCGAAGACCCGCTCGCTCACCAGGCCCTTGGGGATGGACGGGTTCATCGCCCGGACGAAGGGGAGGCGCGGCCACAGCAGGGCGATGGTCGCGCCGATCGGGACGGCGATGAACAGGCCGTAGAACAGGGTGAGTCCGACGGACGCGTGGAAGGTCGCGGCCACCGCGGTGGGGCCGGGGTGCGGTGGCAGGAAGCTGTGCATGGTGGACAGGGCGATCGACATGGGCAGCCCCACCCACAGCAGGTTCGCCCGGGTGACGCGGACCAGGGTGAACGCGATCGGCACGATGATGACGAAGGCGACCTCGTAGAACATGGTCACGCCGATGAGCATGGCCGTCAGCACCATGGCCACCTGGACCCAGCGGGGCCCGCACACCTCCAGCAGTCTGCCGGCGATGCGCTGGGCGGCGCCGGAGTCGCCCATCACCCGGCCGACCATGGCACCGAGCCCGATGGTGAGCATGGTGTCGCCTATCTGGTCGCCGATGCCCTCGGCGAGGACGTCCGGGATCTTCTCCGGCCCGATCCCCTGCACCAGGCCGACGCCCACGGCCACCAGGAGCAGGGCCGCGAAGCCGTTCAGCCTCAGTTTGGTCATCAGGACGAGCAGGACCAGGACACTGATCCCGACCACCACGAGCGGCATATGTCGGTTCTCCTTTGAACGTCGGCCGCTTCCGTTCAACCCACTGAATGGGGTCCTCACATGAAAACGCCGTCTACATATGAGGACGGAGATTATGTTCGTGGATGGCCAAGGTCAATGGGTCTGCACCGGTGGATTCACCCGCGTCGAACTCGCCCCAGTCGCCGCAGTCGTCCCACGCGTCTCACTCGTCACCGGTCGCGGCCCGCCAGCCGCTCCAGTGCATGACGGTGATCACGACGACCGGCCCGTCCGGCGGTTCCCGCGTGTACTGGGGGTACTTCTGCCGCAGCAGGTCGACGGCGGCGGCGTACTCGTCGCGCGCCACCTCCCCGGGCGCGTCCGGCGGCAGGATCCGGGCGCCACCGTCCGCCCGCACCCACCACAGGCTGTCCCAGTCGTCGTCGTACATGTCCACCAGGAGGCACACGGCCGGGGTGACCTCGATGTTGTGGAGCCGCTTGAGCCGCCGGGACCGCTTCGGTTTGCCGTCGACGGCGGTGACGATCTCGTCGCCGCGCACCGCGAACACGACCGGCACCAGATGCGGGCGGCCCCCCGGGTCGACCGTCGCCAGCCGTGCGACGGCTGCCGCGGCGAACCGCCCGCGCGCCTCGTCCTGCTCGATGTGCGGCATATCGGCTCCTCACGCCGGGCGGTACGTCGTGCCCCGTCCCGGGTACCCCTATCCGTGTAGCGCCCTCCGGGCGAGATCACGCGGATCGGGTGGTGTGGTGTCGATGGTCGGTGACACGGACGACGACATCGAGACACGGCGGCGCGGCGGCAGCGGCCACCGGGCGGTGCCGCACACGGCCGACGTGCGCGTCGAGGCGTGGGGCGCGAGCCGGGAGCGCTGTCTGATCGAGGCCGCGCTGGGGATGGTCGAGTGCTTCGCGGACGTCACGGCGGTACGGCCCACCTCGGTGGAGCGGGTGCGGTTCGCGCAGGACACCGACGAGGACCTGCTGACCGCCCTCCTCGACGAGGTCGTCTTCCGCCTCGACGTGGACGGCCGGGTGCCCGTCGATCTGGAGGCCGACGCCACGGAGGGCGACCTGGACGTACGCCTCGCCCTCGCCGACCTGGCGGACGTGGAGGTCACCGGCGCCACACCGAAGGGCGTCTCCTGGCACGGGCTGCAGATCGGGCCGGGACCCTACGGGTGGTCGTGTGCGGTGACCGTGGACGTGTGAGGGGTGACGGGCGAGCGCCGAGGCGTGAGAGGTACGGCCGCGCAGCCGCCGTCGGAAGCCGCACGGCAGCCCCCGCGCCCTCAGCCCTTCACTACCCCCAGCGGCACCAGCCGGGCCACCGTCCGGCACAGTCCCGCGCCCTCGCTCGCGGCCACCACCTCGCTCACGTCCTTGTACGCCTCGGGCGTCTCCTCGGCCAGACCGCGCAGGGAGCGCGGGCGCACCGCGATGCCCGCCGCCTCCAGCCTGGCCCGCAGTTCCCGGCCGCCCACCGCGCGGGCGGCCCGGTGGCGGCTGAGGACCCGGCCGGCGCCGTGGCAGGTGGAGGAGAACGCGTCACCGCCGGACACACCGACCAGGACGTAGGAGGCGGTGCCCATCGTCCCGGGAATCAGCACCGGCTGGCCGACCTCGCGCAGGTCGGCGGGCAGCTCCGGGTGGCCGGGCGGGAAGGCGCGGGTCGCGCCCTTGCGGTGGACGCACAGGGTGCGGCGGGATCCCTCCACCGGGTGGGTCTCGATCTTGGCGAGGTTGTGGGAGACGTCGTACACCAGCGACAGCCGGGTGCGCGCGGTGCGGCGGAAGACCCGGCGGGCCGCGTCGGACAGCAACTGGCGGTTGGCGCGGCCGTAGTTGGCGGCGGCCGCCATGGCGCCGAGGTACCGCTGCCCCTCCGGTGACTCGACCGGTGTGCAGGCCAGTTGGCGGTCGGGGACCTCGATGCCGTACCTGGCCATCGCGCGGTCCATCAGGCGGACGTGGTCGGTGCAGATCTGGTGGCCGAGGCCGCGGGAGCCGCAGTGGATCATCACGCAGACCTGGCCGACGGCGAGCCCGAACGCGGCGGCGGCCGGCTCGTCGTACACCTCGTCGACGCGCTGCACCTCCAGGAAGTGGTTGGCCGAGCCGAGGCTGCCGACCTGACCGAGGCCGCGCTCCCGTGCCCGTGCGCCGACCTGGTCCACGTCGGCGTCGGCGACCGCCCCGCCGTCCTCGCAGCGGGTCAGGTCGCGCTCCTCGCCGTGGCCCTCCTGAACCGCGTACCGGGAGCCGCCGCGCAGGATCCGCTCCAGCTGGCCGGGGCCGGTCAGGTGCCACACCCCGCCGGGTCCGGCGCCGCGCGGGATCGCCCGGTCCAGGCCGTCCATCACGGCGGTCAGCACCGGCTCCAGCCCCTTGCCGTCGGTGTCGGCGGCGAGCAGCCGTACGCCGCAGGAGATGTCGAAGCCGACCCCGCCGGGCGAGACGACCCCGCCGTCGGCCACGTCGGTCGCGGCGACGCCGCCGATGGGGAAGCCGTAGCCCCAGTGGATGTCCGGCATGGCGTACGACGCGCCGACGATGCCGGGCAGCGTGGCCACGTTGGCCACCTGCTCCAGCGACTTCTCGGCGTCCGTCAGCAGTTTCGGGGTCGCGAACACCACGCCCGGCACCCGCATCGGGCCGTGCGGGTCCATACGGAAGCGGTGGGGAGTCTCCTCGACCAGTTCCATTGCGGCCTCCCGCGCCTCGGCCGACGGTTGCTACGCGCGGCGCGCAGGTGCGGGGTACCCGCGCGGGGGCGTGCGTATCGCGTCGGGCGGTGGTGAACCGTGGCGGCCAGGGGGAGGTGCGGGTGGGGTGTGGGGGACGTGATCCCGTCCGGCACGTCGACCTCGTACGGTTGAGACATGAGCGGCGGCACGGTGACGCTCTTCGTCTGTGGTGACGTGATGCTCGGACGTGGCGTCGACCAGATCCTGGCCCGGCCCGGCGACCCGGCGCTGCGGGAGGGGTACGTCGCGGACGCCCGGTCGTACGTGAGCATGGCGGAGTCGGTGAACGGACCGATCCCCGCCCCGGTCGACCCGTCCTGGCCGTGGGGCGAGGCGCTGGCGCTGCTGGAGGCGAACGCGCCGGACGCGCGGATCGTCAACCTGGAGACGTCGGTCACGACGAGCGACGCCTTCGAGCCCGGCAAGGCGGTCCACTACCGCATGCACCCGGCCAACCTGCCGGCCCTGACGGTGGCCCGGCCCGATGTGTGCGTCCTGGCCAACAACCATGTGCGGGACTTCGGCCGCGCGGGCCTGGAGGAGACGCTCACCGTGCTGCACGGCGCCGGTCTGCGGACGGCGGGCGCGGGGCGCGGCGCCGAGGAGGCGTACGCGCCCGTGGCCCTGCCGCTCCCCCACGGCGGCCGGGTGCTCGTCTTCGCCCTCGGCGCCGGCAACAGCGGCATCCCGCCCGACTGGGCGGCGACCGCGGACCTGCCCGGCGTCGCCCATGTGCCCGAGCTGTCGCCGTCCACGGCGGGCGCCGCGGTGCGGCACATCCGGCAGGTGAAGCGGGCCGGCGACATCGTGGTCGTGTCCGTGCACTGGGGTTCCAACTGGGGCTACCTCGTCCCCCGCGAGCAGCGCCGCTTCGCGCACGCCCTGGTGGACGGCGGCGCCGACGTCGTCCACGGCCACTCCTCGCATCACCCCCGCCCCGTCGAGCTCTACCGGGGCCGGCTGATCCTGCACGGCTGCGGCGACTTCATCGACGACTACGAGGGCATCCCCGGCTACGAGCCGTACCGCGACGACCTGCGCATCGCCTACTTCGTGACGGTGGCGACCGACACGGGCGCCCTCACCGACCTGCGCATGGCACCCCTGCTCGCCCGCCGGATGCGCCTGGAACCGGCGCCGCCCGAGGACCGCGCCTGGCTCCGCGCCACCCTCGACCGCATCAGCTACGGCGCCCGTCTCACGCTGGGCGCGGACGGCACGCTCACCCTGACGAAGCCGGTGGCCCGGGCCACCGGCTGATCCCCCGGACGCGCCCGCGGATCGCACCTACTCGCCGCGCAGCGCCTCCAGCGCCTTCAGCACGTCGGCGTCGGTCAGCTGCCCGAAGTCCTGGTACCACTCGCCGACGGCGCTGAACAGCCGCGGCTCATACAGGCAGACGAACTCGTCGACCTCCCGGCGCAGCTGCTCGGCCGCCTCCGGAGCGCACACCGGTACGGCCAGCACCAGACGCTCGGGGTCCCGGTTGCGTACGGCGCGCAGTGCGACGCGTGCGGTCGAGCCGGTCGCGACCCCGTCGTCGACGAGGACGGCGGTACGGCCGCGCAGCTCCGGAGCCGGCCGGCCCTGCCGGTAGCGCTCCTCGCGCCGCCGCAGCTCCTTGCGCTCCCGCTCCACCACCGGCGCCAGATCGGCCTCGCTCAGCCCCAGCCGGTACAGCGACGTCTCGTCGAAGAGCGGAGGGTCGTCGCCGGCGAGCGCGCCGACCCCGAACTCCTCGTGGAACGGGGCACCGATCTTGCGTACGACGAGCACGTCCAGCGGGGCGTCCAGCTCCCGGGCGATCTCCCGGGCGACCGCGACGCCGCCCCGTGGGAGGGCGAGGACCACCGGGTGCGGAAGGTCGCCCTTGTCCTGCCGGATGCGCAGCTGTTCCGCCAGCTCCCGCCCGGCCTCTGTGCGGTCACGGAACTGCATGGGCTTCCCCTTCCGTCCGTCGCCGCGTACCCCGCCCTCGGCGCCGGACACACGGCCGGGCTGGTCGGGCCCGGCCGTGGATCAGGGGTGCCTCTGTTGGATCCCTACTGGGCCCCTACTTGCCTCTACTGGCCCCTACTGGATGGTCCAGCCCACGCTGCCGACGCCGCTGCTGTAGAACGCGCAGACGCCGGACGACTCGCTGTACTGGCCGGGGACCAGCGTCACCCAGTCGCCGGAGACGTCCGGGGCCAGGCCGCAGACGATCTCGGCCCGGAAGGTGACGTTGTGGTCGGTGTTGTTCTGGCAGCCCGCGATGCCGTGGTTCGGGTTGTTGTTGTGCACCACGCCGTGGCAGTCGACGGTGCCCGCCGCGGCCTGTGCGGGGGCGGCCAGGCCGCCGAGGGTGAGGGCCAGGGCCGAGACGGTGGTGGCCAGGCCGGCGGCGAACATGCTCTTCCTGCGGTTCATGCGAATCCCCGTGAGGTCGTGGTTCCGTTCGGATGTACGCCTTCAGTCAAGATCAGTGGCGCTTCGTCGGGAACCTCAGACGTCCGAGGGTCGTGCCGGCCGTCACCCGCCCGCCGGGTCGGCCTCGTTCCACTCGTAGGGCCCGCCGCCCTGCCATTCGATCAGCTCGGGATCGTCGACGGCCCGGTCCTCCGCGGGCAGATCCGCGCGGTGCACCAGGTCCAGCACGTCGAAGAGGCTGTACGCGGTGCCCGCCGGCTCGCCGCGGATCGTCACCTGACGCCCGCCGTCCGACGCGGGCGGCAGCACCACCACGGGGGGACGCGTGCTCATGTCACCACCATGCGCTCTGCACGGCCCGTACGCAGCCCGGCATCCCGGCCGGATCCCGCGCACGCGGACCTGCCGTCAGCGCTGCCGGAGCCCCACGAGCGGGCCGCCGACCGGCCGCCCGCTCGCGTGCGGGTCGATGTCATGCCCGCCGCAGTACCCAGATGGGCGCGGGCCACACGGCGGCGGCGGTTTGTTCACAGGCCCTCAGGTGTCCCCCTGGTCCAGCAGCGCCCTGACTCCGTGCGAGGTCAGTGCCAGCTGTTCGGGGGTGCCGGCGTCGATGACCAGGGACAGGTCGGCGGGCCATTCGTGGGCGAGGACGCCGAGCAGCACGCTGCGGTGCCGCCGGATCCGGGGCAGGGCCTGTTCCATGCGTTCCCGGGTGGTGAAGACGGGGACCAGTTCGGTGCCGTCCTCCTGTTCGAACACGGGGAGCGTCAGCGCCTTGGGCGGCGGCCCCTCCGCGTCCGTCGCCGCCGGGACCAGCACCTCGCTGTGGGCCAGTGTGTCCAGCGCCGCCTGGTCCGCGCCCTGCTCGACGACGGTGCGCAGCGCCTGCTGGGTGGCCTGGGCGTCGCTGTCGTAGTGGGGGTCGGTCATGGTTCGTCCCCTCGCCGTGTGGTGCCCGTCCGTCCGGATACTCGCCAGGGGTTCGGGTACCCGATCGGCGCCGCCTCATGTGCGCACCCCGGGAGGGGTACCGGTTGCGCGTTTCGCCGGGTGCCGTGTCGGGCACCCGGCGTCCGCGCCGACGTCGAGGGAGGAGTGCCGTGTCATTCCGAGACCGCACCCACGCCGGACGGGAACTCGCTCTGCGGCTGGTCGAGCGGGCCGGCTCCGGCCATCTGACCGATGTGCTCGTGCTGGCCCTGCCGCCCGGCGGCGTGCCCGTCGCCGCGGAGGTGGCCGGTGCGCTGCACGCCCCGCTGGACGTGGTGGTCGCCGGCGAGATCAGCACACCCGTCCGGCCGGAGACGGCGATCGGCGCGCTCGTCGCGGACGATCCGCCGCTGTACGACCGGCGCAGCCTGGCCATGATGCATCTGTCCGAGGACCGGCTCGGCGATGTCGTCGTCGGCGAACGCAATGAGTTGCACCGCCGCGAGTACCTCTACCGGGGCCGCCGCCCGCTCCCGTCGGTCAACGGCCGCCTGGTGGTCCTCGTCGACGACGGTCTGACCACCGGCCTGACCGCCACGGCGGCACTGCGCTTCCTGCGCCGCCACGGCCCGGCCCGGCTGGTCCTGGCCATCCCCGTCGGCAACGCGCGAACGCTCTCCTCCGTCCGCGACGAGTGCGACGCGCTCGTGTGCCTGCGGCAGCCGCCGTCCCTGCATGCGGCCGGCGAGTACTACGAGGACTTCAGCCCGGTCTCCGACACCCAGGCCGCGGACACGCTGCACGCGTTCCACGCCCCGGCATGACACGGTCCTCCCCGGGTCGGCCGCGTATGCGCCGTGACAGGGTGGAGCCATGGTCATCGAAGTTCGCCCGGCCTCGGTCTTCGAGGACGTCCGTGCGGTGGTCGGCCCGAAGTCGCCCTCGGCCAACGTCTGTTGGTGCCTTAGTTACCGCATTCCGTCCAAGCTGAACAACGAGCTCCGGGGACCGGCCCGCGCCGAGTACGTCGCCGACCTGTGCCGTGCCGATCCGCCTCCGGGGGTGCTGGCCTACGACGGTGCCGAGCCGGTCGGCTGGGCCGCCGTGGCGCCGCGCTCGGCCACGACCTTCGCGCGCAACCGCAAGATCCCGCACCTCGACGACCTGCCGGTCTGGTCGCTGTGGTGCATCCGCGTCCGCCCCGGTCACCGGAAACAGGGGATCACCCACACCCTCATCGCCGGGGCGGTCGAGTTCGCCCGCACGCGGGGCGCGCCGGTGATCGAGGCGTACCCGCTCGACAACGGCGACGCCAGGGTCGACCTGACGATGGCGTACGCCGGGCTGCGGAAGAACTTCGAACGCGCCGGGTTCGTCCACGCCGCCGACACCACCTCGGTGCTGGCCGGACACCCCCGGATCCTGATGCGTCTCGACCTGCGCTGACGGGCCGGCCGCGCGCCGGGCTCAGTGCACGGAGAAGCCGCCGTCGACGAAGATCGCCTGCCCGGTGACGTACGCGGAGGCGCGGCTCGCGAGGAACACCGCCGCACCGGCGAAGTCCTCGGCGAGGCCGTTGCGCCCGACCATCGTCCGGGCCGCGAGCGCCGCCACCTTCTCGGGGTCGGACGACAGACGTGTGTTGAGGGGCGTCATGACGAACCCGGGCACGAGCGTGTTGCAGGTGACGCCGTACGGCGACCATGCCTCGGCCTGGGATCGGGCCAGCGACTCCAGCGCCCCCTTGGAGACACCGTAGGCACCGCTCTGCACGAACGCCCGGTGCGCCTGCTGGGAGGTGATGTGGATGATCCGCCCGAACCCCCGCTCGGCCATGCCGGGCCCGAACCGCTCCCCCAGCAGGTAGGGCGCCTCCAGGTTCAGGGCCATGGTGGCGTCCCACACGTCCTCGCCCAGTTCGCCCATCGGGGGCCGCAGGTTGATCCCGGCGCAGTTGACCAGGATGTCGGGCTCGCCGAACGGCTCGACCGCCTCCTCGGCCGCGGCCCGCACCCCGTCCCGGGTGCCCAGGTCCGCGCTCACCCGTGCCGCCCGGCAGCCGAGGGCCTCCAACTCGCCTACGGTCGCGGCCAGTTCCGCCTCCCGGCGGGCCACGACCACGACGCTCGCTCCGGCCCGGGCGAGGGCCTCGGTGACGGCCCGGCCGATGCCGGAGCTGCCGCCGGTCACGAGGGCGACGCGGCCGTCGAGGGAGAACAGTTCGGAGAGGTAGGGCTGCGAGGTCATGTCGGCACCCTAAGCCGCGTGATCATGGTGTCGACGCTCGGGGTGCGCAGGGCTGCTGGGGCTCGGGGGCCGCCGTACTGTGGAGATGCGTGCGGGCGGCACCGTGACGCCTCCGTCCTGTACGCAGAAGGGACGATCACCATGAGCGTGAGCCACCACACCCCGTCACAGGCCGAGGGCGAGCGCGACGACGCCGACACCCCCCGGGCCGATCACCCTACGCCGGAGTACACGACGCCTTCCCAGGCCGAGGGCGAGCGCGACGACACGCCTGCGGCGGCCGAGAAGAACGAGACCCTTCGCAGCGGTTCCTGAGGGCGCGGACGCGTGATGCCGGTATGACCCCACCCGCCGCGGGCACTCGGAGCCCGCGGCGGCTCCGTCCGGACCGCCGTTCCCGCACAGGAGGTGAAGGACATGGGTCATGGTGGGAACGTCATCGACGAGCTGGTGACCGATCACCGTGAGGTCGAGGAGCTCTTCGGCCGCATCGAGGGTCTTCCGCCCGGTGACACGAACCGCAAGGTGTACGCCGACCAGGTCACGATGGAGCTGGTCAGGCACTCCGTGGCCGAGGAGGCCTATCTGTATCCGGCCGTGCGGCAGCATGTGGCGGGCGGGGACGCCATCGCCGACAAGGAGATCGACGATCACTCCAAGGCCGAGCAGATCATGAAGGACCTGGAGGGGTGCGAGGTCGGCGATCCGGAGTTCGACCGGCTGATCGGGATGCTGATGTCGGAGGTGCGCTCGCACATCGCCGACGAGGAGGGGAGCCTCTTCCCCCAGCTGCGCGCGGCATGCACCCCGGATGCGCTCGACGACCTCGGCGACAAGGTGCGCCAGGCGAAGAAGGTCGCACCGACCCGCCCGCACCCGTCCGCCCCGGACAAGCCGCCGGCCAACAAGCTGCTGGCCCCGGGAGCAGGCCTCGTCGACCGCCTGCGCGACGCGCTGACGGGACGCGGCAAGAAGGACTGAGACCGTTCGGCGCCGTACTGCGAGCCACGGGCTACGAGCTGAGAGCTACGAACTGCCAGTTGCGAACTGCGGCCTACGGGGCAGTGCGCTTGACGCCTTGCCGCTTCAGGCGATGAGCGCCTGTCCCGGGCCGAGTCGCTCGTGCAGTGCGGCGCGGTGCAGGGCGGCCACGGGGGCGAGGAGGTCGGGGTGACGCAGCAGCGCCGCCGCCTGCCGGTCGTCGGCTCCGGGTGACACCAGGCGCCGGAAGTCGACCGGGACCCCGGTGGTGGCGTGGGCGCCGTCGGCGATCGCGGCGACGGCCGGCCGGGCCAGCCCGGCGTCGGTGAGCAGGCACGCGGCCCAGCTGGCCACGACCTCGTCCACCCAGGTGCGCCAGGCGAAGTCGTCCCCCTCCGCCTGGCCTCCCGCATCCGCCCCGGTGATCCAGTCCAGAGCGGCCGAACCGCCCGGGCCCGCCAGCACGACCAGTGCGGCGTCCGTCGGCGTCGGATAGCGCAGCCACGCCGCGACCGTGACGGCCTGCTGGGCCTGCGCCTCACCCAGGGCGGCGGCCAGCGCACCACCGCAGGCGGGGTAGGAACGCGTCAGCCACCTGGTGGTCGCCGCGATGAGCGGGGAGAGATCTGCGAGCACTGCCGGGCCGTCCGGGGTACGGGGTGAGCGGGGGTCCATCAAACGGTAGCCGGTCGGCCCGGGTGGCCGACATCCCCGCTCAGGCCGCCGTGTAGCCGAGCTGGCGCCTCATGAACGGCGTCATGAGCGTCTTCGCCTTGGCCAGCGTCGTGGTGCGGCTGCCGAGGACCGCCGTTTCGCCGCCCGGTACGGGCAGCAGGGTCACCCCGTCGGCCGGGCCGAAGGGGACGATCAGCGGGGTGCGGTGGACCGGCCGGTAGAAGCGGGGTTCCTTGCGGTGCTTGCCGGCGCTGTTCAGGTAGGCGCGGACGTTGTGGGCCGCGAGGTCCGCCTGGGCGAGGGCGGCCGGGGTGATCTTGAGCTCGGTGGCGTCGTTGACGTCGCCGACCGCGAACACGTCCAGCCGGCCCTTCACCCGCAGTGCCTGGTCGACCTGCACATGGCCCGACGCGTTCAGCCAGTCCCCGTGCCCGGCCAGGCGCAGCCAGAGCGTGTTGGGCGTGGTGCCGGTGGCCCAGAAGGAGCGGTCGGCCTCGATCAGGTTGCCCTGGGCGTCGCGGTAGGTGCCGAAGTCGTTGCCGGGGGACATGAAGGCGTCGAGCCACACCTGCACGTCATGGGACTCCAGCCAGGACCGTGCCTTGCGGCCGGCCCGGGGGCTGCCCGTGGAGTGCAGCAGCTCCGGCCCGGAGTGGGCGAGGGTGACCCGGGCTTCCGGCCGGGCGAGGCGGATCTCGGCGCTGAGCTCGATGCCGGAGGGTCCGCCGCCGACGACCAGGATGTGCTCGGCGGCGGCGATCTGCTGCTGGTGCGCGACGAAGGACTTCGCGGCCTCCTCGGCGGTGGTGCCGGTGAAGCGGGCGGGCTCGGGGTAGTCGGCGCCGGTGGCGATCACCAGCACGTCGTACGGCAGCCGCTCCCCCGTCGCGAGGACGACCTGACGCTCGGTGGTGTCGATGCGGACGGCCTTGCCGACGGCCACGCGGCCGTTCTTCAGCAGGCGGTCGTACGGGATGAAGGGGGTGTGCGACCAGTCCCGGCGCACTCCGGCACGCAGCGAGGCGATGCGGTGGAAGAAGACCTCCTTGCGGTCCACCAGCGTGACCCGCGCCGTCGTGTCCAGTCGTTTGGCCAGGCGGACGCCCGCATATCCGCCGCCGATCACCACTACGTCGCCGTCAAGCACGCCGAGTCTCCTGAGCTGGTGGGAAGAGGAGGAGCGAGTGCCGCGGCGGGTGGGTCGCCGTCGGCCACGCCCCCGTCCCGGGGAGCCTAGCGTTTGAAACTTAAAGGGGTCGCTGAGGTGCAGTGTGCGTTCTGTGAAAGGTGGAACCTGTGAGGCACCGCGGCCCTGCGGCAGGGCACAAACGCCGACGTCCAGGCCGGCCCGTGCGGGCCCGCCTGGACGTCGGGTGCGGAACGATCAGACCGATCAGACCGATCGGACCGATCAGACGAGGTCGAAGCGGTCCGCGTTCATGACCTTGACCCACGCGGCGACGAAGTCGTTCACGAACTTCGCCTTCGCGTCGTCGCTCGCGTAGACCTCGGCGAGCGCGCGCAGCTCGGAGTTCGAGCCGAAGACCAGGTCGGCACGGGTGCCGGTCCACTTGACGGCGCCCGAGTCGTCACGGCCCTCGAACGTCGTCTGGTCGGCGGAGGTGGACTTCCAGGTCGTGCCCAGGTCGAGCAGGTTGACGAAGAAGTCGTTGGTCAGCTTGCCCGGGGTCTCGGTGAAGACACCGTGCTTCGAGCCGTTGCTGTTCGCGCCCAGGACACGCAGGCCACCGACCAGGACGGTCAGCTCCGGCGCGCTCAGACCGAGCAGGTTCGCCTTGTCGAGCAGCAGGTACTCGGCCGGCAGGCGGTTGCCCTTGCCGAGGTAGTTGCGGAACCCGTCGGCGGCCGGCTCCAGCGCGGCGAAGGACTCCGCGTCGGTGTGCTCCTCGGTGGCGTCGACACGGCCCGCGGCGAACGGCACCTCGACGGCGTGACCGGCGTCCTTGGCGGCCTTCTCCACGGCAGCGGTGCCGCCGAGCACGATCAGGTCGGCCAGGGAGACCTTCTTGCCGCCGGCGGCGTTGAACTCCTGCTGGATGCCCTCAAGGGTGCGCAGCACCAGCGCGAGCTGGTCGGGGTCGTTGGCCTCCCAGTTGCGCTGCGGCTCCAGGCGGACACGGGCGCCGTTGGCACCGCCGCGCTTGTCGCTGCCGCGGAACGTCGAGGCCGACGCCCAGGCGGCGCTGACCAGCTGCGGGACGGTCAGGCCGGAGGCGAGGAGCTTGGCCTTGAGGGCCGTGACGTCGGCGGCGTCGATGGCCTCGCCCTCGGCCTGCGGCAGCGGGTCCTGCCACAGCAGCGTCTCCGCCGGGACCTCGGAGCCGAGGTACAGGGACTTCGGGCCCATGTCGCGGTGGGTCAGCTTGTACCAGGCGCGGGCGAAGGCGTCCGCGAACTCGGCCGGGTTCTCGTGGAAGCGCTTCGAGATCGGTCCGTAGATCGGGTCGAAGCGCAGCGAGAGGTCGGTGGTGAGCATCGACGGCAGCTTCTTCGAGTCGCTGTGGGCGTCGGGGATGATCGCCTCGGCGTCCTTGGCCACCCACTGGTTCGCGCCGGCGGGGCTCTGCGTGAGCTCCCACTCGTAGCCGAAGAGGATGTCGAAGAAGTCGTTGCTCCACTGGGTGGGCTTGGTGGTCCAGGTCACCTCAAGGCCGGAGGTGATGGCGTCGCCGGCCTTGCCGGAGCCGTGGGTGGACTTCCAGCCCAGGCCCTGCTCCTCCATGGAGGCGGCCTCGGGGTCGTTGCCGACCGCGTCGGCCGGGCCGGCGCCGTGGGTCTTGCCGAAGGTGTGGCCACCGGCGATGAGGGCGACGGTCTCCTCGTCGTTCATCGCCATGCGGCGGAACGTCTCGCGGATGTCGCGGGCCGCGGCGATCGGGTCCGGGTTGCCGTTGGGGCCCTCGGGGTTGACGTAGATGAGGCCCATCTGGACGGCGCCGAGCGGGTTCTCCAGCTCGCGGTCGCCGGTGTAGCGCTGGTCGTCGAGCCAGGTGGTCTCGGGACCCCAGTACACGTCCTCGTCGGCCTCCCAGACGTCGGCACGGCCGCCGCCGAAGCCGAAGGTCTCGAAGCCCATCTGCTCCAGGGCGACGTTACCGGTGAGGATCATGAGGTCGGCCCAGGAGATGGCCTGGCCGTACTTCTTCTTGACCGGCCACAGCAGACGGCGGGCCTTGTCGAGGTTGCCGTTGTCCGGCCAGCTGTTCAGGGGCGCGAAGCGCTGCTGACCGCGGCCGCCACCGCCGCGGCCGTCGCTGATGCGGTAGGTGCCGGCGCTGTGCCAGGCCATACGGATCATCAGCGGGCCGTAGTTGCCGAAGTCGGCGGGCCACCAGTCCTGCGAGGTGGTCAGCACCTCGGCGATGTCCCGTTTGACGGCCGCCAGGTCGAGGCCCTGGAACGCCTCGGCGTAGTCGAACTCCTCACCGAGCGGGTTGGCGACGACGGGGTCCTTGGCGAGGATCTTCAGGTTGAGCCGTTCCGGCCACCACTGACGGTTTCCGCCGCCCTGCGTGGGGTGCGCGGCGCGACCGTGCGCGACGGGGCAGCCACCGGTGCCCTCCGTCTTCGCGTCAGTGACGATCGCATCGGGGTTCTCAGCCATGGGAAACCTTCCGAACTAGGTGGATCACAGTGCTCGGGGTGCACTGTTGGCGGTGGAGCAGTCGGGGCACAGGCCCCAGTAGATGACCTCGGCCTCGTCGATGGAGAAGCCGTGGTCGTCGGACGCGGTGAGGCAGGGCGCCTCGCCGACCTCGCAGTCGACGTCGGCGACGACCCCGCACGAGCGGCACACGATGTGGTGGTGGTTGTCGCCGATCCGCCCCTCGAACCGGGCCGGGCTGCCGGCCGGCTCGATGCGGCGTATGAGTCCCGCCGCGGTGAGTGCGTGCAGGCCCTCGTACACGGCTTGCAGGGAGACATGGCCCACGCGATCACGCACCCCGGAGGCGATGGCCTCGACGCCGAGGTGGTCACCGGCCCGGACGGCCTCCAGCAGCGCGACGCGCGCGGCGGTCACCCGCAGGCCGGCACCGCGCAGCTCCTCGGCGGGGGTCGGGGTCTGGGATGCGGTCATGGGAGACAACCTACCTCGCTAAACACGAATGATTCAAGAAAACGAATGATGAAAGTCTGGTGCGCCGTGTCGGCACGTCCCCGACCCGGACGCCGCGCCCGCTAGCGCACATGGCACGTCCAGCGTCCCCCAAAGCCGCGAAAAATCATCTTTTCCGGCATTTCGGCATGACTTTCCGTCAAGGGCTTGACCTGGTCGACATCCCACTCGTGCTCGACCCGCTCGTGCTCGACCCACTCGTACTCGATGGAGGTACATCGCATGCTGGGCAGACATACCGCGGCCGGTCGCCGCGTCGCCCTGACCGCTCTCGGCACCCTGGCCCTCGCCGGGGTGGCCCCGACCGCCGCGGCGAAGCCGCCGCCCGCGCCCGCGTCCACCGCCGCGCACACCCTCGGCGCCGACCGGCCGCCGGCCGCGGTGGTGCGTGCCATGGAGCGCGATCTCAAGCTGAAGCCGGGGCAGGGGGCCGAGCGCCTGGTGAACGAGGCGGAGGCAGGCGCCCGCGCCGGCCGCCTGCGCGTCGCCCTGGGCGATCACTTCGCAGGGGCCTGGGTACGGGGGGCGACCTCCGCCGAGCTCACCGTCGCGACCACCCGTGCCGCCGACGTCTCCGCCATCCAGGCCCAGGGCGCCAAGGCCGCCGTCGTCAAGCGGCCGTTGACCGAACTCCGGGCCGTCAAGAAGAAGCTGGACGAGGCCGCCGCCCGTACCAGGACGCGCGACACACCGGTCTGGTACGTCGACGTGCCGGAGAACAAGGTCGTCGTACAGGCGACCAAGCGCTCGGCCGCCACCGCCTTCATCAAGGCGGCCGCCGTGGAGGACAAGGGCGTGGGCATCGTCGTGTCGGAGGTACGGCCCCGGCTGTTCGACGACGTGGTCGGCGGCGACGCCTACTACATCGAGAGCTCCGCCCGGTGCTCCGTCGGGTTCTCCGTCACCAAGGACCAGCAGCAGGGCTTCGCCTCGGCGGGCCACTGCGGCCAGCGGGGCGACACGACGGCGGGCTTCAACATGGCCGACCAGGGTGAGTTCCAGGCGTCCACGTTCCCCAGCAAGGACATGTCCTGGGTCGCCGTCAACAGCAACTGGACCGCCACGCCCGACGTGAAGGGCGAGGGCGGCCAGCGCACGCAGGTCACCGGCTCGGTCCAGGCGCTCGTCGGGGCGTCGATCTGCCGCTCCGGCTCCACCACCGGCTGGCACTGCGGCACCATCCAGCAGCACGACACGAGCGTCACCTACTCCCAGGGCACCGTCGACGGCGTCACCCAGACCACGGTGTGCGCCGAGCCCGGTGACTCCGGTGGCCCCTACCTCTCCGGCTCGCAGGCACAGGGCGTCACCTCCGGTGGCTCCGGCAACTGCACGAGCGGCGGGACCACGTTCTACCAGCCCGTCAACCCGATCCTCAGCGACTTCGGCCTCGTCCTGAAGACGGCGCCCGCCCAGTCCGGCACCCCCGCTCCGCCGGAGAACGCCGCGGACACCTGGGCCGCGGGCCGCGTCTACGAGGCCGGCGCCACCGTGACCCTCGCGGGTGTGCGCTACCAGTGCCTGCAGAGCCACCAGGCACAGGGTGCTTGGTCGCCGGGCGGCACTCCGGCCCTGTGGCAGCGGTTGTAGGAGTCGGTCGTACGACCCTTCCGGTGCGGGGGCCGCTCCCGCACCGGCCGCTCCCCCTCGGCCCCCTCCCCCTCCCCCCCCGCCACTGCTCCCCTATTACTCCGCGAGGAGCCCGTACGCGGTGGCGACGAACGAGTCGCGGGCGCGGAACCGGCGGGTGCACAGCGCGACGAGGGCCGTGCCCGTGTCGGGCCGGAAGCCCAGGAAGGCCTGCTGGCCGAGGGTCGCCCCGCTGTGGAAGTACATCGGTCCGGCGTCCGTGGGGTGCCGGAACCACGCCATCGTGTGGACGTGCCGACGGTCGAGGCCGCGCCGCAGCACGGGTGTGCGCACCGCCCGCAGCGCGTCGCCCAGCGGGGTGCCGGCCGGGTCGAGGTGGGCTTCGAGGAACGTCAGCAGGTCGTGCGGGGTGGCGCGGACGGCGCCGGCCGACCGGAAGCCGCCGGCGTCGAAGGCGAGGGTGGGCGTGCGCCCGTCCTTGCCGTGGCCGACGGCGTCCGCCTTCGGATCCTCCGCCGCCAGGGCGGTGCCGCTCAGGCCGAGCGGACGCAGCACCTCGGCGCCGAGCAGTTCCTCCCACGCCGTGCCGGTCGCGGCGGCGAGGGCATGGCCGAGCACGGAGACACCGAAGTTGGAGTAGTGCCACCGGCTGCCGGGCCGGTGCCGGGGCCGGTGCCGCAGGAAGGCCCCGATCAGATCCCCGGCCGGATAACGGCCGTACGGGTTGGTGCGCCAGGCGGGCAGCGCCCGTATGTAGAAGTCGGGCGGCAGGGCGGGCAGTCCGGCGGTGTGCGTGATGAGGTGAGCGAGCGTCACCGGAGCCGCGTCGGTACGCCGCCCCGGGTCCAGCAGGGCGGCGGCCGGCTCGCCCCCGGTCAGCAGGCCGCGCTGGATGAGCTGGGCCAGGAGCAGTCCCGTGTACGCCTTCGTGGCCGAGCCGATCTCGTAGCGCAGGTCCTGCCGGGGAACCGGCGGGGGCGGGCCGGTGCCGCCGCAGTGCAGGGTGCGGTGGCCGAACCGGGAGACGGCGAAGACGACGTCCGGCGCGTCGATGGCGTCGACGGCACTGACCAGCCGTTCGCGCAGCGAGTCGGCGTCACCATCGGCGAGGACGACGCCCAGGGCACGGCCCGCACTGTCGTAGTCCTCCTCGCCGACCCGCACGTCCGTGCCGTCGGCTGCGCCCGGCCCCGGCCAGGGCGTGGCCGGGCCGGTCATGAGGTGGTGGCGTGCGTCAGCTCGGCGAGGGCACGTGAGGTGGCCAGTACGGAGGCGAACGCGGCTACCAGCGTCGGGTGGTAGATCATGTCGAACACCTCGTCGGGTTCGCCCTCCGGCATCGTCCGTACGGCGGGCATGGCGCCGTCGGGCTGCTGTGCGGCCGCGAAGCCCTCCCAGGCGCGTTCGTCCAGGGTGGGGCGGGGCAGGCAGGCGTCGATGACGAGGAGTTCGCCGAGCAGGTCCCAGCGCTTGAGGTCCAGCCAGTCGTCGATCCAGACCGGCAGCCAGGTGGCGAGGTAGTCGGCGATGTCCGGCGGCAGGCCCTCGGGGTGCTCGCCCCAGTCGGTGAGGTGGAACACCGTGTGGGTGACGTCGTAGGCGATGTGCCCGCTGACCGTCCAGGGCTCGGGGGTCTGGCCGAGCCAGGTGGAGCCGACGATGTCCGCCTCGGGTGTGCGGGGCGTGAGGCCGAAGCGGCGCTGGAACGCGGAGAGTCCCAGGCGCCGGGTCGGGTCCAGTTCGAGGGCCGCCCAGCTGTCGAGCCGGTGGTAGAGGACGGTGGCGCGCTCCACCTCGGGCTCGCTGTACCCGAGTTCCTTGTACGGCAGGTACACCTCGAAGGGGATCGGCGAGAGCGGCTCGATGCGCTGGCCGCGCGCCAGCATGCGGCCGCCGTCCAGGGTGTGCCGCCAGGTGTGGTCCAGCAGCTTGCGGGCGAGTTCCGCCTGCCGCGATCCGGCCACGCCCTCACGGAACAGCACCTTGCAGACCAGGGCCAGTTCACCGACCGGTTTGAAGCGCTCCAGGAAGCCCACCTCGGGATCGACGTCGGGCTCCAGACGGAATCCGTCGCGATGGGCCCACAGCCATTCCAGGGCGCGGACGCCGACGGTGTGCATCAGACGGGTGTCGGTCATCCGGGCACTCCTTCGGCGGCAAGGCACTTGACGGTCTGCGCCGCCGCGAAGGCGGCCATGAGGGTGGAGTGGTAGCAGCGCAGGAAGTCCGGCTCCCGGTCCGCTCCCGGGTCGTCCGGGTGGTCCTGCTCCGGGAGCGCGCCGGAGGGGTGCTGGGCGCGTGCGATCCGACTCCAGGCGTGTTGCAGGGTCGCCGGGTCGGGCGGATCCGGGAGGCTGCCTGCGACCACCAGCAGCTCGCAGCTCAGGTCCCACATTCCGGCGTCCAGGCAGGTGTCGAGCCAGGGCGGCAGCCAGTGGGCCAGGTAGGCGGCGACGTCCGCGGGAACGCCCGCGGGGGTGCGGCCCCAGTCGGTGAGGTGGAAGACGACGTGGGTGAGCGCGTACCCCGAGGAGCGCTCGAACGTCCACGGTTCCGGAAGTCCGCCCAGCCAGGTGCGCCGCAGCGTCTGCGCGGCCCGCTCCCGCCGGTGGATGCCGCTGCGCCGCTCGGCTCTCAGGACGCCGAGCCGGCGGGTCGGTTCCTGCTCGGTGAGCCGCCAGCCGCGGGTGCGGGCCGTGGTGCCGGCGGCGGCCTCGTATCCGGGGTGCCGGTAGCCGGCCGAGGCGAAGACGGAGTAGATCTCCAGCGGATAGGTCGCGAAGGGCTCCAACCGCTGGAGCTGGAGGAAGAGTTCGCCCTGGCCGGTCTGCTCCCAGGCGAACCGCAGCAGGTCGGACGCGCAGGTGTGCAGCGGGTCCGACGGCGGGGTGTGCGCGCGGACGCTCGCACAGGTCTGGGCCAGTTCCCCGAGCGGTTTCCAGGTGGCGTCGACATGACCGTCCAGGGTGAGCGCGTCCTCGCCCAGGGCGAAGTCGCCGCGGTGCGCGGACAGCCACGTGAACGCGGCGGCTCCCACCTCGCTGATCTCGTCGACGCCCACCGCGGTCACGCCCGGGGCGGTCATACGAGCGCTCCTGCCGTCCGCATGACGCGTGCCGCCTGTACCTGGAGGGCCACGCGGGGGTCGTTGCCGCCCATCAGTTCCACGAAGTCCAGCCCGGCTTCGAGGCCGAGTGTGTCCGGTACTCCGTCGAGCAGGGTGAGCCAGCGCCCCGCTCCGGCGGCCTGTTGCCAGTCCCTGCGGCGCACCGCCCGTACGAAGCCGCGGGCCACGTCGACCGGACGACGCCGGGCGGCGCGGGTCACCGCGCACTCCTCGCCGGGCACCGCGAGCGGCGCCAGGACCGCGAGTTGATGCGTCAGAGCCTGCCAGCCGGCCGCGTCGAGCCAGTCGGCGCCGGGTTCCGCGGCGTCGTCCTCGAAGGACGCGCCGGTCGCACCGGGTGCGGCGGGAAGGGGTGTGTCGAGCCGCCGTAGCGTTCGACTCATCGCCCAGTGGCTCCACTTGACGGTGGGTGCCGTGTCGGCACGGGGCGGGAAGGCCTCCACCGTCTTCCGGAACACGGCGAGCGTCTCCGGGTCGGGCGGAGTGGGGAAGAGTACGTGCGGCAGCAGCAGATCCGCTCCCAACACGCGTACGGCCGCGAGGTCGAGGCTTCCCTCCACCTCGTGCACCGTCTCGATGCCGGACATGCGCACGTGGTCTCCACCCCGGAGGGCGGAGACCACGTCGGACGCAAGGTCCTGCACCGCGCCCTGCAAGAGGGTCGAAGTGCCTGACTGCTCCATTCAGCGTGCTCCCGTCGTCCTAGCCCTTCTTGGGGCGGGGGGTCGGCGGGGACAGCAGCAGCTTGGTGTCTGCGGAGAGCAGTGCCAGTGCGGCACACTCCCTGCTGTCACGGAAGACACCGTCGGGTTCGGCGGGGTCGAGTGCCGCTTCGAGGTCACTCCGGACACCCGTGAGTTCCTCGATCGCCTTGTCAATGGAAGGCATATCACCATCTCCTCTGGGGTCAGCCATAGCCTCCACAACCAAGGTCACCACATACCCACAAACGCCGCATCTTTTCCCACAAGACGCGACAGGACCCACCGTCGACATTCCGGACGGAAGCGTGACGCCTTCGCGGCCTGGATTCCGTTGCGCCGCGTAGTGCAGACGTACACCGAGAGTGTCCGCACGGGCCGTCCAACTGGGCGCCGACACGCCCGAGTTGCAACGGCGATGGCGTGGCCGCCCACCCCACTAACGTCAGGGGCATGCCATCCACGATGATCATCAAAAAGTCCCGCCTGGCCACCCTCGCCATCGCCGCGAGCGCCTTCACCATGATCGCGACCAGCCCGGCGTACGCCTGGCCGACCGAGCAGGACATCGCCACCGCCCGCCCCAATCCGGACGGCGTCCCCGACTGCGCGCGGGCCACGTCCGGCGCGAAAGCGTGCTTCGACGAATTCGGCGACTGGTTCTACATCACCGACCGATACAAGGACGGCTACTCGGCCGTCGCCCTGTGGCGGGTCAAGGACGCCAACGGCAGCGTCATGCGCGGCGGGAACGTGTGGAACAGGGACGGTGCGGGCACGACCCGGTTCAAGAACAAGGACCTGCCCGAGGAGTACTACGTCGACTGGGCGTCCTGCGTCGGCGACTACGCCACCAAGGACATCCTCGAAGACGCCTGCGGCCCGATGACGCGGATCATCAACAACTGAGGGCCCCGCCCGAGCGGCCAACTGCCTCTGACTGCTTCTGCCTGCCTTTGAAGGCCCCTGAAGGCCTCAGCGAACAGTCCGCTCGGGAATCTTCGGGAGAACCTTCTCGGCGATGTCGAGGAGAACCTTGTCGTC
>JABFVM010000140.1 GCA_013362785.1 Streptomyces sp. | reverse complement strand
TCCGTCCTCAACGCCTATGCGACGACACCGGAGATGCTGATCGTCGCCCGGGCGCTGCTCGGTGTCGCGGGCGCGACCCTGATGCCGGCGACCCTCGCCCTGATCCGCAACCTCTTCCACGACCCGCGCGAACGCAGCCTCGCCATCGGCATCTGGGGCGCGACCGCCTCCGCCGGTACGGCCATCGGTCCGATAGCGGGCGGATTCCTGCTCGAACACTTCTGGTGGGGTTCGGTCTTCCTGATCAACCTGCCGGTCATGGCGGTCCTGGTCCTCGTCGGCATCAAGCTGCTGCCCGAATCGCGAAACCCGAGTCCCGGACCGTGGGACCTGATCAGCGTCGCGCTGTCGCTCGTCGGCATGGTCGCCATCGTGTACGCCGTCAAGGAAGCCGCCTCGCACGGCTTCACCTGGACCACCGTGGCCGTGGGCCTGCTGGGCGCCGCCGCGCTGTACGGCTTCGTACGCCGCCAACTCACCCTGCCGACCCCGCTGCTGGACATGCGGCTGTTCCGCAGCCGGGGCTTCAGCGGCGCCGTGCTGGCCGACCTGCTGACCATTCTCGGCCTGTCCGGCCTGGTGTTCTTCCTCTCCCAGTTCCTGCAACTCGTGCAGGGCAGGGGCCCGTTCGAGGCGGGGCTCGCCGAACTGCCCGCCGCGATCGGCGCGGTCGTGGCCGGTCTGATCGCCGGCCGTACGGCCCGCCGCTTCTCGGTACGGGCCGTGGTCTCCGGCGGCCTGGCGGCGATCGGCGTCGCCCTGGCCGTACTCACGGTGATCGACCGCTCGACGGGCTACCCGCTTCTCGGCGCCGCCCTTCTGGTGGTCGGCGTAGGCGCGGGCTTCTCCTTCACGGTGACGTCCGACGTGATCCTCTCCTCCGTACCGAAGGAGCAGGCGGGAGCGGCCTCCGCGGTGTCCGAGACGGCGTACGAACTGGGCGCGGCCCTGGGAATCGCCGTACTGGGCTCGATCGTGACCGGCGTCTACCGGGGCTTCACCGGCCCTGCGGGCACCCCGGCCGAGGCCCACGAGTCGCTGGGCGGCGCGGTGGAGGCGTCGGCGGGCATGCCGACGCAGACGGCGGAGCCGATGCTGGACGCGGCGCGGAGTTCATTCGTGGACGGGCTTGCGCTGGCGTCGGGGGTAGGGGCAGCGGTGCTGCTCACTGCGGCGCTGGCGGCATGGTTCCTGCTCCGAGGCCAACGGCTGGACAACGCCGCCTGAAGGGGCGCGGGGCTGTATTCAACATGCGGCTCCGCCGCGTGGGCGCGACAAGCCGCGACGGACCCGCAGTCGCCGTACGTGAGAACCGAACCGGCGCTACGCCGCTTCTTTCGCCTTGCTCGCGTACATGTCCACGTACTCCTGCCCGGACAACTGCATGACCTCGGTCATCACGGAGTCGGTGACGGCCCGCAGCACATACCGGTCCCGGTCCATCCCCTCGTACCGGGAGAACTCCATCGCCTCACCGAACCGCACCGTCACCTTGCGCGGGCGGGGCATACCCGCCCCGCCCGGCTGGATCTTGTCCGTGCCGATCATGGCGAACGGGACGACCGGCGCCCCGGTCATCAGCGTCAGGCGGGCGATGCCGGTACGGCCCCGGTACAGCCGTCCGTCGGGCGAGCGCGTGCCCTCGGGGTAGATGCCGAAGACCTTGCCCTCCTCCAGGATCCGGCGCCCGGTCATCAGCGCCGCGACGCCGCCCCGGCCGCCGTCCCGGTCGACCGGGATCATGCCGACGCCGGTGAAGAACCAGGCCATCAGACGGCCCTTGAGGCCCTTGCCGGTGACGTACTCGTCCTTGCCGATGAAGAAGACCTGACGGTCGCAGACCAGCGGCAGGATCATCGAGTCGATGAAGGTCAGATGGTTGCCGGCCAGGATGACCGGGCCGTCGCCCGGGATGTGCTCCGCGCCCTCCACCTGTGGGCGGAACATCAGGCGCATGATCGGTCCGAGCACTGCCTTGATGAGCGCGAAGCGGGACAACGGGCCCTCCGGTGTCAAGGGATTCGGTATGAGTCTGTGCAGGTGAGGACGATACTCGCGGTCCAGGGGGTCCCGCACATCGGGTGAGCCGACTTCACCGACGTCTTACTCACTGTTGACGCAGGTTTACCTGCGGTGGCGCCCCTTGGGCGGCCCGTAACGCGCCGGCCACAATGTGACGGACATCGCCTCCGGGGCATACCGGACGCCTTCCCCGAGCCGCCCCGGCGAATCCGACGGACCGTCACCACTCCTTTCCCGTACGACATCCAGCGTCACCCGCGTGTTCGGGGGCCGGTCTCCCCTCGGTCATGTACACGCACCTAGGATCGGCCCGCACTGATGAACGGACGGGCAGGGAGGGCGCTCATGGGAACGCAGGAGAACGAGCAGACGGGCGGAACCGGACGGCGGATGCTGCTCGGCGCGGCGGTGCTCGGTGCGAGCGGGGCGGTCCTCGGGCTGTCCGGCACGGCGAAGGCGGCCGAGGCCCGGACCGGGGGCGGCGGGGTGCGGAGCCTGCCCAGGCCGACGATCATCGGCCACCGCGGCGCCAGCGGCTACCGGCCCGAGCACACCCTCGGCTCCTACCAGCTGGCCCTCGACATGGGCGCCGACATCGTCGAGGCGGGCGACCTGGTGCCCACCAAGGACGGTCACCTCGTCTGCCGGCATGAGCCGGAGATCGGCGGCACGACCGACGTCGCGAGCCATCCCGAGTTCGCCGACCGCAAGAAGACGAAGTCGCTCGACGGTGTCGCCACCACCGGCTGGTTCACCGAGGACTTCACACTCGCCGAGCTGAAGACCCTGCGCGCCGTCGAGCGCATCCCGGCCAACCGTCCGCACAACACGCTCTACAACGGCCGCTGGGAGATCCCCACCTTCGAAGAGGTCCTGAAGTGGCAGGACGAGCAGACCCGTAAGCGCGGCAAGCAGGTCTGGATCTACCCCGAGCTCAAGCACCCCACCTACTTCCGCAAGCAGGGCCTCGCCCTGGAGGAGCGGGTCGCCAAGGTGCTGCACAAGCACGGCAGGGACCGGCGGAACTCGCCCGTCATCATCCAGTCCTTCGAGCCGACCAGCATCCAGCGCCTGAACAAGCTGGTCGACAACCCGCTGGTGGTCCTGCTGTCCGGCCCGGCCACCCGCCCCTGGGACTTCGTCGAGACGGGCGACCCGCGCACCGTCGCCGACCTGGTCAAGCCGGCCGGCCTCCGGGAGATCGCCTCCTACGCGCAGGGCATCGGCCCCACTCTGGACCTGGTCATCCCGAAGGACGCGAACGGCAACCTCACCACGCCCACCACGCTGGTGAGCGACGCGCACAAGGTCGGCCTGATCCTGCACCCCTGGACCATGCGCAACGAGAACCCCTTCCTCCCCGCGGACTACCGCAAGGGCACCGACGCGGATGCCTACGGCGATGTCTTCGGCGCCTACCGGACGTACTTCGCGACCGGCATCGACGGTGTCTTCACCGACAACCCGGACACGGGCGTGCTGGCCCGCGAGGACTTCGTCAACGGCTGAGCGCCAACCGCTGAGCGTCAACCCGCTGAGCGTCAACAGCTGAGACCCGTGCCCCGGTTGGGGTGACTGTCGGCCGCCCTGGCAACCCCGAGCCCGGGCGGCCGCGTCGTGCCGCATATGACGGACGACCTGGTGGCCACCCTTCGCCCGCTGCTCATCGCCGAGGCCTCCGCCGAGGCACCCGCCTCCGGAGCGGAGCCGGGAGACCTGGAACAGGCGGTCTGGCTGCGCCTTCTGGAACACCTCGACTCGGACGGCCCGCCCCTCGACCCGCCGGGCTGGCTGCGCCGGGCCGTCCGCTCCGAGGCCCGCCGCAGCCGCCGTACGACGAGCCGGGAACGGCCGTACGAGAACGAGCCCGCCGCCGACGGCGACCATCACGACCCGGAGCACCTCGCCCTCGCGGCCGCCCGCCGCCGGGCCCTGCGCGACGCCGTACGCCGGCTGCCGGGACGCTGCCCCAGCCTCGTGGAGGCTCTCCTGTCGCCCGAGGACCTGACATACCGGGAAATCGCGGGGGAGTTGGGTATCTCACAGGGCAGTCTCGGCCCGGAACGTTCCAGATGCCTGGGATGTCTGCGTCGTTTGCTCGCACCGGAGGTTGCGGCCCGCAGCAGCCGGGGATAGGAGTGAGGGACAACAGGCGATCAGGTGAGCGGGAGGCGTGCGCACATGGGCATGAGCGTGACCATCTCGGCAGCGACCGAGCAGGACGCGGAGCAGATCTTCAGGCTTCAGTACCTGTGCTTCCAGAGCGAAGCGGCGCTGTACGGCAATTACCGCATCGACCCGCTGGTCCAAACCCTGGACTCGGTCCGCGCGGAGGTCGCCGCGGACTGCGTCTTCGTGGCCCGGCTGGGCGAGGAGGTGGTCGGCTCCGTCCGCGGCAGCGTCACAGAGGACGGCTCGGCCGCCATCGGCAAGCTCTGCGTCCACCCCCGCCTGCAGGGCCACGGCATCGGCGCCAGGCTGCTGCGCGCGGCGGAAGCGGCCCTGGCCGAGCAGCGCGGCGCCACGAGGTTCCGCCTGCAGACCGGCCACCGCAGCGAGGGCAACCTGCGCCTCTACCGCAAGGTGGGCTACGAGGCGGTCGGCACGTCGAGGGGCGCGGACGGCGTCGAGATGGTCGTCCTGGAGAAGTCGGCGGGGGCGTACGCAGCCACTGCCTGACGGTTACTGCTGGACAGTCGGACGGTTACTGCTTGACGGTTCGCGCCTTGCGGAGCCAGTACAGGGCCGACAGGGGCAGCAGTACGGGAATGAACAGATACCCCATGCCGTAGTCGGACCAGACCGTCGCGTCGGGGAACGCCGAGGGCTCCACCAGGGTCCAGGTGCCGACGACCAGAACGCCCGCGAGCTCGGCGGCGCAGCACACCAGCGCCGCCTTGCGGGCCGTCTCGCCGCCCCGCACCAGGGTGTACGTGATGAATCCGTACACGAGCCCCGCCACCGCCGACAGCGTGTAGGCGAGCGGGGCCCGGTCGAACTCCGTCGCGATCTGGTACGCCGAGCGGGACACGGCCCCGACGACCATCACGCCGTACAGCCACACGAGCAGAATCCCGGGGCCGCTGATCAGCCGCGTCCTGGTGGGCTTCTCCTGTGTCACGGCCACCTCAGCCTCCCCAGATGTCATAGAGCCGCACCTCAAGGACGGCCAGCACCACACCGCCGGCGGCGACCGTCACCGAACCCCACTTGGAGCGCTCGGCCAGCGACATGAAGCCCGCGGCGGGGATGCACGCGAACGACCCCAGCAGATACGCCACGAAGATCGTCGTGCCCTGCTCCGGCTTCTCGCCCCGCGCCAGCAGCACGATCCCGACCACCAGCTGCACCAGGGCCAGCACCGTCACCACGGCCATCCCGATGAAGTGCCAGTCCTTCGTCGGCTGGTCACGGTACGCCGCCCAGCCGCACCACGCGGCGAGCAGCAGCGCGGCGACCCCGGTCACCAGCGTCAGGACATCAAACATGCGGCGAGCCTATTACGGCCCAAAAGGCCTGATGCGGCCGACCCTGAATCAGTCGGCCGGCGGGGGTGCCTGCTCGGTAGTCACCGGCTCCGCGAGGCCGTGTCCGGCATGCTCCTGGGGCCCCGTAGGGTCTAGACCATGACGATCCACGCACGCGCTCTCCTGTTCGACAACGACGGCACCCTCGTCTCCTCCCTCGCCTCCGTGGACCGCTGCTGGGCGCGGTGGGCCGAGGAGTACGGCATCACGGAGGAGTTCGGGCGGGTCGAGCTGCACGGGCGTCCGGCGGTCGAGATAGTCGCCGAGCTGCTGCCCGCCGACGTCGTCCCGGAGGCCCTCGCACGGATCGAGACGCTGGAGGTGGAGGACGTGCCCAACGGCGGCGTGCATCTGCTGCCCGGCACCAAGGACTTCCTCGACTCGCTGCCCGCCGACCGCTGGGCCGTCGTCACCTCCGCCACCCGCCGCCTCGCCGAGGCCCGGCTCGACGCCGTCGGCATCCTCCCCAAGACGATGGTCACCGCCGACGACATCACCCGCGGCAAGCCCGACCCCGAGCCCTACCTCCTCGCCGCCCGCGAACTCGGCGTGGACCCGGCCCACTGCGTCGTCTTCGAGGACGCCCCCGCCGGTCTCGCGTCGGGCCGCGCCGCCGGAATGACCACCGTGGCGTTGACCACAACCCACCAGGCCCACGAGCTCGACGCCGACCTGGTGGTGCGGGACCTGTCCGCCCTGTCCGCGCTGGTCAGCGACGGCGGCGTGGAGATCTCCGACCGCGGCTGAGAGCTGTCCGCCGCTGTCCAGGATGCGGACAGCGGCGGCCGGTAAGGACCGTAGGTCTGGTTTACTGATCGCATGACCACGACGAGCTACCGCACCCCTGCGACCGAGGCGACGATGACGCCCGGTGCTCGTTGTATGTGTCGCATGCGCCGAATGCGCGCCTTCTAGAGGGCCCCCGCACCACTCCCTGAGCTCGCGCCCCGAAGCGAGCCGCCGTGGCACGTCCGTACGCCGATGCCGTACGTGACCGAGTTGCCCGCGCATGCCTTCCCTCCCGTACCAGGGCACACCCACGCCCGCGTACTCGACAGTGACGGAAACCCCAGTGATCACCACAACGGGCCTGACCAAGGTCTACCGTTCGCGTGGCCGCGAGGTCACCGCCCTCGACGGCGTCGATCTGCATGTCCGCGAAGGCGAGGTGTACGGCGTCATCGGCCAGTCCGGCGCCGGCAAGTCCTCGCTCATCCGCTGCGTCAACCTGCTGGAGCGCCCCACGGCCGG
>JABFVM010000181.1 GCA_013362785.1 Streptomyces sp. | reverse complement strand
GCTCATCGAGGAGCTCCACCAGGTCCGCGAGCAGGGCTTCGCCGTGGACCGCGAGGAGAACACCCTCGGGCTGCGCTGCTTCGGCGTGGCGATCCCGTACCGCACCCCGGCGCGTGACGCGATCAGCTGCTCGGTGCCGGTGGCCCGGCTGACGCCCGCCCACGAACAGATGGTGAAGGACGCCCTGTTCGACGCCCGGGACCGGCTGACGCTGGCGACGCGCCGCCTCTGAAGGATCCCGGTCTCCCCCGTGCGGCGGAGACGGATCGTCGGTGTGCAGGACGTGGTGGCCGGGGTGCTCGCGGGAGCGTGGACGCATGACGCAGTCATTCGCCCCCTCCCCGGTCCTGCACACCCCGGGTCCCAGCCGGACCCGCCGCGCGCTGCGGGCCGTCGCCATCGTCTCGTGCGTGCCGTACCTCGGGCTCAAGATCGCCTGGGTCGCCGGGAGCCACGTCGGGATTCCCGAGGACAGCGGACTGCTGGACCACCGGGTCTCGATGGCGGTGGTCAACAGCGTCTCCGTGCTGATGGACAGTGCCGTGATCGTGCTCGCGCTGGTGCTGACCAGGCCCTGGGGGCTCAGAGTGCCCGCGTGGCTGCTCGCGTTCCCGGTGTGGGTCGCCACCGGGCTGCTCACTCCGATCATGGCCGGGTTTCCGCTGCAGCTCGTGGTGCGTGCCCTCGGGGGCAGCACGCGGACGAGCGCGGGCGGTGAAGCCTTCCTGGACGAATGGGTGTTCGGGGTCGTGTACAGCGGGTTCATCGCTCAGGGGATCTGTCTGGGGGCACTGTTCGCGCTCTATGCCCGGGACCGCTGGGGACACCTGTGGCGGGGCCTGGTCTGGGAGTTGCCGGTCGGTGTCATCGGGGCCGCCCAGCGGGTGAGCGCGGTGGCCGCGGGGATCCTGGCGCTGTTCCCGCTCACCGTGCACGTGCTGTGGGCCTGCGGGGCGACGGCGGGGCTGAGCGAGGGGCGGGTGTCGGAACGGACCGGTGACTTCTACGCCCTGGAGACCGTGTACGCCGTCTTCCTCCTCGCCGCCGTCACCGGTGGCTGCATGCTCGCCTTCCGCCTGGGCCGCGCCCTGCCCGTGAAGGTACCGCTCGCCCTGGTCTGGGTCGGCTCGAGTGCCGTCACCTGCTGGGGCGGCTGGCTGTCGCTGGCCTCCCTGGGCGGCCCGGACGACATCGCCGACCGGGCCACACCGCTGATGAGCCTGACCTACGCTGGCCAGATGATCGTCGGCATCCTCGTCGCCACCGTCGGCGCCTACTTCCTGGCGGAGCGGTCCGCGGTGAAGCGGCCGGCGTGAGCGGACATCTCCGGCTCCTGTTCGGGCGGCAGGCGCGCCGGCGCTGGATCCATCTGATCCTCGGCGGCGCGCTCGCCATGCCGTACGTCTTCGTCGGCCAGCTCGTCGTCGGGCCCGCCACCGACTCCCGGTACGTCTTCAACGACCTGCCGCTGCAACTCCTCTCCTTCGCAGTCGGGTTGCCCCTGGCCACCGTCACCGCCGCCGTGTTCCCGCTGACCCGGTCCCTGGAGGCGGGCGCGGTGCGGTCGCTGTGCGGGGTCGACGCGGGGCTGCTCGCCCACGGCCCCGCCCGGACGCGGGCCGCGAAGGGGCGTACGGCGGCCTGGTTCACGCTGCATCTCGGGTTCGGCGCGATCATCTCCGGGATGTCGCTGGCGGTGCCGCCGTTCGCCGGGTTCCTGGCCGCGCTGCCGCTGCTCGTGTGGCTGGGCGGTGCCGAGCTCGTCGACCTCCCCGAAGCCCTCAATCACACCTGGGTGTTGGCGCTGGCGCCGGTCGCGGGGGTGGCGACGCTGCTGGCGCTCGCCGGCTGCGCGGCCGTCGCCGGTACGCTCCTAGCCCGCTGGGCGCCCGCGCTGCTCGGGCCCGCGCCGGAGGACCGGCTCGCGGCGGCCGAGGCGCGCGCCGCCGACCTCGCCGTGCGCAACCGGCTCGCACGCGAGCTGCACGACTCGGTGGGCCATGCCCTCAGCGCCGTCACCCTCCAGGCGAGCGCGGCCCGCCGAGTCCTCGACACCGACCCGGAGTTCGTGCGCGAGGCGCTCGCCGCGATCGAGGACACGACCCGGCGCACGGTCGGTGAACTCGACGCCGTGCTCGGCGTGTTGAGGGACGGCGACGCTCCCGGTACGGCCCCGGCGCCCACCCTCGGCGCCGACCTCGACTGTCTTCTGCGCCGCACCCGTGCGGGCGGGACACGGGTGACGGCCACGGTCGGCATCGATCCCCGGGCGCTGCCGCCCGTCCTGTCCCGCGAGGCCTACCGCATCGTGCAGGAGGGGCTGAGCAACGCCCTCAGGCATGCCGGTGAGCGGGTGACGGTGACCCTGCGCATCGAGGCCGCCGACGGGCAGCTGGCGATCACCGTGGAGAACCCCCTGGACCACGCCCCCGTCTGTCGCCCCGGCGGCGGCCACGGCCTGCGCGGCATCGCCGACCGGGCCCGGCTCCTTGGCGGGACGACGGAGGCCGGCCCCGCACCGGGGATGTGGCGGCTGCATGTACGACTGCCCCTGAAGGGACCCGCATGACGATCCGGATCGTCCTCGCCGACGACGAACGCATGGTGCGCAGCGCCCTGCGCGCCATCCTCTCCGCCGAGCCGGACATGGAGGTGGTCGGCGAGGCGGCCACCGGCGCCGAGGCCGTGACCGTCGTACGGGACCGGCGTCCCGATGTCATCCTCATGGACGTCCGGATGCCCGAGATCGACGGCATCCGGGCCACCGAGCAGATCCTCGGCGCGCTCGACGAGCCGCCCCGTGTGGTCGTCGTCACGACCTTCGAGAACGACTCCTATGTCTACGACGCCCTGCGCGCCGGAGCCGCCGGGTTCCTGCTGAAGCGGGCGGACGCCGACGCGCTGGTGCAGGCGGTACGGCTGGTCTCGCGCTCCGACACCCTGCTGTTCCCGTCGGCCCTCCGGGACCTCGCCGCCGAGCACGCGCGCGCGTACCCCGCGCCACCGCCCTGGGTGGCGCGGCTCACGGGACGCGAGAGCGAGGTGCTGCGGCTGATGGCGCGGGGCCTGACCAACGCGGAGATCGCCCGGCGCATGGAGGTCGGTCCGGCCACCGTGAAGTCGCATGTGGCGGCGGTCCTGGCGAAGACCGGCACCCGGGACCGCACCCAGGCGGTGATCGCCGCGTACGAGGCGGGCTTCATGAACTCTCGACCATGAACACTCGATCATGAACACTCAATGAGAAAACGGGTCGCAAGGGAACGATTGCCCGCATCCCGCTCGTCTGCTCAAGTGGGATGAACAAGACGATCAGGCGGGCATCCGTCTTCGTGCTGCTGCTGGTGTTCGCTCTGCTGGTCAGGGCGACCTGGGTGCAGTTCTACGACGGCAAGGCACTCGCGGACGACAAGGACAACCGGCGGAACACGATCGCGCTGTACAGCGAGCCGCTCGGCAACATCGTCGTGGCCGGCAAGTCGGTCACCGGCTCGGCGCGCACCAAGAGCGGCGACCTCGCGTACAAGCGGACGTACACGGACGGCTCGCTGTACGCGGCGGTCACCGGCTACAGCTCACAGGCGTACGGCGCCACCCAGCTGGAGGGCGTCTACCGGGATCTGCTGGACGGCACCGACAACCGGCTGAAGAGCGTGCTGGACACGGTCACCAACAAGCGGTCGGACCCGGGCAACGTGATCACGACGATCGACCCGGACGTGCAGAAGGCCGCCTACGACGCGCTCGGCGACAAGAAGGGCGCCGCCGTCGCGATCGACCCCAGCACCGGGAAGATCCTGGCGACCGTCTCCACTCCGTCGTACGACCCGTCGCGGATCACCACGGGCGACTCGGACGTCTGGACGCAGCTGACCAAGGACTCCGACAAGCCGATGACGAACCGTGCGCTGCGCCAGCCGCTGCCGCCGGGCTCGACGTTCAAGCTGGTCGTCGCGGCGGCCGCGCTGGAGGACGGGCTGTACAAGTCGGTGGACGACAAGACGGTCAGCCCGAACCCCTACGACCTGCCCCAGTCGAGCAGCCGGTTGACGAACGAGAACCCGTCCGCCCCCTGTGAGAACGCCTCGATCCGGGTCGCGCTGCAGTACTCGTGCAACAACGTCTTCGGCAAGATGGCCGTCGACCTGGGCCAGGACAAGGTGCGGGCGATGGCCGAGAAGTTCGGCTTCAACGACGAGTCGCAGGACGTGCCGGTGCGGGCGTACACCAGCGTGTACCCCTCCGACATGGACAAGGCGCAGACGGCCCTGTCCGGCATCGGCCAGTTCGACGTCACCGCGACCCCGCTGCAGATGGCCATGGTGTCGGCCGCCATAGCCAACGGCGGCAAGCTGGTCTCACCGCACATGGTGTCGCAGATCACCAACAGCAGCGGGGATGTGCTGGAGAACTACGACGACCGGGCCGACACCAAGGAGATCGTCAGCTCGTCCACCGCCGAGCAGCTCCAGTCGGCGATGCAGACGGTCGTCGAGGAGGGCACGGGCACGAACGCCCAGATCTCGGGCGCGACGGTGGGCGGCAAGACGGGCACGGCCCAGCACGGCGAGAACAACAGCAAGACGCCGTACGCCTGGTTCACGTCGTACGGCAAGGCCGGCGACAAGGAGGTCGCCGTGGCGGTCCTGGTCGAACAGTCGGACGCGGCACGGTCGGAGGTCAGCGGCAACGGACTGGCCGCCCCCGTGGCCAAGAAGGTGATGGAGGCGGCGCTCAAGGGCTAGGCCCTCTCCCGGGGCTACTTGACGCCCAGGACCTGCTCGATCGGGTTGATGGCGAAGTACACGAGGAACAGCACCGAGGTCCCCCACATCAGCCAGTGGATCTCCTTCGCCTTGCCGAGCACCGTCTTGATGACGACGTAGGCGACGAACCCCGCCCCGATGCCATTGGTTATCGAGTAGGTGAACGGCATGACGGCGATGGTCAGGAAGGCCGGGATGGCGATCTCGTACTTGTCCCAGTCGATGTGCTTGACCTGGGTCATCATCAGGAACCCGACGGCGACCAGGGCGGGGGCGGCCGCCTGGAGCGGGACGATGGTGAGCAGCGGGGTCAGGAACAGGGCGAGTGCGAACATTCCGCCGGTGATCAGGTTGGAGAAGCCCGTGCGCGCGCCTTCGCCGACGCCCGCCGCCGACTCGATGTAGGAGGTCGCGGAGGACGACGAGGCCGCACCGCCGGCCGCCGCCGCGGCGCCGTCGATCAGCAGCACCCGCCCGAGGTTCGGCACCTTGCCCTGCTCGTCCAGCAGACCGGCCTCCGCGCTGATGCCGACGACCGTGCCCATGGTGTCGAAGAAGTCGGACAGCACCAGGGTGAAGATCAGCAGGACGACGGTGATGGCCGTGGTCTGCCCGAACGCGCCGAACAGACTGAAGTCACCGATGAGTCCGAAGTCCGGGGTGTCGACCAGCTTTTCCGGCCACGCGGGCGTGGTCAGACCCCAGGCCTTTATGTCGGCGACGGAGTTGATGATCATCGCGACGGCCGTCATGGTCACGATGCTGATCAGGATCGCGCCCTTCACCTTGCGGGCGAGCAGCGCGATCGTCAGCAGAACGCCGAGGCAGAACACGAGCATCGGCCACCCGGCGAGCTGACCCGTGCCGCCCAGCTGCACCGGCACGGTGGTGTTCGCGGCGTCCGGGATCCGGCTGACGAACCCGGCGTCGACAAAGCCGATGAAGGCGATGAACAGGCCGATACCGACGCTGATCGCCTGCTTCAGCGGTTGCGGAATGGCGTGCATCACGGCCTCGCGCAGACCGGTGACCACGAGCGCACAGATCAGCAGGCCTTCGAGGACGACCAGCCCCATCGCGTCGTCCCACGCCATCAGCGGGGCGATCTGGAAGGCGACGACGGCGTTCAGACCGAGGCCCGCGGCGAGCGCGAGCGGCAGGTTGCCGCCGACGCCCATGATGATCGTCATGACCGCGGCCACCAGGGCGGTGGCGGTGGTGAGTTGGACCGCATCCAACTGGTGGCCGAACTTGTCCTTCGCGCTGCCGAGGATGATGGGATTCAGGACAAGGATGTAGGCCATCGTGAAGAACGTGGCGAAGCCGCCGCGTATCTCACGGGCGAAGGTGGATCCCCGTTCGGAGATCCTGAAGAACCGGTCGACACTGTTCACGCCCGGTGGCGTGGCACTTGGCCGGTCGGTCACCTTCTGGGAATCGGACATGGCGGGTCGCTCCTTGCTGCCTGACTGGTCGGTGTGCGGATGCTGGCTGGATTGTTCCCCTGTTGAACCCGTTTCAGGTTTTCCCCGTGTTACGGAATCAGGGCTGCTCACCGTACGGCCTGCCATACGCCGTTCGAAGCCTCGTACGAACCGCGCACTCGATCGCTGCTACGCTTCCGCTTCTCGTCCGGATGATCTCCGGTCGATCACATGTCATACACATGACACGCACAGGCAGGAGGGGTCGCCCGTGGGCACGGTCGTCGACGACGCCGCCTCCGTGGAGTTCCACGCCTTCTTCGACCGGCACTACGCCGAACTGTCGCGCCTGGCCCATCTCCTGACGGGCGAGGCGGACGCCGCCGACGATCTGGCGGCGGACGCGTTGCTGGCGCTGTGGCACCGCTGGGACCGGGTGCGCGCGGCCGACCATCCGGTGGCGTACGCGCGCGGGGTGGTCGCCAATCTGGCCCGTACGAAGATCCGCAGCGCGGTCCGGGAGCGGCGGCGCATCGCCCTGTTCTGGTCGCAGCGCGAGGAGAAGACCGAGAACCCGGATGTCGCGGGCGTCGTCGACGTCCAGGAGGCGTTGCGTAGACT